>JAHQVS010000297.1 GCA_019634215.1 Paracoccaceae bacterium | reverse complement strand
CATCGACGTCGCATTCGATCGCGTCGCGCAGGTACTGATCCACTAGAACAGGGCTGTCGCCCGAGACGTTCACAGCTGTCTTGATATAATCGTCCAGTTGCGCCTCGGAATCGACGATTTCCATCGCGCGTCCGCCCAACACATAGGAAAACCCGCGTCAACCCGGCCGGATATCCAAGCCGCCATCTCAGCCTCGGTGCGCTCCCGCGCCCACCAAAGCGCCACGCCTTCACGGATCTCATAATTATACAGCGCCCGAATCGCCGACAGATCCGCCGCAGTCGCCGACACAACACACGCCGTCGTCATCCCGCTTGAGTTCCTCTCCTCGGTCAGGACGCCACGGGCGCTTGCCGCGCGACGCGACCGTGATAACACGCTGAGGTCTTAGCTCTGCGCAAGGGCTGCCCCTCAAAGACAGGCGAATGCGAATGTCCGACCTCATTCTCCACCATTACCCACCCTCTCCGGTGTCCGAGAAGATCCGTGCGGGATTTGGGCTAAAAAAATTAGCGTGGCGATCCGTGGAGCAGAACCGCCTCCCGGAACGGCCGGAGCTGTTCGCCATGACCGGCGGCTACCGCCGGATTCCGGTGCTGCAGGCTGGCGCGGACATTTATTGTGACACCCAGTTGATCTTGGCCGAGATGGACGCGCGCCATCCCGAGCCGAGCTTCTTTCCTGGCGGCGGTTTCGGCATGCCGTTTGCGGTGTCGCGCTGGACCGACGATGAGCTGTTCATCTCGGCGATGAAGGTCGCCTTCGCCCCCGCAGCCGACAAACTGCCCCCCGCGCTAGTCGCGGACCGCACCCGGCTCTATCTCGGGCCGGATGGCGACATGGCGAAGGAAAGAGCGGATCTGCCGCACACACTCTCCCAACTCCGCGCCCAACTCGGCTGGATCGAAGATCGGCTTTCCGGCGGACGGGCGTATATTCTCGGCGATGCGCCAGGGATGCCGGACCTGCTGGTCTGGTTCATCTATTGGTTCGTGAAGAACCGCTACGCCGAGGCGGACGTCTTCCTGGGCCAGTTCCCGAACCTTACCGCATGGGCCGGACGAGTCGAAGCTCTGGGCAATGGATCGCAGACGCCGATGGCGCCGCAAGAAGCGCTCGATGTCGCCAAGGCGGCGACGCCGATCACGCCGGAGCAAGGCGACCCGCTTGACCCGCAGGGGTTGGCGCCTGGTATGCATGCTTCGGTCCAACCTCTGACAGACAGCGGCGAAACTGCGGTGAGCGGCGTGATCCGCTTCGTGTCCCGCGATCGGATCGCCTTGACCCTGGAGAATCCACTGTGCGGAACGGTCGCCGTACATTTCCCCCGTGTCGGCTATCGGGTCACACCGTCCTCGTGACTGCGCGCGCCTAAGCTCCCCTACGCCCACGAACGCCGCAGTAAACCGCTCGCCGGTGGAGATAACATCATGACTGAGCAAACCGCCGCCTTACCCCCCGTCGGCGCTTGGGATTTTTGGATCGACCGCGGCGGCACCTTCACAGACGTGGTCGCTCGCGACCCAGCCGGCGCGTTGCACGCCAAAAAACTGCTCTCAGAAAACCCGGAGCGCTACGAAGACGCGGCGCTACAGGCGATTCGGGAGTTTCTGGGGCTGGGTGCGCGGGAGCAGATCCCGCTTGCCCGCATTGGCGCTGTGAAAATGGGCACGACAGTCGCCACCAACGCGCTACTAGAAAAGAAAGGGGCGCCGACGGTGCTGGTCACCACCCGGGGCCTTAAGGATCAGCTCCGCCTCGCTTATCAAAACCGCCCCGACGCCCAATTGTTCGCCCGCGACATCCGCCTTCCGGAACAGCTCTATGGCCGGGTGATCGAAGCCTCGGAGCGGGTCACGGCGGATGGCCGCGTCATGACGCCCCTGGACGAGGTCGACTTGAGGGACGAGCTGGAAGGCGCCAAAGGCTTGGGGTTCGAGGCGGTCGCCATCGTGTTCCTGCACGCCTACCGCTTCCCCGCCCATGAGGCGCGCGCCGCCGAGATCGCAGCTGAACTCGGCTTCCGCCAAATCTCCGCCAGCCATGCGGTCTCACCGCTGATGAAAATGGTCGGGCGCGGCGACACCACCGTGGTCGACGCTTATCTGTCACCGATCCTGCGCGCCTATGTCGACCGCGTCGCCGCCGCTTTCGACGGCGCCTCGCCCCGCGCCCTAACCGGTAAGCTGATGTTCATGACCTCTGCCGGAGGCCTCACAGACGCGCGTCGGTTCCAGGGCAAGGACGCCATCCTCTCCGGCCCTGCAGGCGGGGTGGTTGGTGGCGCAAAAACCGCCGAGATCGCTGGATTGGAAAAAGTGCTGGGCTTCGACATGGGCGGCACCTCAACCGACGTCTGGCGCTATGACGGCCAGTTCGAGCGCACCTACTCTGGAGAAATAGCCGGGGTGCGGATTCGGGCGCCGATGATGAACATCCACACCGTCGCCGCTGGCGGCGGATCGTTGCTGGTATATGACGGCCAACGCATGCGCGTCGGCCCAGACAGCGCCGGCGCTGATCCCGGCCCGACCTGCTACGGTCGAGGCGGGCCGCTGGCCGTGACCGACGCGAATGTGCTGACCGGCAAGCTGCGCCCCGAATTCTTCCCGATGATCTTCGGTCCCGACGCTGATGCACCACTGGATTTGCCTTCGACCCAACTGATGTTCAACACCATGGCCCGCAAGATTAACGCCGACAACACGGCGCGCGGTCAGGCCGCGAAGTCGCCAGTGGAAATCGCCGAGGGCTTTCTGCAAATCGCTGTCGAGAATATGGCGGCGGCGATCAAAAAGATCTCGGTGCAACGCGGCTACGACGTCTCCGACCATGCCCTAACGGTGTTCGGCGGCGCCGGGGCGCAGCACGCCTGTCTGGTCGCGGACGCCCTGGGGGTAGACACCTGTTTGGTCCACCCCATGGCCTCGCTGCTGTCAGCCTACGGCATGGGCTTGGCGGACATCCGCGCCAACCGCGAGCAGGCAATCGAAGCAAGACTGGATGACGAGAGCCGCCTGAGCGCGGCGGCGCTGCTGGATCAGTTGGCGATGGAGGCATCGCAGGAAGTGGCCATGCAAGGCGTGGCTCGCGAGGCCATCAACACGGTTCACACCCTATATGTGAAGATCGAGGGCACCGACACCGCGCTGCCGGTTTCCTATGGCGCCAACCAGGAAATCCGCGACGCCTTCAACACCGCCCACCGCGCCCGCTTCGGCTTTGACGCCGGAGAGCGGCCGCTGGTGATCGAAGCGGTCAGCGCCGAGGCGATCGGGCGCGCAGCAGATCTGTCAGAGCCGGACATAGAGACCGCCGAACGCACAGAAGAAGAGATCGAGACCGCCCTGGAAGCGAGTTTCTTCACCAGCGGCGACTGGGCCTCGGCACGCTATGTCAGGCGGGCTGCGATGCGCCCCGGCGACCGCCTCACAGGCCCTGCGGTGATCGTCGAGCCGCACACCTCGATCGTGATCGAACCCGGCTGGCGCGCCGAAATCACCGGTAAGGATCATATCGTTCTGCGCCGCGCCACGCCGCGCCCGGACCGCCGCGCCATCGGCGCCGAGGCTGATCCGGCAATGCTGGAGGTGTTCAATAATCTCTATATGTCGATCGCCGAACAGATGGGCGCTGTGCTGGAGAACACCGCCAGTTCCGTCACCATCAAAGAGCGGCTCGACTTCTCCTGCGCAGTGTTCAACGCCGCAGGCGACCTGATCGCCAACGCCCCGCATATGCCGGTGCATCTCGGCTCGATGAACGCCAGCGTGAAGACAGTCATCGCCCAAAATCCTGAAATCAAACCCGGAGACGCCTTCGCTCTGAATGCGCCCTACAACGGCGGCACCCATCTGCCGGACATCACGGTGGTCGCCCCAGTGTGGGACGCAGACAAAACCAAGATCCTGTTCTTCACTGCCTCCCGCGGCCATCACACCGACATCGGCGGCCTGACCCCAGGCTCGATGCCGCCGGACAGCCGCAGCATCCATGATGAAGGCGTCTATATCGACAATTTCAAACTGGTCGATCAGGGCAAGTTTGACGAAGATGGGCTGCGAACGCTGCTCACTGAGGCGCAATACCCGGCCCGAAACCCCGATTTAAACGTCGCCGACCTCAAAGCGCAGCTCGCCGCCTGTGAAAAAGGCGCGCAGGAGCTGACCAAGATGGTGGCGCAGTTCGGGCTTGAGACGGTCTCAGCCTATATGCGCCACGTGCAGGACAACGCCGAGGAGTCCGTGCGCCGCGCGATCTCGGCGCTGAAGGACGCTGAGTATGTCTACCCGATGGACCCTGGCTTCGATGGCGAGGAGCGTGAGATTCGGGTAAAGATCACCGTCGATCACGCCTCCCGCTCCGCCACCGTCGACTTCACCGGCACCACCCCGCAGACCTCGACCAACTATAACGCCCCCGAGCCAGTGACACGGGCGGCGGTGCTTTATGTGTTCCGCTGCCTAGTCGACGACTCGATCCCCATGAATGAAGGGGTCATGAAGCCGCTCAACGTGGTGCTGCCGAAAGGCACGATGCTCTCGCCTGAGTATCCGGCAGCGATTATCGCCGGGAATGTCGAGACCAGCCAATGCGTCACCAACGCGCTGTTTCTGGCGCTTCGGGTGATGGGCGGCGCGCAGGGCACCATGAACAACACCACCTGGGGCAATGAACGCCATCAATATTACGAGACCGTCTGTGGCGGCGCAGGAGCCGGAATCTTGAATGATGGCAGCGGCCATCACGGCGCCTCAGGCGTCCACACCCATATGACCAATTCCCGCCTCACAGACCCGGAGGTCCTGGAGTGGCGCTTCCCTGTGTTGCTGGAGGAATTCCGTCTGCGCCCCGGCTCTGGTGGCGGCGGTAAGTTTCGCGGCGGCGATGGAACGGTGCGGCGTACAAGGTTTTTGGAGCCGATGACCGTGGCGCTGCTGTCCGGCCACCGCGACACCCCGCCTCCCGGCCTGGACGGCGGTGACGCCGGCGCGGTCGGCCGCACCCGAATCTACCGGGTAGAGGGCGGTATCATAGAGCTGGAGGCGGCGGACAAAACCGAGGTCGAGGCCGGCGACGTGCTGGAGTTGGAAACGCCCGGCGGGGGCGGTTGCGGGAAAATCTAGGCCGCTAGCCCATCAAACAATCGCGAGAAGCAGCCGCAACAGCTCTCACCCTTGCTTGATTGGCGCGAACCGCCGGTCTCAGCTACATGGGGTGGCGGAACAGATCGAGGGGTCCAGCCGATATGCCTGCCGTCACCATTCGCGCGCTCGGCGCTGCCGTCATGATCGCCCTCGGAGGCGCCTCAGCTTCCCCGGCCGGGCCGGTGGTGGTCGAGCTGTACACCTCCCAAGGGTGCAACTCCTGCCCGCCCGCCGATGAGATCTTGGGGCAATACGCCGCCAACAAGGATGTGGTGGCGCTGTCGTTAAACGTTGATTATTGGGACTATCTCGGTTGGCGTGACGAATTCGGCAAACCTGAGCACACGCTCCGGCAACGCGCTTATCAATCCAGCTTCGGGGCCCGCACGATCTATACGCCCCAAATCGTCGTGCAGGGCCGCCAGGCCGTGGTCGGCAACCAAGCGGTGCAGGTGATGACCGCCATTGATGGCCACCTGCGCAATCCCAGCGACGCCGAGGTGACCCTGATCCGTGAAGGAAATGATCTGGTCGCGACGATTTCTCCGGTCTTCACCAACCTCGCCGGGCCGGCGACGGTATGGCTGATCGGTTATTCCGGGCCACATGATGTGAGCATCCGCCATGGCGAGAATGCCGGCAGGACTATCACCTATCACAATGTCGCCCGAACTCTTGATCAGGTCGGCGAGTGGGACGCCAACTCATCCATCGAATTCCGCGCACCGATTGATGCGAAGATGCGCGGCTATGCGGTCATTGTTCAAAAAGACCTCGTTGGGCATGTGTATGGGGCCCAGAAGATCGAATTTTAAGGAAGCACGCGCGGGCGAAACAGCGGACGAAAGGAAGTATTTCACGCCCGCTCAATTCATAGCAATCAAGCAGCCTTTTCTATCGACGGCTGCTGCGCCGCGCTGAAGAAGCTGACAATTTGGCGCAATTCCTCGGCCTGATGAGTCAGGCGATCAGCCACGCTGGCTGTGGCCTCAGCAGCGCTGGATGTCTTCTGGGTGATGCCGTCGATATGCGACACCGCGCCGGTCACCTCACGCACGCTCTCGGTCTGCTCGTTTGAGGCGCGAGAGATATCGCTGATCTTGTCCGCGACCTGGCCAACGGCTTCAGTAATCTGCTCCAGCGCCTGCTTGGTCTCACGCACCAGGCGCACGCCCTCGCCCACGCGCTGGCTGCTGTCGGTAATCAGTCCGCGCACTTCACTAGCGGCGTCGGCTGAGCGCTGGGCCAGGGAACGCACCTCTTGAGCCACCACGGCGAACCCTCGCCCTGCCTCACCGGCGCGCGCGGCCTCAACGGCGGCGTTCAACGCCAAGAGATTGGTCTGGAACGCAATACCGTCGATCACCGTGATGATGTCGCCAATCTTCGAGGCGTCGGCCTCGATCTCAGTCAGGGCCGCGCCAGCCCCGTCCACGATCTCACCGCCGCGATTGGCGCGGTTGTTGGCCTCATCAACCAAATTCCGCGCGGCGTGGGCGTTAGATGCGGAATGATCGATGGCGCTGTTGATCTGCTCCATCGCCGCCGCCGTCTCTTCGACCGCTGCGGCTTGGCTTTCGGCGCGCTTCGACATATCTCCCGCCGCGCCGTGGATCTCGCCGGTCCGGGTCTGCATGGCCCCGCTAGCTTCGACAATCTTGGCGATCATCTCGCTCAAACGGCCGACGGTGACATTCACATTGGTCTGCAATTCGGCGAAGGCGCCGGAGAAATCGCCCTGCATGCGCTCATTGAGACCACCCTCAGCGACGCAAGACAGCACGCGCCCGGTCTCAGCCACCCCGGCCTCGACGGTGTCGAGCAGACGGTTGACGCCGTCGGCCAGAACGTTCAGCTCCTGGTCGGTGAATTTAGCATCAGCGCGAACGCTAAGGTCACCAGCGATGGCGGCGTCGACGACAGCGCCAAATTCGGCCTGCAACTCGTTCATCATAGCGCGGCGAGCCTCGGCACTGGCTTGTTCCGCCTCTACGCGCTCTTGATTCAGGCGCGAGACCCGCCCCGCGTTATCACGGAAAACCGCCAGCGCCCGCGCCATTGCGCCCAGTTCATGCTGATGCTCACCACCTCGTATGACGATATCTAGGTTATTATCCGCGAGCTTGGTCATGCTCCGGGCCATGCCCGCTACCGCGCCTGAGATCCAAAGACCGATTGCATATGCGAGCACGGCGCCGATCGCCAACGCAGCCGCCCCAAGCGCGCCAGAAATGATCGTGGCTTCTTTAAATGCAGCGGTCTGAACACCGTCCAGCTCCTTCTGGCGAGTGGTGACCTCTTCCAGAACAGAGATATACATCGTTCTCAAGGACGGGCCGATCTCCTCATACAAGGCCATTTTCTCGGCATGCTGAGCTAACACCACATCCTTCAGCGGTGCGAGCGCCTCAACCTGCTGGGCCAGTGCGCCAGCAAGCCCCTCCGCTTGGTCCTTCAAGCCGCCTGTAGCACGCTTCGAAAGAGTGTCAGCGACCGAGCTGGCTTCTGACAGGTTCCGACGCGCCTTGTCGAACAAGGTCTCATCCTTGCTGCTGACGAAAGCGCTGACCTCGTATCGAGCGTCAAGAAACAGTTCTTTGGCGCGAGCGATATCCGTGCCGGCGCCGGCGTCGCCCCCCATAATGATCGCGAATTTCGCGGCGTTAAAGGCTTCACGAATCTCTTCGCCGCGCTCTGAAAACGCGGTGAGTATCTCTGTGATCTCGGCTTGTTTTTGAACAACTTGCTCAAAACCATCGCGATAGGCCTGAACATCCCGGCCCAGGCTCTGTAAATCCTGAGCATTCCCGTCGTCGAACAAGGCCGCCGCTTCCGACGTAGCAGCGCTCAACTGCGTGAGGGAGGCGCGCACTTCTTCAGCGCGCTCAGCATTGGGAGACAATGAATATCCCAACGCCGCCGCCTGCGCCGCATCAAGCGCTTCTACATTGCTGAATACGCCGATGTTTTGGATCGCCGTCGCGCGATAATCGTTAAAGGTGTTCGCCATTTGCAGGCTTTGCCAGACGCTAAAGCCAGCCAGGGCCGCACAGAGCGCCAATACAATGCAAAATCCCGCCATGATGCGGCGTGCAATACTCAATCGCTCCAGCATGTCTTTTAGCCCTCGCTTCTCCGCACGGAGGAGCTTAGCAGCAAGGTGTGATCGCCGCGTAAACTGTGAGGCCTGAAACAATCGAGTATTCGCGCTTATTCGCCGGAAACCCTACCCTGCGCTCAGTTCTGGCTACGGGCGAGAGCTATCGCCCTTACGCCACCGGCGTCAGCAGAGGTCGACCGGCGAAATGCGCCGCCAAGTTGCTCACCACCAAATCGCCCATAGCCGCGCGGGTTTTCTCGGTTGCGGAGCCCTGATGCGGCGACAGCACCACATTCTCAAGCGACCACAGCGCCTCAGGAACACTCGGCTCGGCGGTAAACACATCCAGTGCCGCTGCACCCAACGCACCGGTTTGGAGCATCTCCACCATCGCAGGCTCATCAACCAAGCTGCCACGCGCGACGTTCACCAGCGCCCCCTGCGGCCCCAGCGCCTCCATCACCTGACGGCTGACGAGACCTTGAGTCTCAGCTGACCCCGGGGCGATCACGACCAACCAATCAACATCTCGCGCCATGGCCGTCAGATCAGCGTAAAAAGGGAATGGTTCATGCTCTTGGCGATTACGCCCGTGATAGACCACCTGCATCTTGAACGCCTGACAACGGCGCGCGATCTCTTTGCCGATGCGGCCAAGGCCTAGAATGCCAACGGTCTTACCGGTCAATTCGCCTGTGAGTGGAAAAGCGCCACTGCCCGATTTTGAGCCCCAACGCCCGTCCCGCACAAAACGGTCGGCTTGGGGGATGCGACGGCAGAGTGAGAGCATCATGCCCAAGGTCATCTCGGCGACAGCGTCGTTCAACACATCCGGCGTATTGGTGACACGAACCCCCCGCTCGCGGCAGGCCCCCACATCCACACCATCATAACCGACGCCGTAATTGGCGATGATCTCCAGAGCCGGTAACGCCTCGATCACCGCACGCGAACAGCCCTTATCGCCCGATGTGGCGACGCCGCGCAGCTTCGGGCCCGCCTCGCGCAACAACGCTTGCGGATCGGCCGCCTCCCAAAAGCGATGAACCGCATATGCGTCGGCCAACGCGCTCTCAACACGTGCGGTCATCGGCCCGATTTGCAGGATGTCGATGGTCATGCCCGGCGTCCTTCCTCTTAATCGTCTGTTTATCTCGGTGATTTTCGTCGGCCAAATGCTGGCGCGCGCCGCCGAACGGCGCAAGCCGCCCCGCGCCAAACAACAACGTTAATGTTTACGCCGACCGAGCAAACGGCGCAAAAAGCCTTCTTCGGGTCGGAGGCTGTTGTCAAAGCCCTCCGGGGCCGGTGCATTGGCGCGCGGGCCGAAAAGGGCCTCGTCATTCTCAGCGGCGCTAGGGTGGAATAACACCCAGGTGTCGGTCCCCGCCACGTTGCCGTGGGGATGGGGGAGTATCTCTCGCCCCTCAACGGCGAGCCGCATCCGGATTTTCTCGTCGGAGTCCTCCACGCCAACGGTGTCGCCGTCGCGAAAGGCGTTGCCGCCCGCCAGAGGCAGATACACGGCGGTATAGGCGTACAAGAACACTTTCGGCAGCGGCAGCGGCGCGGGGCGGAAACACACCTCGTGGCCATTGAAGGCCGCCATCCCGTCTGAATGGCAGCCGATCCAGGCTTCCTTGGCCCCATATCGTTCGTCACGCAAGAACATCCAGGAAACCCAGATCTCGAGCGGCCACTCAGGCGCCGCCGCCTTATCGGCGCCCTTAACCCATTCGTCAGGCGTCGTGATCATGTTGGCGGTGGGGTAGTACACCGCCTGACAGATCGGCAGCTTGGCGAACACGGCGGCAATGCAAGTGGCCATACGCGCGGCCAGAAACTGCGAGCCGAGATCACTCTCCTTGGAACCGCAAGTGATGCAGAGATAGCTGACATGGGACTGAACAGCCCGTGTCATATCTTCGCGGCGATCCGGAGCGATCAAGCGCTGGAGAGCAGTCTCGAAATATTCGACATCCAGTGAGCCTTTCAGCGAAGTGAACGTCACAACTTCACATTCAGGAACGTCTTTCGGCATCAGCACCCCGAGGACGGTGACATCGCCCGTATCCAGCGCGTCGATTGGATTGATGTCGATACCAAGTCGGCCGAGGACCGGGTAGTCCTCGGTAATCGCCTCCGCCACCTCCCGCATCGAGAATTGCAAGGGCTCGCTGAGCAGCAGATAGACAGAGAAACTGTCGTTCAGCCGCTTATCGCTGTATCGCTCCGGCGCATCGCCGCCTGCGCCATAGTCGCCATCTGCCTCCGCCATGAGGTCAGGCGCTTGGGGGGCGCTGCATGATGGCGACCACTTCGAAAATCTGCTGGAAGCGCTCTAGCGGAATCTCCATATGACCTGCCGTTTGGGCCAGGGAGGCTTTTTCACCTTCCTCAACCTTACCGTCGGCCAAGGCTATCCGCATCGCGAAACACAGCGCGGTTTCGCGCAGCGCTGGCGACAGGGCGGCGATCGCCTTGCCGATCGCCGCGTCATGGCCGTTGGCCTGAATCTCCTCAATGATGCTCTTGACCAGGGCGGCTAGGCCCTTGCCATCATACTCGAAGAACACAGGGCTGAAGGCGACCACATTGCCGAGTTGGGCCAACTCCGCCTCGTTCAACTCTCCGTCGCCAATAGCGGTGGAGACCGCCGGGGTCAGTATGGCCCGCGCGATGGTCTCATCCTTTTTGTTCGCTGCGCCCCTCAGTTTTGAAAACAAACCCATCTCTTTGCTCCTCTCCATCCTGTCTCTCTGGGTCGCACAGAACACAACCGTCGCCGACAAAGCAAATGCTGCGTGTGAGACATCCCGCCTCAAGAAGATTGCGCCTGAACCGTGCGGACCGGTAGCTTGGCGAGAGCGACGAGCTAGCCTATTCGAAGCACTGCTCGGATTTTGCTTTTTAAGCCGGTGGCGATGAGCTTAGCCGATCTGATCGCCACTGGCTCTAGGTGCGGCGGGTATGGAGATTTCCTGATGAACATCGCCTTTGTAGGGCTTGGCGCCATGGGTCGAGGCATGGCCGGACAATTGCTCAGCGCCGGGCATGCGGTCACGGGCTTTGATCTCGCCCCCGCCGCGCTTGATTGGCTGGAGAGCCAAGGCGGCAAACGCGCGGCCTCCGTCGCTGAGGCTTGTGAGGGAGCGGACGCGCTTATGGTCATGGTGGTCAACGCCTCCCAGACGGAAACGGTGTTGTTTGGCCCGCAGGGCGCCGTGGGTAAACTTGTTGAAAACGCGTTGATCATTTGCAGCGTCACGATGCCAAGCAGTGAAGCCGAACGCTTGGGCGCTGAGGCCGAAGCACGAGAATGGCTATATCTCGACGCGCCGGTTTCGGGCGGCGCTGTCGGGGCAGAGGGAGGGACGCTGACGTTCATGGCCGCAGGCTCAGACGCCGCTTTCACCCGTGCGGAACCACTGCTTCAGGCGATGGGCGACAAAATCTTCCGTTTAGGAGATCACCCCGGACCGGGATCAACCATGAAAATGGTCCACCAGCTCGCCGCTGGCTGCAATCTGGCTGTGGCGGCCGAAGTGATGAGCTTCGGCGCGCATCTCGGGTTAACGCCTTCGCAAGTGCTCGAAGTGCT
>JAHQVS010000296.1 GCA_019634215.1 Paracoccaceae bacterium | reverse complement strand
TCGCGTCAATGACAGTGTTCGATGTGGTGTTTTGCCTGGATTTGCGCCAGGAGCCAGCGGAAGCGGAAACGCTGGGCGCTGTAATCGACGCGCTGGCGGCGCGGAGCGCCCGTGTCGGCCTGTCGCCAGTGTTGAGTGCGACCCGTCCGGCCCAACCTTGGGCGGCGGCGCTTCAGGCCCGGTTGCGGGCCGGCGCCGCAACCCTGGTCGATCCCGGCGCGACGGCTTCGGCGCGAGTGGCCGCGATCCCCGATGTGGGCGCGGTGTTGGCCCCGCCCTCCCCTGCTCCGCGCCTTCGGGCCGACCGCACGGTGCTGCGGGCTGGCGCGGCGGTGGCGGCGGCGTTTGACCAGCTCGACCCGCACCGCCTCGCCTCCAACGCCCGAGATCTCACAGGCGGCGCGCTCATGGCGGCGCCCGCGACAGAACAGGCGAGAGCGCGGCTGGCCGGTTGGGCGCCGCTATGGCCGCTCACCCGCTGGGATTGGACTGAAGACAGTGGCGATGCGGCGCAGATGGCGGCGCGTCTTCTCTCTTTGGCGGACGAGACCCCAGCGCCACCCGCCTCTCCCCTACCCCTGGCGCCAGAGCGGCCCCGCAAACGCCATGTGTTGTTTCTCTCGCCAAATGGCGTCGGCCTCGGGCATCTAACGAGACTGCTCGCCATCGCCCGTCGGCTGCCGCCCTCGATTGAGCCGGTGTTTCTGACCATGTCCTACGCCGCACGAGTGGCCGAGGCTTATGGATTTCTGACCGAATTCACCCCGCGTGTCGCAGACGCCGCGTGGTGGATCGAAGGGCTGCGCGCACATTTGCGGGAGATGACGAGCTTTTATGATTTCCAAGCGGTCGTGTGCGACCTCAACGTACCCTATGCGGGCCTACTCCGGGCGCGGAAAGACATGCCGGGCGTGCCGTTTATCTGGGTGCGGCGCGGTATGTGGCGCGAGCATCATGGCGACGACGTCGCCGAGCGTGAGAGCAATTTCGACCTGATCATCGAACCGCGTGACTACGCCGACGACTATGATCGCGGCGTCACCATTGGACGGCCAGGCCCGGTCCGCCGCACAGGCCCCATCACTCTGCTCGACCCGAAGGAGCTGTTGAGCCGGGAGACGGCGCGCGCCGATCTCAGCCTCTCGCCGGAGGGCGTCTGCGGGCTGATCATGCTCGGCTCAGGCTCCAATTTCGACATGGCGTCGGTCGAGATGCGAGTGTGCGGCCTGCTTCGGGATCGCATCGACGTCGATTACCGGGTCCTCCGCTGGACGATTGCGCTCAACGGCGCTGGCGGCGCTGGCAACACCGGTTCACAAGCTTGGCGGCGCGAGGGCGGCGGGCGGCGGCGGCCCGTGGCTGAGCTGGCGGGGTTGCGCGCTGAGAGCGCCCGCGAAATCTCAATCTTCCCCGCCGCGCGCTATTTCAACGGCTTTGATTTCGCCGTCAGCGCCGTGGGCTACAACTCGTTCCATGAGCTTCTCAGCGTCGGACCGCCCACCGCGTTCGTCCCTAATGAGAACCCGATGATGGACGATCAAATCGGCCGCTCCTCCTTCGCCGCTCGTAGGGGCTATGCGTTGCAACTGCGCCACAGCGATTTGTATCGAACCGAAGAGACCATGGCCCAATTGCTCGATCCGGCTGAACGCGCCCGACTGTCGGCGGCGCGCACCCAGCTCCCAGCAGCAGATGGTGCGGCTGAGGCGGCGCAAATTCTGATGGAGTTGATTGGCGGCGTGCGGGCGTTACACCCGGTCGACAGTTTTTGGCGGGGGTGAAGGCGTCAGCCTTTCCGCAGAACCGGCTGCCCGGCTCCGCGCTTCAGTGCGGAGACACAGCCCGGCGGCGGCGCAACGCCGAAGGCGATGACTGTGAAGGGCCCCCATTTACGGCCAATCAGCTCGAATTGGCGCTCCCGATACCCGGCCCAATCATAACCAGGGTGGCTCCATCGGCGACGGGGAGTGTCGATCACCTGCTCGAACCACGCATCACGCACCCGCAAGGGCGCAAAATCGAAGCCGTCGACGATGAAAAGCAGTTTGACCCGCATGCGCGCGGCCTCTCGCGCGGCTGTGTCGGCGACGGCCCCGAGCGCATCGCCCGCCAAACCAAGCGCAGTGACCGCAATCAGCCGGTCCTTAGCACCGGCGGCAGCGCTCATGTCTCTTTCAACGCCTTATTCACCGCCTGAGCGGCGTTGCGGGCGACTCTCTGGGCCTCGGCCTGAGACAGTTGGGCGCCAAGCTCAATGCTGTCGCCATCAACCAACAGCGCCACCACCGAAAACAAAGGCCGCTCCAACATCGCCCCCGCCTCAGCGCGGCGCAGCCGAATAGCGCGAATGTCGCACGCGCGCACCGCATCTCCACTGGGCAGGATGGTTAAGCGCGCCGCCGCCGGGTTGAGTGGGGGGAAATCTTCGAGTCCATAGGAGCCGTTTTTCGGGTCCATGCTCATCACGCGCTCATCCCCAAAACCCATTCACCTACTAAAACTAACGGCGATCAACTTGGTGAAGCTGATCGCCGTTGGCGGCGGCTTCAAAGCAGATTTAAAGATAGTCTGCCGTAAAACGCCTTAGAGATCTTTTAACAAACTCAATTCAAACGTACCGGTAGATTGGCACTCGGTGCCGATTTGGAATTTGGCCGAGGCCCCGGTTTCAAATGAAATCACGTCGACCGTTCGGCCCAACACCTCATCGTCATCGGACTTGGCCTCGACAACCTTACTGACAATGTATGTCGAGCGCGCCACCGCGAAGCGCTTTTCGCCGACATAACTGACCAGCCGCACGGTGGCGCGGGCGTCGACGCGCAACTTGCGCTCTTTTCGAATCACAAGGCCACGCTGGGAGGCCGGCACCTCAAACAGCGCCTCGCTCGTGGTGGCGTCAGTGCGCGATGGTTCGGCGTCGGCGACCGTGGTGAGGATGTAGCCGCAATTAATGAAATCCTGGGCGTCCCCGGAATAGGTCACCACCAGAGCTTCACCCTCTTCATCCTCAACGATTTGGGCTGAAGCTCCAATCGCCTCGGCGTTTTCAGCCACCAAACCCAGAGTGTCTTCGCTCGAAGTGGACTGAATATAGCGGCGACCGGAGCGATCGCCCTTCGGCGAGACATAAGAGACCGAGGGTGGCGGTGGTTTGACCACTTGAGCCTGGGCTGGCACCACCAGCTCCACAGGCCCCTCTATCTCGGCGCTGACCGGCGGCGGCGGATGCGGCACGCTGGTCAAGCTCGGCTGCTTCTCCGCCATGGTCGGCGCGCAACCCGCAGCAGAAACAGCGACAATGGCGACCATGGCCACCCGTTGACGTTTTTTATCCTCTGGAACTGGCGCTTTAGCCGACGCTTGACGCCCCGGCTCCCAGGTTACGAGGAATTGCTCAAACGCGTTTCGCCACTTGCCCATATCAATAAGCGTCCACACCCGGTACGCCTTTAGCGACGTCCGCCGTGGCCACATCATCGCTCGTAGCGACGTCAAGCTCAACAATAGAACGAAACGCCTCGGGCGCATGTTTTCCGAACGGATGTGCGGAGAGATATGATTCATAAGCTTCCCGGGTGTTTGAGCTTTGCGCCGCCCCCCAGGCATCTGTATCCTCATCCGCCCTGGCCAAGCCAGCGGCTGAAGACATCCCTAACAACGCAATCAATTTCGCCCGAACAAGCAGACCCCATTTCATGGCGTCACCTCCTCTGTCGCCCTCTCAAATGGGGGCATAACATGCCATTGTCCCGACCGGAACGCCTGAGAGAACATGCACATGCATTTAAACGCCGATTGGGCGCTATTTAAGGGCCAAGCGAGCACATTAACGCGCCTGTTGCCGATACAATTCGAGCCAACGCTCCATCTGAATCGTTACGTTAGTATTTGACGGTTCAATGGCGAGATCAAGTCAACCGTCGCGCACCTCTCTGGAGAGACGCGTTTCAACGGGGCAATATCGATACTCCGCCCATGGTAATTGACCTAAAGGTCAAATGGAAATGAGCTGGTTAATGGCAGTGGTACGGAACCGATCCGTTATGGCACCCTTCAGCATTGGTGCCGCCACTGTGGCTAGGCGCGTGGATAGCGGCGCCGTCAGCGGCATGGCGATGCCCTGGGTAAAACGCCGTCTCCTTGGAGTGACGCCAACCGACTCCTCCCGACGCTGCGGCGCTTGCAATCGCCAGCGCCGTTACGCCGATAGCGAGAATATATTTGTCAAACATCCGCCCCGCTCCAAGCGAATCAATCCAAGATATATCCCATATTATAAGATGCGATGGCATTCACAAGACGTGTAATTCATCGTCAAAAGCCAAAGACACCTACCTACACAGCAAGGCGGCAGCTAAATTTACGGGCGCGCCACCTGTTTAGGGGCGGCGGCTTCGATCAAACTGCGGTGAATCCAAACCGTCTGTCCGGCGGCGGCGCCACTGATCACCACAAAATACCCCCAACCCGGCGCAGCGCCCGTCTCGATCGGCAACGCCGCCAGACGCGCGCCCAGGGGAAGAACGGCCAAAACCTCCTCTCCCAAGCCCGGTGCAAACCGCGCGTTCACACCCGCTTTAGACACCAGATGCGTGGCGACTTGACCGGGTCTGTTAGATGGCGTGCGTTCAACGGGGGTATCGGGACGCTGGATAGCGGTTTCAACCACTGGCGCGGCCACACTGCTCGGCGTGGTGAGGGAAGCCGAGGTCACCGGCTCCGGCTCTGGCGAGACCGGCCGCGTCCCTTTGGGCGAAGCGAGCGACGCCACAACCTGCTCCAACAACTCTGGCTCCGCCCGCTTAGCCGGTTCGGAGCTGACTGGTTGAGGGCGGGAGGGCTTAGCGGCGCCAACGGCGAAGGCCCCAGGAGGCGGCGGCGCCTCATTCTCGGCGGCTTGCAATTCAGCGATGACAGCAGCGGTCATCGTGGGAGCGGACGGAGTTGAGACTGTCGTGGCTGGGCCGGTGATGTCGGAGGTGGTCGCTTCGAGCGCAGGCCGGGAGGGCGACGGCGCGAGGGCTTCCTGCTCAGCGTCGTCCTCCACCGGTCCTGCCGGAGCAACAGCCGCCACAGACTCAGGCCCCAAAGTCTGTTTTGGCGCAGCGGCGGCAACACGTTCCCGAGTCGCCGGCGGCGCTGCGGCCTCCTTGCTCGCGTTAGCTGACGGCGCAGGCGCAACAGCCTTGGACGGCGCCCCGATTGGAGCCAATGCGTCCCGGCCAATCAGCAAATCGAACACCACCGGCGCCAGTTGAGCCGTTGTTACGAAAGCGCCAATCGCTGAAATGGACACAACCACAATCGCGCGCATCGCCTCTCCCATCGTATGAGCACATTGGCATTTTAGATGTCATGCGGTGGTTGCGCGTCAAAATAAAACCGACCGCCGCCGCCAGAGATATCTCCCATTTCCGGAATTCTCCGGCCCCAGAACCACTATGTAACTCAAAGACCCTAGGCCCAACCGGTGTCACGCCATCTTGTAGCCATACCAATGCACTCAAGCATGCATGCGCGCCCCCTAGAGGGCGAATCACTCACAACATAATCCCGAAATAGGCTGCCGGAAAACCAAATGTCGGGCCGGTATAGCCCTACCTCTGCGCGCCTAAGGGTGGCGTCTCATGCCTGATTTTCGGCCTTCCCTGCGGAGGGCTTCAAGATCGCCCGTGTCAGGATAAAGCCAGCCGACGCCGATGCACATGTCAGCGCCAACCCCCAGACCATGTCGACCATGCTGACGATTGCGGGCCAGTCGCGCAGGGTGGCCAGATTGGTTAAATCATAAGTGGCGTAGGCGATCAGGCCGAACAGCGCGCCGTTCAGCGCAGCCAGACGCAAGCTGCCGGCTCTCAGGGCTGGCGAGACGCAAAAATACACAATCCCGACCACATAAAGCAGGTAGAATCCTCCAGCGATCTCATAGCGCACCTCATCAGCCATCAAGTCGCCAAGCTGCTCAAAGTAGAACGGCCCGGCGACCTGGGTCAGCCAAACGAAATCGATGGCGAGAAACGCCGTCACAGTGGTCAGATAGGCGATCAGGTGCCGCATGGCCCAGGTCCTTGGTTCAGAAAGAGTTGATCCAAAGCTAGAGCGAGAGCGGTGCAAGGCGAGAACGGATTGGCGAGAACGGATTGGCGAGAACAGGTTGCGCCGCGACGCCCAGCGTGATGAGCAGAGGCCTTGCCCGCCGCCACAGCACCGAGACCGCCCATGCCGCCCTCAACGCCGCCCTCAACGCCGTCCCCGCAAACGCCCAAGCCTTTCGCTCCCGTCGTTCCCGGCTTCCTAGACGGCGTCGCCGCCGCCGCCTACGCCCTGGGCGACGTGCTGTCTCCGACGCCGCTGCAGCATAACCTGCACCTCTCGCAGAAAACCGGCGCGGATGTGCTGCTGAAGCGCGAGGACCTCACCCCGGTGCGCAGCTATAAGCTCAGGGGCGCTTTCAACTTTTTCCGCAAAGCTCTAGCACAGGCTGAAGGGCCGGGCCGGTTCGTCTGCGCCTCAGCTGGCAACCACGCCCAAGGCTTCGCCTACGCTTGCCGCCATTTCGATGTCGACGGCGTTGTGTTCATGCCGGTGACAACCCCGGCGCAGAAGATCGAGAAGACTCGCGCCTTCGGGACCGACCGGGTCGAAATCCAATTGGTCGGCGACATTTTTGACCAATGCTACGCCGCCGCCCGCGCCTACGCCGCTGTGAACGGCGCCACCCAGGTTCCCCCTTTCGATCACTCAGACATCATCGAGGGGCAGGCGACGGTGGCGCTGGAGATCTTGCAGCAGACAGACCGCCAAATCGACGTGCTGATCATTCCGGTCGGAGGCGGCGGTTTGGCCGCCGGGGTGGCGCAGGTGTTCGCCGCACGCTCGCCGCAAACCCGTAT
>JAHQVS010000295.1 GCA_019634215.1 Paracoccaceae bacterium | reverse complement strand
GGATCATCCTCCCTCTAGGCTTCGGTCGCGCAGGGCGCAGATCAAGGTGAATAACCGGCGGGCGGTGTCCTTATCGGTCTCAACCTTGCCGTCAAGCCGCTCCTGCAACAGCTCAGAGGCGTCATTGTGCAGTCCGCGCCGGCCCATGTCGATGGCCTCTATTTGGCTGGCGGGCAGGGTCTTGATTGCGTCGTAATAGCTGTCGCACACGGCGAAGTATTCTGACATCAGCCGCCGGAACGGCGTCATGGATAGGTGAAAACTTGTCACCAAGCCGTCCGCCTCGGTCGAGATCTCGAACACCAGCTTGCGATCGGCCTCGGCCAGCTTGAGATGATACGGCCCCGGTGGCGCCGGGCGGTCGTCGCGCGGCACCAGACGGAAGCTGTTGTCCTCCAGCAGATCGAACACAGCGACTTTGCGCTCCTGTGCAACCTCCGGGGACGGCGCCGCGCCGCTGAGGGCCTCGATATCCAGGGCGCCAAGTCTATCGGTGGGGGCGAAACTGCTCATGAGGGCTCGGTTCCCGATGTCAGCGGCGTGTTTATCAGCGGCGTGTTCAACTGACGTAAGCGCAGCGCGACCGAGCGGGCGTGGGCGTCCAGCCCTTCCGAGACCGCCAAGATCTCCGCCGCAGGGCCGACGGCGGCCAGCGCCTCTGGCGTCGCCTTCAGCACCGTGGTGCGCTTCATAAACGCCAGGGTCGATAAGCCCGAGGCGTAGCGTGCGGCCCGTGAGGTCGGCAGCACATGGTTTGGCCCGGCGGCGTAATCACCCAGCGCCTCCGGCGTCATCCGCCCCAGAAACATCGCCCCGGCGTGGCGTATCCGCGCCGCCAGTGGCTCGGGATCAGCGACGCAGATTTGAAGATGCTCCGCCGCCAGCCGGTCGGCCAATCGCGCCGCCTCATCCAAGTCAACGCACAGGATCACCGCGCCATGGGCATTCCAGGACGCTTCGGCGATCTCCCGGCGCGGCAACGTCTCCAGCGCTCGTAAGACGGCTGCGGGAGCAGCCTCGGCCAGATCCGGGTCCGGCGTGATCAGAATCGACTGCGCCGCCGTGTCATGCTCCGCCTGCGCCATCAGGTCCATGGCGAGCCAATCCGGGTCATTGTCGGCGTCAGCGATCACCACCACCTCTGACGGCCCTGCAATGCTGTCGATTCCAACGCGGCCAAACACTTGCCGTTTCGCCGCCGCCACATAAGCGTTGCCAGGGCCGACCACCACGTCGACCGGGGCGAGGCTTTGTGTGCCATAGGCCATCGCCGCAATCGCCTGGGCGCCGCCAAGCCGGTAAATCTCTGTGACGCCAGCGAGTTTCGCCGCCGCTAGCACCAACGGATTCATCTCGCCACGCGGCGCCGGGGCGCACATCGCCAAGCGCTTGACGCCTGCCATGCGCGCCGGGATTGCGTTCATCAACACCGAGGATGGATAGCTCGCCGCGCCGCCAGGAACATAGAGGCCAGCGGCGTCGACCGGAGTCCAGCGCCACCCCATCTCCATTCCGGCCTCGTCGGTCCAACGCGCGTCCTCCGGGAGTTGTCTCTGGTGATATTTCTCGATACGCGCCGCCGCCAACTCTAACGCCGCAACTTCCGCCGTCGGCGCTCCCGCCGCCCCAGCGTCAATTTCTTCAGCGGAGTAGGCCAAGGTTTCCCGCGTCAGCGTCACGTGATCGAAGCGTTCGGTGTACTCAATCAGCGCCGCGTCGCCCCGTGTCCGCACCTCGGCCACGATCTCTCGCGCCGCCGCGTCCACGTCTGCGGCGTCTTCCCGTTTCGCGCTGAGCAGTGCTGAGAAACGGTCTTCGAAATCTGGTTGAGAAGTCGATATCTGATAAACCAATGGAGGGAGCTTTCTGGCGGATCAATCTGGTGGGATCGTCTTTCAGAAACATGTCGCCTGCAAGGGTAGGGGCGTCAAGATCCGCGTCGGCGTCGAGAGGCCTAGATAGCCCCGCCAGCTTTTGATGTCGATCTCAGCGCTTTACCGCGCCATGGACGCGTTTTCTGTGGCGGCTTCTCTGATCTAGGCGTCCTGAAAACATCACCCCGCCAGCGCGAGCGATCCCGTAACTCGTTCCGACGGCCACGTCATCGCCGCGACAGTGCCGACGCCGACCTGACTCGTCAGCGTCAACGCGCCGCCATGCGCCTCCATCAGCTCCCGGCACACCGCGAGCCCGACGCCTGAGCCCCCGGGGCCCGCCAACAGCTCCGATCGATGCGCGTTGGCTTGTTCAAACGGGTAAAAGATCCGCGCCAAGTCGGTTTCTGGTATCCCGCAGCCGGTGTCGCTCACGCGGATCACTACGCCTCCAGGGGCGCCCGGCGCCACGTCCAGACGAATGCGCCCACCAGAGGTGGTGAATTTGATCGCGTTTGAGAGCAGATTCAGCAAGACTTGGCGGAACGCCCGCCGTTCGGCCCGCAGTGTCACCGCCTCACCGCCCGCGCTCATTGACATGTCCACACCGCGCGCCATCGCCGCCCCGCGCGCTTGCGCGACGCAGGCGCGAATTTCTTCGAACAGGTCCAACTCCTCTTCCGCCAGCTCCAGGCGGCCGGTCTCCAGCCGCGCCAGATGCAGCAGGTCGTCAATCATCGACAACAGCCCGTTGGCGCTGTCGCGGATGTCAGCGGCATATTCAAAATATTTCTCGGATTGATCTCCGTGCAGCCGCGAGGCGGTCAAATCAGCGAAGCCGAGAATGGCGTTCAACGGCGTGCGCAGTTCATGGCTCATGTTCGCCAAAAACCGCGCCTTCGCCCGGTTAGCGACCTCGGCGGCGCGATAATTGGTCTGCGCCAACTCATGCGCCGCTCGCAGCCGCTCCAGCGCCCGCTCTCTGGACAGCTCATATCCGATCCAATGCGCGAACAGCCGGGTGAAGTCGCGCCCATTGGCGGGCAGCGCCCGGGCTTGCGGCGCTCCGAAGAAGCTGACCGTGCCCATGGCGAGATGGTCGATAAACACTGGCGCGGCCACATAGCCGCCGATTTCAGCGCCGGAGAGGCCCAGATGACGTCGATTACCGAGCCTGTCCGGCCCCTCAAAACTCAGCGCCGGCGCTCCGGCGGCCAACAGCTCGCTGCAAATCGCGTCCGTTAAGGGAAAACTCTGATCGCGGTGGGCGGCGGGCCCAAAACCATACTCAATCCGGTAGCGTTCGCCCTCGACCGCCCCGACCACGGCGTTCGGCAACCCGAGATAGGCCGCTCCGAGACGCAGAATCCGCTCCACCTTCTCCGAGGCGCACAGCTCCGGCGCGGAGGAGAGGGCGTACAGCCCATGCAGGGTCTCATCAGCCAAACGCTGTTCGCCGACATCGCGGATGACTCGCAACGTCCCCACTATCGCGCCGTTGGCGTCGCGTAATGGCGACGAATTGGTTTCGCCCGGAAATATCTGGCCATCAGCACGTTGATATTTCAGGAGTTCTTTCGCCGTCACGCCATCCGAGAAAGCCAACGCGGCGCGCTCTGCCTCTTGTGTGTCGGCTAAAAACTCCGCCCCGGCGCGGGTGGTCGCCGTACCAGGGGAGAGCTGAAACATGCGCTCGAACGCTTCGTTGGCGTACAGTGCTCGGTCGTCATCCCGCAGGCATAACACCGCGTCAGGCAACGCGCTAAGGATAGCCCGCAGCGCGGCTTCATCGAGACAATCGCGATTGGCGAGGGTCGACACGGCTCGGACCGCTCCCTGTCTTATGGCGGCGGAGAGCCGCCCTGATTTGCAGCGTCAAGGGATGAGTATGCCTTCCAATGCCTAAGCAACCCCCAACGAACGGCTTTGGGGGCATTTTAGCGCGTCGGCGGCTTACAGCTCCTCACCACCGACCTCATGGGCC
The DNA here is from genome assembly GCA_019634215.1 of Paracoccaceae bacterium. Taxonomy (GTDB): domain Bacteria; phylum Pseudomonadota; class Alphaproteobacteria; order Rhodobacterales; family Rhodobacteraceae; genus JAHQVS01. The sequence continues at coordinate 3,813 of JAHQVS010000295.1, read as the reverse complement.
GGGCGGCCCTTGGCGGGCCAGGGCTGCGTCACATCCTTCAAGCCGATCTCAAGCGCTTCGACCTCAAGCTCTATCTCGACCGTTTCCCCGGATTGCGGCGCCGATGCGCAGGCGATGCGCAACACCCCGCCCGGCGGCTCGGCGTCCGGTTCGAAGTTGAGGGCGAGGATCATGATCGGCTGGTCCTTAACCGTCAGATCCAAACCTTTGCAGCGCGCCTGCGCCACCCCGTCCAAATGTACGCCGCAGCGCACCCGCTCCTCTTGTTCCGGCGTCTCCCAACGGTAGCGGTTGGCCATGAACGCGAAGCGTCGGTTGGAGGGCAGCCACACGACGTCCTGTGTCACTGTGACCGCGTCTTGCAACAACGCCGAAATCACCGCGAGATCCTCAGGGTCTCGCGCCATTAACCGCGCCGGCTTGAACTCATCCAGAAAAGAGGCGTCTTTATTCGACCCGCTCACATAATCCTCCATCACCCTTGCTCGGCTCACAAAGACAAGCCCGGAAGCAGGGTCAAGGATTTAACGTCGATCTGGGTCTGCGCCGATGGGCGTTAATCCTTGAAACGTTCGATCCGCGCGCCGCATCCCGCCAATTTCTGCTCCACCCGCTCATAGCCGCGATCGAGGTGGTAAACCCGGTTCAACACCGTCTCGCCCTCCGCCGCCAGACCGGCCAGGATCAGGCTGACTGAGGCGCGCAAATCGGTCGCCATCACCGGCGCGCCGCGCAGGCTGTCGACGCCCTGCACATGCGCGATCCCGCCTTGCACGTCGATTTTAGCGCCCATACGGATCAGCTCTGGGGCGTGCATGAAGCGGTTCTCGAAGATGGTCTCCTCCACCCGGCTGACGCCGCGCGCTAGGGTCAGCAGCGCCATCATCTGCGCCTGCAAATCGGTCGGAAAGCCCGGATACGGCGCAGTCGAGATGTCCAGCGCCTCGATATGGCCATTGCGCCGCTTGACCTTCAGACCGCGCTCAGTGTCCTCGACAGAGATGTCGGCCTCTTCCAGCTTCTCGACCAAGGCGCTCACGAGCCGCTTCTTACCGCCAATCAGCTCGACTTCGCCGCCAGTGATCGCCGGGGCGAGCATATAAGTGCCGAGTTCAATCCGGTCTGGAAGCACCCGGTGCGAGGCCCCACTCAGCCGGTCCACACCCTCGATCTCGATGATGTCGGTGCCGTCGCCCTCGATTTCCGCGCCCATCTTGCGCAAGCAGCGCGCCAGATCGACGATCTCTGGCTCACGCGCGGCGTTGCGCAGCACGGTGACGCCCTTGGCCAGGGTCGCCGCCATCATCAGGTTTTCCGTCGCCCCGACCGAGACCGCCGAGAAATCAATCTCCGCGCCCTTCAGCCCTTGCGGCGCCCGGGCGTGCACATAGCCGTCCTTCAGCTCCAACTCAGCGCCAAGCCGCTCCAATCCGCTCAAATGCAGATCCACCGGGCGTGCGCCGATCGCGCAACCGCCGGGCAGCGATACCGTGGCCCGCCCCTCGCGCGCCAAGATCGGCCCGAGCACCAGAATGCTCGCCCGCATTTTCCGTACGATGTCGTAATGCGCCAGCGTGTCCTCGAATGCCGCCGCCTGGATCACCAGCCGCCGCCCTTGCTCGGAGATTTGAACCGAGGCCCCCAATGAGACCAACAGCTTGGTCATGGTGTCGATATCGGCCAGCCGGGGCGCGTTGGTCAGCTCCAGCGGCTGATCGGTCAGCAGCGCCGCCGGCATCAGGGTCAAACAGGCGTTCTTCGCCCCGCTGATGTCGATCTCGCCCTGAAGCGGCTTGCCGCCGGTCACCACGATTCTATCCATATGCCGTCGCCTCGTTCACCGTTCTCACCGTCCAGAGTCGCGTAAGGACCCAGGTTGGAGATCAATCCGGTCAAATACGCCGACAGCACGGCGGCCTGCAACCAAGCGGCGCCGCAATTCCCTGAAGCTGCAGCCAATTGACCTCAACCCCGAGGTCAATTTGAGTAAAGAGGAGCTGCCTGCGGCCGCTCTCTCTCACCTGTGCCATGGCCTCAATGAATGTACCCAAACCGTCGCTGAGCGCTATTCCTCGTCAGGCTGTGAGGTGGGCGGCGGCGTTTCAGACTGCGCCCCTGGCTCCAGATCAGCGCGGCCCCGGGCCTGCGCTTTGCGCCGCTGAAGATTCGCCCGCAACGCCGCCCCCAGCCGCGCCTTACGCTCTTCCTCCCCAGCTCCCGCAATGGTCGCCCGCCCGCCCTTTGCACCGGGCTTGCCATCCTTGTCCTCGCTCATGCTCCCCGCCCCCCTTCTAACCATCCTTGACGCCGTGCCCCCCGCGCTCATTGGCGCGCCGGCCTTAACTGCTTACATTGAATTTTTGGCGTTGTTTTAGACTTGCGTTTACCGCTTTCACGCCATACCAAACGCCCACTCAAAGCGCGACGCCTGTATCTTTCACAAGTGGAGCATTGCTTTGTTCCGAAACGGCTCTTAGGTGCGAGTCGTTAGAAAATAAGCACTTTTCCATGGCCCGCTTGCTTCGATATATCGCTCGGAGTAGTTGTCTGGAAGACAAAGGGCTGCTGTAGCTCAGAGGTAGAGCACTCCCTTGGTAAGGGAGAGGTCGAGAGTTCGATTCTCTCCAGCAGCACCATATAAATCAATCACTTAATGCCTTTCCGTTTTTCTTCGTCCCCAGCTTCGTCCCCAGTTTCACCTGTGAACCCCATCAATCGCATCCACCACGGACGCCTGAAAGTCCGGGTGATGGTGGTAATAGGTCGTCTCTAATTCCCGGACGCTTACGCCGAAATAGCCCGAGGCGTCGGCCAGGCGGACGCCGCGCTGCATCGCCCAGGTGATCGCTGTATGGCGTAGGGAGTGAATGACCAGCCCACTGTCGTTGAGGCCCGCCGCCGCCACTGCGTCGCCCCAGGAGCGCTTGACGCTTGCAACGGGTTTCCCGCGCCATTCAATCACGTGCTTCCGGCTGTCCGCGCGCCAGCGCCGCAGGTGTGTGATCAGCTTGCGCGACAGCCGGGCGGTTGGCCGTTTCTTCTTGGTGTCGCGGGTGTTCTGCGACGATCGATAGAGCAGCCCCGCCTCCAGATCGACATAGGCGTGGCCCTCGGTGTTCGGTTGCCATTGCAGCTCCAGCAACGGCCCCTTGCGCGATCCTGTATACAATCCGAGCAGGATAAACCGGGCGAGGTGAGGGGTTCCCCGCGCGGCCTGGAGCAGTCTGGCCGCTTCGGGTTTCGTCAGCCAGCGGTCTCGGGGTTTACCGCGCGGGGGGAGCGTGACCTGCGGCGCCTCAATCAGCAGGCCCTCATGACGGCAGTGGTTCAAGGCCGCTTGCAGCACCCCAAGCTCACGGCGGACGGTGGTGGGCGCCACATCGCGCTCTGCGGCGTAGCGCCGGCATGTCTCGCCCTTGATGTCGGCGACAGAGCATTCACCCCAGAACGGCAGCAGCGCCTGAATTGAGTAACCAAGCGTGGCGGGCGCTGCGACTTCGCCGCCCCGATCGCGCGCGTAGGCGCTGAGCGCGTCCGCGATGGTCAGCTCGTTTGGCCGCCTCGGCGCGCCCGTGACCCGGTGTGTGCGGGCGATGTAATCCGCGAGGTAGAGATCAGCTCTTTCGCGATCATGTTGGCCGCAACCCGTGCTCTCTTCTGACGATCCATCCCGGACGACCCAGGTGGCCGCGCGGCCAGTTTTGCGTCTGAGGTAGAGTCTTGGCCCTTTGGATCTTTGCGGCATGACTTCAGCCAGTTTTCGAGGTCTGATTCTGTCGTCATCTTCGCACGTCCGATGACCTCGTACGCCAG
>JAHQVS010000294.1 GCA_019634215.1 Paracoccaceae bacterium | reverse complement strand
TGCGGTGCTAGCGAAGATCCTGGTGCTGTTCTTTATCATCATGTTCATTCAGAAACGTCCGCGCGGTTTGTTCGCGATCCGCGGTCGAGCGGTGGAGGCCTGATCCATGATCCTCCGCGCCCTTGACTTGCGGTCCTGGATCTTTTTGGGGGTCCTCTTCGCGTTCACCGTCGCAGTGCCTGTGTTGAACTTGGCGATGGAGCCAGGCTCCAGTGCACACCTGCCCAGCTTTGCAGTGTCGCTGTTTGGCAAGTATTTGTGCTACGCGCTGCTGGCGGTGGCTTTGGATTTGGTCTGGGGCTATTGCGGGATTTTGTCGCTTGGGCACGGCGCATTCTTTGCGCTTGGCGGCTATGCAATGGGCATGCATCTGATGCGCGAGATTGGGCCGCGCGGTGTATATGGCGACCCGGTGCTGCCGGATTTCATGGTGTTCTTGAACTGGCCGGAGCTGCCATGGTTCTGGCACGGCTTTGACATGTTCTGGTTCGCGGTGGCGATGGCGCTCTTCGTGCCTGGGCTGCTCGCATTCGCTTTCGGCTGGCTCGCCTTCCGCAGCCGTGTGACCGGGGTATATCTTTCCATTATTACCCAGGCGCTGACCTATGCGCTGATGTTGGCGTTCTTCCGCAATGAGATGGGCTTTGGCGGCAATAACGGCCTGACGGATTTCAAAGATGTGTTGGGCTTTGATCTGCAGTCCGATCAGACTCGCGCCGGGTTATTCGTCGCGTCGGCATTGGCGTTGGCCTTTGGATTTGTGCTGTGCCGGATCGTCACCACCTCCAAGGCCGGAAAGGTGATGATTGCGGTTCGAGACGCGGAGAGCCGAACGCGTTTTCTGGGGTATAGGGTTGAAAGCTATAAGCTGTTTGTGTTCACCCTCTCCGCGATGTTGGCAGGGTTGGCGGGAGCGCTGTACACACCGCAAGTGGGCATCATCAACCCGTCCGAATTCTCACCGGCGAACTCGATCGAGATTGTGATTTGGGTCGCCATTGGTGGGCGGGGAACCCTGATTGGCGCGGCGATTGGCGCGATCCTGGTTGGAATTGCGAAGACACTGCTGACTGGCCTGTTCCCGGAATTCTGGTTGTTTGTGCTCGGTGGCCTGTTTGTGCTGGTGACACTGTTCTTGCCTAAAGGTGTGCTCGGAGCCTTCGGCGCGCTGTCAGCCAAAGCGGCGCGGCGCCCTGCGGCGTTTGAGTTGAAGCCCAGGGAGGCGCAGCCGTGATCTCGCATAAGTCCACCAATGCGCTGCTGTATCTGGACGGCGTGACCAAGAGCTTCGACGGTTTTAAGGCGATCAATTCCCTCTCTTTCATGATCAACAAGGGGGAGTTGCGTGCGGTCATCGGCCCGAACGGCGCTGGCAAAACCACCATGATGGATATCGTTACGGGGAAGACCAAGCCGGATATGGGTGATGTGGTCTGGGATGGGACGGTCAATCTGACGGAGTGCGACGAGGCGGATAGCGCGCGGCTTGGCATTGGCCGCAAGTTTCAGAAGCCGACGGTGTTCGAGACTCACACGGTTGAGGATAACTTATTGTTGGCTCTGAAGGATGAGCGCAGCGTCCTCGCCACTTTGCTCTCCAGCCGCAGCAAGGCGCAGCTTGCCCGGATTGATGAGCTTTTGGTGCTGATACGATTGGAGGAGCGCCGTCATGAGCTGGCCGCTGATCTGAGTCACGGGCAAAAGCAGTGGCTGGAGATTGGGATGTTACTGGCGCAAGACCCGCAACTGTTGTTGGTTGATGAACCGGCGGCTGGCATGACGGATGAAGAGACCATGCGCACCGCTGATTTGCTCAAGGAGATTGCGGGTGATCACGCCGTGGTGGTGGTGGAGCATGACATGGCGTTTGTGAAGGCGTTGGATTGCCGGGTCACTGTGCTTCACCAGGGTGCTGTGATCGCCGAGGGATCGATTGAGCATGTCAGCGCTGATCCGCGCGTGGTTGAAGTTTATCTCGGACGGTGAGGGGCGCGATGCTGGCGGTTGACGCGATTGATCTGCATTACGGCGCTGCTCAGGCGTTGCGGAAGGTCACGGTCGAGGCGAAGCTGGGTGAGGTGACGTGCCTGATGGGGCGTAACGGCGTCGGCAAGACCTCCCTGATCAGAGCCATTGGTGGGCGGCGGTCCGTCTCGCATGGAGCGATCACGCTGGATGGTGCGCCTATCCATGGGAAGCGACCGGAGCAGAGGGCGCGACTCGGTCTGGCGACAGTGCCGCAGGGGCGTGAGATATTTCCATTGCTGACGGTGCGGGAGAATCTTGAGACTGGGTTTGCGCCATTAGCGCGGCGTGATCGCAGCATCCCGGATGAGATCTTCTCGATGTTCCCAGTGCTGAAGGAGATGATGGGGCGTCGTGGCGGTGATCTATCCGGTGGACAGCAGCAGCAATTGGCGATTGGGCGGGCGCTGACGACACGGCCAAAGCTGTTGCTGTTAGATGAGCCAACCGAAGGAATTCAGCCGTCGATCATCAAGGATATCGGCCGGGCGATTGAGGTGCTCCGGCAACGCGGCGATATGGCGATTGTATTGGTCGAGCAGTATTTTGAGTTCGCACGGGATCTTGCCGACCGCTTCTATGTGATGGAGCGGGGCGAGATTATCGCTTCCGGCGGCGGTGAAGAAATTCGTGGCGCGCGGGAGGCGGAGATCAAGAAGGTTCTCGCCGTTTGAAGGATGTCAAAGCCCGCCTTGCCGGGTGATCACTCGCACGATCTCCTCCACACCGTCGCCTGCGCGTAGATTGGTGAACAGAAATGGCTGCGCGGCTCGCATGCGTTCGGCGTCGCGCTGCATCACTTCCAGTGAAGCGCCGACATGGGGGGCGAGGTCGGTTTTATTAATCACCAGCAAATCCGAACGGGTGATGCCGGGGCCGCCCTTGCGGGGGATCTCTTCGCCTGCCGCGACGTCGATTACGTAAATGGTGAGATCGGCCAATTCAGGGCTGAAGGTGGCGGCGAGATTGTCGCCGCCGGATTCGATTAGGATCAGATCAAGGTCTGGATGGCTTTGAGTCAGGTCGGCGATGGCGGCGAGGTTGATGGAGGCGTCTTCGCGGATGGCGGTGTGTGGGCAGCCGCCGGTTTCGACGCCGCGAATGCGGTCCAGCGGCAGGGCTTGGCTGCGCATCAGGAATTCAGCGTCTTCGCGGGTATAGATGTCGTTGGTAATGACAGCGAGTGAGTATTGCTCGCGCATGGCTTTGCAGAGCCGGTCGGTGAGGGTGGTTTTACCTGCGCCGACCGGGCCGCCGATGCCCACGCGGAGGGGGCCATGAGGAGACTTGCTCATGCCGCGTCCTCTTCGTCGAACACCTCTATGGCGGCGTTCAGGCCGCTGATGGCGGCGGGGAAGCCGCCATAGAGCGCCATTTGCCAAATGGTTTCGGCGATTTCCTTCCGGCTAAGGCCTGCCTTGCGACCGCCAGCGATGTTGATTTTGAGCTGTGGTTTGGTGTGGCCGCCGAGGGCGGTCAAGGCGGCGATGGTGGCGATGTAGCGCTCGCGCAGGGGCAGGCCGGGGCGGGCGTATTGGCGGCCATAGGCGAAGTCGACCACCGCCTCAGCCATGCCGGGCAGCAATTCGCCGTAACGGGCGTCGAGCGCGGCCTCCATGCCGGGATTGAGTTGTTCGGACAGGTCTCGGCCTGTCTCGATAGTGCTGGTCATGAGCGGAACAGCCTTACGGTTTGGGTTTCATGGCGCATTGAGGCGATGTCGGCTGACATGGCGCAGCCGCCGATATCGTCGAGGTCTGAGGACAGCGCCTCTATGGCGGTTTGACGGCAGAGTGGGGATAGTTCAGCCAGCACGCGCTGACCGTCGGTTTGGCCGAGCGGGATCAGGCGGACTCCGGCGCTGACGAGGTTGGCGGCGAAGGCGTGGAGATAGAGCGCGGCGGCGTCCTCTAGCGGGAGGGCGTGGGCGGATGCGGCGTGGCCGATGGCGATGGCGTAGGGCGCTGGGGGCTGGTCTGGTCCCCAGGCGGCTGATGTGACGGCGGCGAAGGCTGCGCCCTGGGCTGTGGCTTCCAGTCGGCGCTCGGTGGAGGGGGCGAGGGCTTCGGCCAATTCGGCGATGCTGTCGTCGTCTGGGTTGCGGTAGGCGTGGGCGAGCAAGATGGCGTCGGTGCGCCCGGCGCCATGGTTGAGGCAATCGGCGATCCAGTCGCGCAGGGTTTGGGCGTTGTTCACTGCGGCTGTTTCGATCGCTTGCTCCAAACCGTGGGAGTAAGTGTAGCCGCCGACGGGGTAGGCGGGGGACAGCCAGCTTGCGAGTTTTAGCAGCGCTTCAGTCATGCCGGTGCGGGATATGGGCGTTGGGGTCGTCATGGGCGTGGGCGGCGTGGCCATGGGCGTGGGTGCGGCCATGGCCATAGGCGCCGCCTTCGGGGGTGAAGGGTTCTGAGATGGCGGCGACGGTCGCGCCGAGGCCCTTCAGCATTTCCTCCAAGACATGGTCTTGCTGGATCAATAGGCGCTCCGGCTCAAACTGGCAGGGGGTGTGGCGGTTGCCGATATGCCAGGCGAGGCGGGTGAGGTTTTCGGCGCGGATTTCCAGAAGAGGCTCCGGGGCGGCTTCGATACGGATGTGGCGGCCGTCGTCCAGGGTGAGGCTGGCGCCGTGTTTGAGTTCCGTTGCTTCGGGGAGATCTAACAGGAATTCTTCGCCGCTGGTGGTGGTGAGGAGGCCGCGGCGGCGGTAGCGGTTGTTGTAGTTTAAGGCAACGATCCCGGCTGCGTTTTGGGTTTCAGAATGAAGAGATATCGCGCGCACGGGCGTCCCCTCCCTCGTATGCGGGGGAGGTTTTGGGAGGTCGCCGTCAGTGGGCAGAATGCTTGACTGTGATTGTTGATCGTGCGGCATGCTGGCTCTACTCCGCGCACTTGCGCTCATTGCTTAGAAACAATTTCCATCCGAATTTTTCCACGCGTTATGAGCGGAATTTTGATGGTCGGGACCCATACCGGAGAGGTCGGGCAAAGGAGCAGCTTGGTGCTGCGCTCGTAAGATGTGTCGATGCATTGGATTTTTGAGGATTTGAATGCTCGCTGAGCGATGGCGAAGGCTTCTTTTCTCGATGTGTAATCCTGCTCTCCCAGCACATCTCCCTGTCGGGACAGGATCGTGACGCGGATCGCTTCATCCCTGCTTGGGTGACGCAGTCGTGTGAGCTTCTCTAGATTTTCCAGATAGATTGGCTCATTCGATATCCGGCCCACCAGCCTTTGCAGTGTGCGAGGGAGGAAAGTGGCTACAAGCTGAACCAACCCAAATACAAACTCGAGCGTCCTTAACAGAGCTTGCGCCGCCGCGTTGAGTGCTTCCACGGTGGTTGCCTGACGCTAAAACAAGAAATACCGCTGCGCCATCGGCAGCACGTCGGCGGGATCACAGGTTAGTAGCTCGCCATTGGCGCGGACTTCATAGGTTTCCGGATGCACCTGGATGTCCGGGGTGGCGTCGTTCAGTTTCATGTCGGCTTTGGAGATTGCGCGGGTGTTTTTGACCGCCAGGGTCTGTTTGCGCAAGCCGAGTTGGTCGCCGACATTTTCCGCGATGCCCGCCTCGGAGACGAAGCTGACGGAGGACGCCTCTTGCGAGCGGCCGAAGGCGCCGAACATGGGGCGGGTGTAGACGGGCTGCGGCGTCGGGATCGAGGCGTTGGGATCGCCCATTTGCGCCGCCGCGATGGTGCCGCCGATCACCACCATTTCCGGTTTCACGCCGAAGAAGGCCGGATTCCAGAGGCAGAGGTCGGCGCGTTTGCCTTCCTCGATGGAGCCGATCTCATGGGCGATGCCGTGGGCGATTGCGGGGTTGATGGTGTATTTCGCGATGTAGCGGCGGGTGCGGAAATTGTCGTTATCGCCGGTCTCCTCCGGCAGTTTGCCGCGTTGGACCTTCATCTTATGGGCGGTCTGCCAAGTACGGATGATCACCTCGCCGATGCGGCCCATCGCCTGACTGTCGGAGGCGATGATCGAGAAGGCGCCCATGTCGTGCAGAATATCCTCGGCTGCGATGGTCTCGCGGCGGATGCGGCTTTCGGCGAAGGCGACATCCTCGGGGATGGATTTGTCGAGGTGGTGGCAGACCATCAGCATATCGAGATGCTCGTCGATGGTGTTGACGGTGAAGGGCCGGGTTGGGTTGGTCGAGGACGGCAGCACATGGGAGAGGCCGCAGACCTTGATGATGTCCGGGGCGTGGCCGCCGCCGGCGCCCTCGGTGTGGAAGGCGTGGATGGTGCGGCCCTTCATCGCCGCGACGGTGTTTTCGACGAAGCCGCTCTCGTTCAGGGTGTCGGTGTGGATCATCACCTGCACGTCCATGGCGTCGGCGACACCGAGGCAGCAGTCGATTGTCGCCGGGGTGGTGCCCCAATCCTCATGCAGTTTTAGCGCGCAGGCGCCGCCCTTGACCATCTCCTCCAGCGCTGCCGGGGTGGCGGCGTTGCCCTTGGCGGAGAGGCCGAAATTCATCGGGAAGGCGTCGAGCGACTGCAGCATGCGGCCGATATGCCAGGGGCCAGGGGTGCAGGTGGTGGCGAGGGTGCCGTGGGCCGGGCCGGTGCCGCCGCCGAGCATGGTGGTCAGGCCGGAATGCAGCGCATCCTCGATCTGCTGCGGGCAGATGAAATGGATATGGGCGTCGAAGCCGCCTGCGGTGAGGATCTTGCCCTCGCCCGCGATCGCCTCGGTGCCGGGGCCGACGATGATGTCGACGCCTGGTTGCGTGTCCGGGTTGCCGGCCTTGCCGATTTTGGCGATGCGGCCGTTCTTCAGGCCGACGTCGGCTTTGTAGATGCCGGTCCAGTCGACGATCAGGGCGTTGGTGATCACGGTGTCAACCGCGCCGCCTGCGCGGGTGGTTTGCGACTGGCCCATGCCGTCGCGGATCACCTTGCCGCCGCCGAATTTTACTTCTTCACCGTAGATGGTGAGATCTTTCTCAACCTCGATGAACAACTCAGTGTCGGCGAGGCGGATCTTGTCGCCGGTGGTGGGGCCGTACATGGCGGCGTAGTCGCGGCGGGGGAGTTTTGTGGACATGGCTGTCTTCCTTTCGCCGCCGCCTGGCGGCCGTGTTGATCGCGCCAAGGGGCGCGGCCGGGCCGTTCTCTCCTTCGCTCAGAGCGGCATGCGGAGCGACACGATTTCGGGGTCGATTTTCACGAATTCTGGCGGGTTCGGGTCGTGTTCGAACCCCAATTTGCGGTACAGCGGCAGCGCCTCGATGGTCTCGTCGACGGCGTCGAGACGGATCTCAAGGTAGTGGAGACGTCGCGCCTCGGCGATCAGTTCTTCGCATAGGCGGCGGCCGACGCCATGGCCGCGCGCGGCGTCGGCGACATACATCCGGTTCAACTCGCACACCCCTGGGCGTTCGGGCTTGAGCATGACGATGCCGACCGGAGCGCCGTCCAGCCGCGCTAACATGCACTCCCCCGCCGGCGGATTGAAATGAGTGGCGAACTCGGCCAATTGC
>JAHQVS010000293.1 GCA_019634215.1 Paracoccaceae bacterium | reverse complement strand
GGGGCCCCCCATGGGCGCCGTTGCGCCCAAGGCGCTGGTGTTGGGGAAGCGATGCTCCTCCTACACCGAGCCCTCACCGCAAGCCGCCGGATCGAGTCGGCGCAATTCCTTCACGCAATTTCAAAACAATACGAAGTAAAATGCCAGAATATTTTGCAGGCTAAATATTGAGCGCAATAATTGAGCTTTAATGGTCGATTTTTAATCAAATGAGGGTAATTTATTAGCAATCATTAGCTTGCATTATGTGTAACATGTGTTATTTTGTGATCCGCGCTGGTGATCCAGCCGATTGATTGGGAGTCGGAGCAATGACGACGAAGAGCGAGCAGACCTCGGCGAAGATCTATCAATTCCCGACCCGTCCACTGGAGGGCCGTGCTCCGCTGGCTCAGGAAGGCGCGCTTGGTCCAGATCTGACGCCGGCGCCAACGCCTCAGATTGTTTATGGGAGCGCTTGGTACCATCAGGTGGAAATCGACAAGGGCACTTCACGGCGTTAGCGCCGCAACTCGCGCATCTCAGCCGATGAACAGTTGATGGTTTATTTCAGGAGTGCACGGCGGCTTGACCCAACCGGTAAAGCCGTTTGGGGCCTATGGCCGCCACTCAAGGTTCGCAGGCTCGTCTCGCTGCAAGGGGCGATTGCGGCTGTCGAGGATGGTCCAAGTTTTCTGGGTGGATTTGACCCGGAGTGATGCCTACGCCTCATAGCGACTCGTCGCATCCCGGTCGCGATCGTATCGCCTTGTCAGCGGGAACGGTGGCAGCCAGGATTCGCGGCGGATTATCCAGCTTTCATAGGTGGGCGTAAGTTGATCTGGGGCGTCCAATGACCCAAGATTCACTTCGATCTCGTCTGCGGTGCGTGCGAAAATAGACGAACTGCAACGAGGGCAGAACTGTCGCCCGGCATAGTCGCGTGTTTCGCCCTCGATTGTCACTGCATCCTCAGGGAACACTGCGGAGGCGTGAAATAGCGCTCCATGATGCTTGCGGCACTCAAGGCAGTGACAAACACCGACTCGATATGGGCGGCCCGTCGCCACAATCCGGACGTTGCCGCAAAGGCAGCCGCCGGTGTACTGGTCCATGCTGTATCTCCTCTAGAATGGTGCTGTTGTTTACATGAACCCGTAAGACATATCCCCAGGGGAGGGTAACGCCACCGCAACTCGAAGACATTTCCCCGTCCTTTGCTGCGCTCCGTCAGCTCGCGCCAGAGAATTGCGCCTCCCAGGCTTCGCGTTGGAAATCTTCGATCTTTGCGAACAGATTGTCTGGGACCGTGAAGGTGTGGCCCGCAGGCAAGGCGGTGAGGGCGGATTTAGCGTCCTTAGGCCAGTCCATCTCGGCTTCCTCCTTCAAGCCCAAGGAGGCGAGCATGGTTTGCGAGGCGTCCGGGATAAATGGGCGGCTGACGATGGCGTAGAGGCGGATCAGGTTGAGCGCAGTGCGGATTTGCGCCGCCGCCGCCTCAGGATCGGTTTTGAACATGGCCCAGGGGGCGGCTTTTTGCAGATATTCGTTGCCTGCGACCCAGAGCGCCCGCAGCTCCTGCGCGGCGCGGCGGATTTCGATCGCCTCCATCGCGGCGGTATAGGCCTTTAGCCGCTTGTCGAGTTCTTCGGTCAGTTCTTGCTCCGCCCCGCCCGGTTTGCCGCCTTCCGGAACCGTTTCGCCGAATCTCGAGCGGCAGAATTTGGTGACGCGGCTGATGAAATTGCCGAGCACGTCGGCCAGATCCTTGTTCACTCCGGTCTGGAACGAGGCCCAGGTGAAGTCGCTGTCGGAGCTTTCCGGCGCGTTGGAGAGCAGCCACCAGCGCCAATAATCCGAAGGCAAGATCTCCAGGGCTTGGTCCATGAAGATGCCGCGCTGTTGCGAGGTGGAGAATTTCCCGCCCTCATAGGTCAGCCAGTTGAAGCTTTTGATATGGTCGACCAGCTTCCATGGCTCTCCAGACCCCATGATGGTGGAGGGGAAGGACAGGGTGTGGAACGGGACGTTGTCCTTGCCCATGATTTGGACGTAGCGCACGTCGTCGGCGCCCTTATCGGTGCGCCACCAGCGCTCCCAATCAGCGTCCTTCAGACCCTTGGCCTCTGTCCATTCAGCGGCGCTGGCGATGTATTCGATCGGGGCGTCGAACCACACATAGAAGACTTTGCCTTCCATGCCCGGCCACTCTTTCTCGCCGCGCTTGACCGGCACCCCCCAATCTAGATCGCGGGTGATGCCGCGATCCTGAAGGCCGTCGCCATCGTCGAGCCATTTCTTTGCGATCGAGGTGGAGAGCGTGGGCCAATCTTTCTTGCTGTCGATCCAGGTGCGGAGTTTATCCCGCATCGCAGATTGCCTGAGGTAGAGGTGTTTGGTTTCGCGCTGCTCCAGATCGGTGGAGCCGGAGATTGTGGAGTGCGGATCGATCAGGTCGGCGGGATCGAGCTGCTTGGTGCAGTTCTCACATTGATCGCCCCGGGCGCGGTCATAGCCGCAATTTGGGCAGGTGCCTTCGATGTAGCGGTCTGGGAGGAAGCGACCGTCCGCATGGCTGTAGACCTGGATCTCGGAGACCTCCTCGATCAGACCGGCCTCATCCAGCTTACCAGCGAGATGCTGCGTCAGCCGGTGGTTCTGCGGTGAGGAGGAGCGGCCGAAAAAGTCAAACGACAGACGGAAGCCGTCTCCGAGGCGCTTTTGAACCTCGTACATCTCAGCGCAATAGGCGTCTACCGGCTGGCCGGCGGCGGCGGCGGCGAGTTCCGCCGGGGTGCCGTGCTCGTCAGTGGCGCAGAGGAGCAGCACCTCTCTGCCGGTCTGGCGCATGAACCGCGCATAGGCGTCGGACGGCAGCATTGAGCCGACCAGGTTGCCGAGATGCTTGACGCCGTTGATGTACGGCAGCGCGGACGTGACCAGAACGCGTTCCATTGAACTCCGTCTCCAGGGCTTATTTGACGGTTGAAAGGGCCGCCGACGGCGGCGTCGAGGGCTCTATATAGGATCGCGTTGAGATGATCGAGGCGGGGTGTTCTGGAAAGAGTCGGGAGAGGCGTCACGCGGTTGGTCCGATGTTTGACCTTGCGCGTGATCTTGCGTTTCCTCTGGCCGCTTGAGCAGGCGACCGAGGATCATCGAGCTGCGTGGGAGCCAGCGGTAGGCGGTGCGCTCCGCCGGGCTGGGGCGTCGGGTCATGCGGTAGACGCCGAACAGGATCAGAAACAGATGCGCCGCGCCGACATAAGCCCAGAGCGCGTTCGGCCCAAAGATCGACACCAACTCTGCCGCCAAGACAGGGCTTACGATGGCGCCGACGGCGAACATGAACAGCAGCGCGGCGTTCAGTTCGACGACGGAGTCGGCGGGGCAATGGTCGTTAGCGTGGGCGGCGCTGATTGAATAGAGCGGCATCGCGGCGGCGCCGAACAGAAATGAGCCGATCGGCAGGGTCCAGGCCCCGAAAGCGCCGAGGCCGACGCTGAGAGCGGCGCAGACCGCCATGGCAGCGAGGGAGACGCCGATCAACACCCATCGACGGTCAAATTTGTCGGCGATCCACCCCACGAAAGGTTGCGCTACTGCGCCGCCAAGCATCCCGGCAGCAAGAAAATAGGCGATCGCCTCGCGGCTGAGGTCGAAGGCGGCGCCGTAAAGCGGGCCGACCATTCGGAAGCTGGAGCTGGTGAGGCCAACCACCACCACCCCGGCGGCGCCGAGAGGGGAGAGTTGGATGGCGCGCCAGGGCCGCAGCCGGGGGCGTTTCGGGGAGGGCGGCGGCTTGGCTGTGGTCAGCGTCAAGGGTAGCAGCGAGATCACCGCCACCAGCGCGACCACCGTGTATGAAGCGTAGAGCAATGGGTCGAGTTGGATGATGAGGAGCTGTGAGCCGACCGCCGCGCTCATATCGGCGACGCGATAGCCGCTGAGGACGCGGGCGCGGTTGGCGTTCTGCAGTTTGGCCTGCAGCCAGCTTTCCACCACGGTGTAGGAGCCCGCGATCGCGATCCCGGCGCCGACTCGATACAGCATCCAGTATTCTGGGGAGGGCGTGAGCGGGTGAAGCAGGGTCGAGACCACGCCAATGCAGGTCAAGGCGGCGAAGGCGCGGCTGTGGCCGACGCGGGCCATCAGCGCCGGGGCGTAGATGCAGCCGATGAAGAAACCTGCGAAATGCGCCGAGCCGAGCAGGCCGATCTCTCGGTCGGAGAAGCCGCGCGCCACCCCGGCCAGAGCGTCGAGCGGGGCGAGTACCCCAACGCCGAGTTGAACCAGCATGATCGACGCGAACAAGGCGGCGAAGGAGATGAGGGCGCGCATCGGGATTTGGCCTTGAGAGGGGGCGCTGCGGGGCCACGCCCCGGGCAGGAGGGGCGACCCTAGTTCCCGATTGCCTGGAATTCTTGTAGTAAACGACCAAGTTTGAACGGCGGCGGGACGGGCCGCGACGAATTTACAAACGCTGGGGAGACGGAGATGGCGAAGAGATTCCAGTTGGCGACCGCCGTGGCGGCGTTGGCGGCGATGACAGCGACAAGCCCTGCGCTTGCCGGCATCTGCAATCTGACGGTTCAAGGGGCGACGTATGACCGATCAGCCGGAAAGGTCACGATCGCCGCACCAAGCCGAGAGTTCGCGCCAGGCGATGGGTTTGTGATGTGTTTTCAGGCTGACGAGGCCGGCTATGTCTCCGCTTGGGACCGAATACCGCGCAACGGCCCGATTGAGCGCTTGGTGCCAAATGAGAATTATAGCGGTGAGGGCGTGAAAGCGGCGAAGGTCTCCGCAGGGGAGAATTATTGCTTTGGCGACGGCAAGGACGGCTATCTGCTGTTCATGGACCCAGCGGATGGGACGGGCCGTGGCTTGGTTTGGTTGGTGTTCACGCCAAGCGAGGCGGATCAGCCAGCTGACGGCAGCTTCGAGACCGCGAAGAAATTCCAGGAAGGTTTTCAACGCCTTGGCGCCGGTTCATTCGGAATCGATGATGATCCGCTCGCCGAGGGTGTTGTCACGCGCGAAACCGAGTGTGAGGGCAAGCCGGCTTTGAGCTATTTGTATAAAGTATCCCTTCCTCAATAGCTGAGGACGCTCTGGGCCGGACGCTCTGGGCGCTATGGGGATTTGCCGATCCGCCGCTGGGCGATTAGCCTTCGGCAAAAGGCGTTTGGCGCGAGGAAACAGGTGGGATGATGACCGGTTGGGCGGGTTTTCAACGGGCGACGAGGATAGGGGCGGCCGTGATCTTGGCTCTATGGCTAGGCGCTGCGGGTCCGGCTCGGGCGATTGACTGTGATTGGGCCGATGATCAGTGCCTCGACGCCTCCCGGCTGCCTGGCGGCGTGGGGTGGTCTGAGCTTGTGCGGCGCGGGCACCGGTTTTTCGGGATCGACACCAAAGTGTATATCGTTGGTCACGCCGACGTGCGGGCGCGTATCCCCTATATGCAGCGGGCGTTGCCGCCGCTGAAGGCGCAGGTGCATATCCCGGAAGTCTATCACGCCCGGGTTGAGAGCGATCACGCTGGCCAGGAGCATTATATCTGGCATTACATCGTCTCGCATGAATTCGCCCATGTTTACCAAGACAGTATCGGTTTTATAGATGCTCTGCGCTTGGCTTCGCCGGGGCAGAGCCATCAGATGTTTGAATTACACGCCGATTTTCTGGCCGGTTTCTTTATCGGGCGTGAGTATAGCTTGCCCTTGCCGGTGCTGGATCAGCTTTTAAACGAGCTGAACACGCTGCCAGCGGGCGATGTGACGGCTGTCGACTTTCACGGCTCGACCCGGCAACGCTATTTTGTCGCCACCCAAGGCGCTTTATTGGGCCGCAGCCGTCCCAACATGACTCTGTCACAGGCGACGGCGGAAGGGCTCAATGTGGTGTGGGATCTGGTGTTGCCGTCGAATAAGTGAGCGGGTCCGCAAGAGGCGCCGCGCGGTATGGGAGGGCGATCCGATGAGGCGGAGAACTTGGAGGCGGAGAATTTGGGGGCCGAGACGCTGGAGTCTCGGGAACTGGGGGAAAGCGCTCTTGGGCTGGGCCGCGCTGGCTGTCGCTACGGCGATGGCAGTGGGAGCGGCGCCGGCGGCGGCGCAACAGGGCGCCTATTGCCAGAACGCCAGCCAGACATGCGCTGCGATGCTTTCCCCGGAATGCCGTCGCTTGGGGGCTAGCGCGACTGGCATTCCCGGGGGCGGAACCGCCCAGTGTGATGGTGAATTTGGTCAGTATCGCGACTGCCTGAGCGAAGCGGCGAGGGTTTGTGGATCTAATCCGGCGCCAAGCCCTGAGAACACCGCTGGCGCTGGCGGGGGCAATCGCGATCAGGCCCGGATTGCGCGCTATTGTCAGGGCGAGTTGGACCATTGCCTCGACACGGTCGAGCAGTCCTATGCTGGTTGCCGTGACGGCGCCGATAGCTCTTGCAGGGGCGACTGTCAGGCCGAGCGGGTGCGGGTGCGCGACCGCTGCAACGACAATCATCGCAGTTGTTTAACGCTGGAGACTTTCAACACGGTGAGCTTCGAAGATCCCACCTGCCTGCGGGACACCCGGACCGTGAATGACCCGCTCGGACAAGCGCCCGACCCGACCCAGAATTGGCAGCAGCAGCCGGTGGCTCCGGCGATGGGGATGGTGTGCCGGAATGGATATTATTATTGCATCATGAATCAGGCCGGGCCGATCGGGTACAATTGCACCTGTTTTGGCAATCCCGCCTATGGGGTGCCGCCGTTCCAGGGCTCGATCACCTTCGAGTGACGCTTTCGAGGTAAATACAGCGCGGCGGCGGAGTTGAGCCGCCGGGTCGCGAGGGCGTGACTCGGCATCCGCTTGTGGCGCGGCGCCCAAGTTGCTAGCAGCGACCTAAAAGCGGCTGAGGGGCCGCTGGCGGAAGCTGTAGGGAGGCGAGGGCGCTGTGACGCGGGAGACTCAATCTCAACCCCAGGCGCCAGCGCCGGGGGCGGCGGTGGATCGGCCAAAATCGAAGACGTTGAAGCCTCTGAGCGCTTTGTGGCCGTTCATGCGGCGCTATCGCCTGACCATGTTCGGCGCGATTGCCATGCTGTTGACGGCGGCAGGCGTCACCCTGGTTTTGCCGATAGCCTCTCGCCGGGTGATCGATCTGGGATTCTCGAAAGAGAACGCGGCGTATATCGATCAATATTTCTTGGCACTGCTCGGGGTCGCGGCGGCGTTGGCGGTGGCGACGTCGCTGCGGTTCTATCTGGTGACTCGGCTGGGCGAACGGGTGATCGCCGACATCCGCAAAGCGGTGTATGATCGCATGATTGGAATGAGCCCGGAGTTTTTCGAGACCGTGCGCACCGGGGAGACCCTGTCGCGCCTGACCACCGACACCACGGTGATTCAATCGGTGGTGGGCTCAACCGCCTCGATCGCATTGCGCAACGTATTGATTTTCTTCGGTGGTTTGGTGCTGATGCTGATCACCAGCCCCTGGTTGGCGATGCTGACGGTGGCGGCGGTGCCGGCGATCGTGGTGCCGATCATCGTCTTGGGGCGGCGGGTGCGAACGCTATCGCGGGAGTCGCAGGACCGGATCGCCGATAGCTCGGCGCTGGCCGGGGAGACGCTTCAGGCTGCGCCGATTGTCCAGGCCTTCACCTATGAGTCTGTGGCGCGGGGCCGGTTCGGAGAAGCGGTCGAAGCCTCTTTCGACGCCGCCCGCCGCCGGATCACCACGCGGACATGGTTGACGGCGATCGTAATCTTTTTGGTGTTCTCAGCGATCGTCGGCATGTTGTGGATTGGCGCCCGCTCGGTGATCGACGGTGAAATGAGCGCCGGGGAGCTGTTCCAGTTTCTGCTGTACGCTGTGTTCGTGGCGGGGGCGGTGGGCGCGCTCTCGGAGGTGTGGGGTGAGTTGCAGCGTGCGGCCGGGGCGACAGAGCGGCTTATTGAGCTGTTGGAGGCGGAGAGTCCGATCCAGGCTCCGGCTCAACCGAAGCCGCCAGTGGAGCCTGCGCGCGGTGCGTTGCGGTTTGACAATGTCACGTTTCGTTACCCCTCCCGCCCGGATGATCCGGCGCTGGAAGGGTTCTCGATGCAAGTGGCCCCGGGGGAGACGGTGGCGCTCGTCGGGCCGTCCGGAGCGGGCAAGACCACAGTGTTTCAACTTTTGCTGCGGTTCTACGACCCGCAATCCGGCGCAGTGCTTCTGGATGGGTTGGATTTGAAGCAGATGGACCCGGAAAAGCTGCGGTCCCGATTCTCGCTAGTGCCGCAGGAGCCGATGATTTTTGCGGCCAGCGCCGCTGAAAATATTGCCTTTGGCCGGCCAGGCGCCCGCCGCGACGAAATCGAGGCGGCGGCGGAGGCGGCGGCGGCGCATGAGTTTATCGCCACACTGCCGCAGGGCTACGACACCTATGTCGGCGAGCGGGGGGTGATGCTCTCCGGTGGGCAGAAGCAGCGCATCGCTATCGCCCGCGCAATTTTGCGCGACGCGCCGGTGTTGCTGTTGGACGAGGCGACCTCGGCGCTCGACGCCGAGAGCGAGCGGTTGGTGCAGCAGGCGGTGGAGCGGCTGTCGGAGGGGCGCACCACGCTGGTGATCGCGCACCGGCTGGCGACGGTGAAGCGGGCTGACCGCATCGTGGTGCTCGACGGCGGTGCCATCGCCTCGCAAGGGCCGCATGAGGCGTTGGTGGCGGAGGATGGGCTGTACGCCCGGTTGGCGCGGCTGCAGTTCACGGCGTGACGGGCCAGCGACGTTATTCGCAACGACCTCCTGGCCTGGGGTTATTCTGGAGCAGCCTCGGCGGCGTATTGAGCGAGAAACTCGGGGCTCGGCGGGATCGGCTTGATGATGTCGATCAGCACGCCGGTGGGGTCTTGGGTGATGAAATGGCGCTGCCCGAAAGCTTCGTCTCGCAGGCTGAGCAGGATGGGCAGCCCTTTGGCGCTGAGATCCTGGTAAATCGCGTCAACGTCTTCGACTTCGAAGTTCAACAGCAGGCCGCTGGCGCGCCCGCGTCCGACCTCTGGGATGGTGGCATGGTCGCCGTCGAGGATGGCTAGATTGACCTTTGGGTCCTCGCTGGATTGCAGATGCGCGTACCAGCCCGCTTCGAACATCGGCGTGAAGCGGAAATGGGATTGGTAGAAAGCGCTAAGGCCTTCTACGTCGTTAGTCATCAACACTGGATAATATTGCGTGCACTTCATGGATTGTAGCTCCATCATGAAACATGCATGCTGCATGTAGATTTATTTCATTAACATGCAGGCAGTATGTATGCAAGAGCGAAGAAGCAATGCCCAACGGACCGAGGAAACCCGCCAAGCCCTCATCGCGGCGGCGCGAGCGCTGTTCGTTGAAAATGGGTACGCCGCGACGGGAACCCCTGACGTCGTGACGAAAGCGGGGATGACGCGCGGGGCGCTGTATCATCACTTCAAGGACAAACAGTCTTTGTTTTTGGCGGTGATTGAGGCTGAAGCGGCCGCCATCGCAGCGGAGATCGATGAAGGATCGGCGGAGGCGGCTGACCCGGTCGAGGCGCTGCGTCGCGGCGCCGGGGCTTACTTCCTGGCGATGGGAGATGTCGGGCGGGCGCGCCTGATGCTGCTGGACGGTCCGGCAGTGCTGGGGCTGCAGGAGATGCGTCGGATCGACCTGGAGACCGGCGGGCGAGAGCTTCGCTTGGGATTGGCGGCGGCTTTAGGAGACGCCGTCTCGCATTCGGAGGTCGAGGCCCGCGCGGATTTAATCTCCGCGATGTTTGACCGGGCCGCGCTGGCACGCGCTTCAGGGGGGGATCAGCGCGCTTATGCGGTAGTTTTAGATCAGTTGCTCGTTGGGCTGACGAGTCAAAAGCTGTGAGTGCGGGCCAGTGGGGAGGTGGCCGTGTGCTGTGGCGTATGGGGTCTCTGCCGGTTGGGGAAGGGCTTTCATATTAATCTATACATCCTAAATGACCGCATTGCGGGGCGGCGGGCGAGTGTGCGATGTCGAATCCGCATAGGATTAATGTGGTTCGAAGGAGACCGCTTCATGGGATTGTTTGATTTTGTAAAGGCCGCAGGCCGCGCCATCGGGATCGGCGGCGGGGCGGCGGCCTCCGTGGCTCCGGCGGCGGCCGAGGTGCAGCAAGAGGTCGAGAGCTATGATCTCGGCGTCGAGGATCTGAAGGTTGAGGTTGACGGCGACACCGTCAAGATCGCCGGCAAGGCCAGCTCGCAAGAAGCGAGGGAGAAGGCGATCATCGCCGCTGGCAACATCGCTGGTGTGGCGAAGGTCGAGGACGCGATCGAGACAGCGGATGGTGGCGACCCAGTGTTCCACACCGTCGAGAAGGGCGACACGCTGTGGGCGATCTCGGCCAAGCATATGGGCAACGGCGCGAAGTATATGGAGATCTTCGAGGCCAATAAGCCGATGCTGTCCGATCCAGACAAGATCTATCCAGGCCAAGTGCTGCGCATTCCGCAGGCCTGAGGCTAAGGACCCGCCACTACGTCATGGGGCTTCCCACGGCGCAGTGGCGCTACAGATCAAGATGCAGGAACTGGCTGAATTCTGACGCCTGATAATCCGCGAAAGCGGGGCCGGGTTTGAAGCCGTATTTGCGATACATCGCCAGCGCAGGCCCGAACGCCGGGCCGGAGCCGGTCTCTAGGCTGAGGCGGCTATAGCCGCGTGATTGGGCCTCGGACATCACATGCTCCAGCAGCTCAGCCGCGACGCCCTTGCGCAGATGGTTGGGGTGGGTGCGCATGGATTTGATTTCGCCCGCCTCAGGCGACAAGTGCTTGAGCGCGCCCATGCCAGCAAGCCGGTCGCCATCCCAAGCTGCGTAGAAACTCACATCAGCAGTTAACAGGCCCGACAGATCGAGGGCGAACACGCTCCCCGGGGGCGAGTTTTCATGCATACCCTTGAGATGAAGGCGAATAAGGTCAAGCACTTGGGGATTTTCGAAGTCGCCTGGGAGTATCTTCATGTCGTTCGCTTCACGGTGACGAGGTACTGGGCGGCGCCGGGGCCGGGATTGTGGAAGCTGATCTGGGTTGTCAGCTTCATGCGCATACAGTCCAGGGGTTGGAGCGTGTGTTCGGCCTCGCCCAGTGTGAGGCGCAGGGCGCCCTCGAACATGACAACATGCTGTTCCATCCCTGGGCTGGGCGGGTCGCTGTAGGCGATGGTTTGACCCGCCGGCAGCTCGGCCCATACCAGCTCGACGGCGTAGCCTTCGGCGGGCGGGGAGATGGCGGTGCGGGTGAAGCCGGTTTTGAGGTCGGTCCAAACTGCGGCGTCGGTGCGGGGGATCAGCTTGGGCTGATCGCCCTCTAGCGCGATCAGCATTTCCGACATGGTGACGCGGTAGCAGGCGCAGAGGCGGCCGAGGACATGGGCGGTCGGGCTGGTCTGGCCGCGCTCGATGCGCGAGAGCGTCGCCCGACTGACGCCTGATACGGCGGCGACCTCCTCCAGCGTCAGGCCAGACTCTTGCCGGAGGACGGTGAGCCGTTCGGCTAGCGCCAGATCTGACAGGGCCAAATCTGAATTCTCAATTTCAAGATTGATTCCCATATATGGGAACTGAGATGCTTCTCGCTGTGGTGTCAAGCCGGTTGAGCAAGCGGGGGCTTTGCTGCGATGATCGAGCCCGAGCCAAAACCCGGGCCAAGACCCGCGCCAAGAAGAGAATTGAGAGGTTGCCATGAACCGCCACCAACGTGCGGCGATGGCTGCAGAGACGGATGCGATTGTCGAGGCGGGAGGCTACCATGCGCCGGGTGGCAGCTGGATTGACCTCTCCTACACGGTGGAGACGGCGGTGTTGCGGGCGCGTCATGTCTTGGACAGCGAAGCGCGGCGGTTGTCCGGGGCGGCTGGCGCCCGGGCGCTTCCCTGTGTCTTGACCCGCCGGACCACGCTCGAGGCGATGGCCGAAGGC
>JAHQVS010000292.1 GCA_019634215.1 Paracoccaceae bacterium | reverse complement strand
TGATCCGGTCCAACAGCTTGTTCTTGGCGAACAGCTCGAAATCATCGGCGCCATGTGACGGGGCGCAATGGACGAAGCCGGTCCCCGCGTCATCGGTGACGAAATCGCCCTCAAGCAGCGGGACATCATAGGCCCAGAACGCATCAAGCGATCCAAAAGGATGATCGCATGTCGTCATAGCAAGATCATCAGGCCGCACACCGGAGAGACGCTTCCAACTTTCGACTCGCCCCTTCTTGAAGCTCTCCTCAGCCAAGGCGTCGGCGATTACCAGCCTGTCGCCGGGAACGCTCCAATTGTCCGCTGGCGCCTCAGTGACTTCATACAACCCGTAAGAGATATCCGACTTATAAGAGATTCCCTTGTTGGAGGGGATGGTCCAGGGCGTGGTGGTCCAGATCACAACAGACGCACCTAGGAGCGGAGACAGCTTCTTGCCTTCCCCGCCTGTTGTTCGCACCGGGAACTTCACCCAGATCGTGTGGCTTTCATGGTCGTGATACTCGACCTCCGCCTCCGCCAGCGCGGTTTTCTCCACCGGCGACCACATCACCGGTTTGGAGCCGCGATAGAGGGAGCCGTTCATCACGAACTTCATAAACTCCTGGGCGATGATCGCCTCGGAGCGATAATTCATCGTCGTGTAGGGGTTATCCCACTCGCCAATCACGCCGAGGCGCTTGAATTCCTCACGTTGGACGTCGATCCAACCCTCGGCGAATTTCCGGCATTCCTGGCGGAAATCGACGACCGCCACGTCATCCTTGTTCTTGCCCTTGGCGCGATACTGCTCTTCGATCTTCCATTCGATCGGCAGGCCGTGACAGTCCCATCCAGGGACATACCGGCTGTCATACCCCAACATCTGGTGGGATCTGACCACCATATCTTTCAAGATC
The DNA here is from genome assembly GCA_019634215.1 of Paracoccaceae bacterium. Classification (GTDB taxonomy): domain Bacteria; phylum Pseudomonadota; class Alphaproteobacteria; order Rhodobacterales; family Rhodobacteraceae; genus JAHQVS01. The sequence continues at coordinate 23,807 of JAHQVS010000292.1, read as the reverse complement.
TTGTTTAGGGCATGCCCGATATGCAAATGACCGTTGGCGTAAGGCGGGCCGTCGTGCAGCTCGTATCGCTCACGTCCCTGCGAGGCGTCGCGCTGGCGCTGGTAGAGGTTCATCTCCTCCCAGCGCGCCAGCCAGCCCGGCTCGCGCTTCGGCAAGCCCGCACGCATCGGGAAATCGGTCTCGGGCAGAAAGATGGTGCTTTTGTAATCGACGCTTGGCGCGTCTTCAGTAGCGTCTTTGGCGCACATGGTCGGCGGCCTTTCTCAGACAATCTGAACTGGGGAGCAAACAGGCGAGAGTCCCGGTCCGCCGACCCCGCCGCAAATGGCGTGATCAGACGGCCGGGCCGATAATTCGACCTATCGCGCGGCGTATGTTGAGATGCTGAAAAAACGCTGTGCTCATGGTTATGTCGGTTACCAACTCCCACCGACAGCGTCCAGCAGATAACGTCGCCTTGGCCTGGATCGCCGCAGGATGTTTCCCTTACGTCAAGTTTGGCGGCGAATGTATTCTCGCTTGCAAGCATGGCGACGGTTCACGATGTTGCGCCCGTGACCACCCCAAGCTCCCCACACCCGACCCCAAAACCGCTGACGCACTATCCTCTTGTCGAGTTGTGGATCGGCGCCCCGCCACCGATCCGCGCGGCGATCCTTATGGCGGCGGCGGCGGCGATGTTCTCGACCATGGGCGCGTTCATCCGCCTCGCCAGCGCGCATCTGCATGTGCTGGAGGTGGTCTTCTTTCGCAACATGCTGTCTGTGCTGATGTTCGCACCGCTGTTGTATTATCGCGGACCAGCGCTGTTGCGGACCAAACGCCTCGGCCTCTATGGCCGTCGGGCGGTGGTCGGCATGGTGGCGATGATCGCTGGCTTCGCCTCGGTGACGCTGATTCCACTCGCAGAGGCGACCGCGCTGAACTTCACCGCGCCGCTCTTCGTCACCGTGTTGGCCGTGTTCGTGCTGGGGGAGCGTATTCGCCTGCACCGGACCGGCGCGCTGGTTATCGGATTTCTCGGCGTGCTGGTGGTGCTGCAGCCTGGGCTGGGCGGAGGCGCCGGGGCGCTGTTGTCTCTCGGCGCCGGACTCGCGTTGCTCAGCGCGGTATGCATCGCAATCTCGAGCTTGATGGTGAAGCGCCTCACAAGCACCGAGCCACCTGAGGCGATTGCCCTGTGGATGGTGGTGATGATGACCCCAGCCACTCTGATTCCAGCGCTGTTCGTCTGGAGTTGGCCGAGCTGGGAGGGCATGTTCTGGCTGATCTGCCTCGCCGCCGCCGGTACTCTCGCGCATCTGTGCTGGACCCGCGCCTGCGCTATCGCGGAGCTGAGCCAGATCCAACCGATTGAATTCGTGAAGCTCCCCTTCGCAGGGTTGATCGGTTACCTCGTCTTTGGCGAAGCCCCAACAATTTGGGTCTGGCTCGGCGGCGGCGCGATTTTCGCCTCCACCGCTTACATCACCCACCGCGAAGCCCAGCTGGCGCGGAGCCATCGCGGCGCGACAGATCCGATCAATCGTTAGTTCAGCCCTACTTTCGATAAAAAAAGTAGCGCTCTCGCGCGACAGAGGCGGGCCCGTCGGCTATCGCCAACCCCTCCAACGGGTTGTTCGACAGTACGGCCGCGCCTGGAATAAGCAAATCATCGATCAGGCGCGATAAGCCCGTCGCCAAGGGGCGATCCACAGCGGCGACCCCAATCCCTAAATCATAATGCGCCAGCGCCACCCGAATCCCGTCACGTTTCAACAAGGTCAAGGCCGCATCCGCCTCCATCGCCAACAATCGATCTGCTGGCGGCGTGCTGTCTGGGTGAGCGTTTGGGTCGCGCTCCACCACCCAGATCTCCCGATTAGGGAATGTTTCGCGCAAGTGATCGTAGGTGCGGCCATTGCCAAGACCGACTTCAAGAATGTCGCCCTCGGCCCCGCCGATCTGATCCGCGCCCCAGGCGATGCCGTCCCGCTGTGCTTCCAAGCGCCGGATCATGCTGTCCAATCGGCTCATGTTTCGCCTCCGAATTCCATCTTAGCCGCCACGCATAGAGAGATGGCCGGCCAACCCCAAGCGCAACCACGGCGGCTGTGGCGCGCTTCACAATCCAGTGGCGGACTGTCGCCTTGGCTGACAGTCGCCGCATCTGCCTGAACAACACCATGTTGCGAAGGACGCCCAGATGCCTCAGATCTCCCGCCGCCACTTGCTCGCCACCTTCGCAGCTGCGCCCTTGGTTGCGGCTTCCCACAGCCACGCCGCACCGCGCTCCAGGCTGATAGATGGACCCTGGGCCACATTCGGCGCGCGCGATGATATCAACAACCAAATATGGGAACAGTTCCTCACCACATTCCTGCGCCCAAGCGCCGATGGCGTGACCCGGATGGACTACGGCGCAGTGAACGCCCCAGAGCAAGCGCGCTTGCAGACCTATCTCGACGGACTCGCCGCCCTAGAACCCGCTATGCTGACCAAATCCGCCGCTTTCGCCTACTGGGCCAATCTCTATAACGCCCTGACCGTGAAGTTGGTGCTGGAGGCCTATCCGGTGGACAGCATAAAGGAGGTGCGCGGCGGGCTGTTCAACACCGGCCCATGGGATGAGAAAATCGTCACCGTCGCCGGACGCCGCCTGTCACTCGATGATATCGAGCACGGGATTCTTCGCCCGGTGTTCCGTGATCCACGTGTGCATTACGCCGTCAACTGCGCCTCGATTGGCTGCCCCAACCTCGCCCCAACCTCCTTCAAAGCCGCGACGCTTGAAGCGGATCTCAACTCCGCCGCGCGCGCCTACGTCAACCATCCCCGCGCCGCCCGGTTCGACAGGCGAGGCAGACTGATCGTCTCCTCGATCTACGTATGGTTCCAAGAAGATTTCGGAGGCGACGACACTGGTGTGGTCGCCCATTTACGACGCCATGCCGACCCTGAGCTGTCCAGACAGCTGGAAGGCGTCGCCGAGATCTATGACGATGATTATGATTGGGCGCTGAATGATGCACCCGGCGCATAGCAGGCGCGCCAATCTAACACACTGCATGCTTTTGCGGTGCGGTATAGACCCCTATTGCAACGCACACACTTTGTTAAAGAAGCTTACTCATAGGTAAGAACAACGTCGCCAGAGCCGGCGCCCAGGCTCATAACAGGCTCTGCATACAAATAGGAGTTTCGCAAAATGGCGGACGTAAATCGCGGGGATCGCCCGCTCTCTCCGCACCTCCAGATCTATCGGCCCCAAATTACCATGGTGCTATCGATCCTGCATCGCATAACCGGCGTCGCCCTGACCTTCAGCATGATCTTGCTGGTGTGGTGGTTTTTCGCAGGCGCCTCCAGCGCAGCTGACTTCGAGACGGCCGACGCGATCCTGACGAGCCCGGTCGGCATCATCGTCCTGCTCTCCAGCGCTTTCGGCCTCACCTACCACACCTTTAACGGCATCCGGCACCTGTTCTGGGACGCTGGCTTCGGCTACGACCTTGACACCGTGACAACCACTGGCTGGGCCGTGGTGTTCGGCGCGATCGCAGCCACGGTGATCTTGTTGCTGATCGCGGTCGCCTGAGTGCAAAGAGAGACGATTATGAGCCTCAAAACTCCTAGAAGTCGCGTTATGGGCCTCGGCTCCGCCAAGGATGGCGTCGAGCATTGGTGGTCGCAGCGTGTGACGTCAGTGGCCCTGGTCCCGCTGACCATCCTGTTCGTCGTCCCCTTCGCGACCGTAATCGGCGAAGGGTATGACGCGATGCGGAGCCTGTACGCCAATCCGTTCAACGCCGTGGTGGCGATCCTGTTCATCGGGGTGTCGTTCCTGCATCTCGCTCAAGGCTTGCAAGTGGTGATCGAGGACTATGTCCACGACAAGGGCGCACGCACGACACTTTTGCTGACCAACACGCTGAGCTGCGGCTTGCTGGGGGTCGCCGGGGTGTTTGCCGTGGCCAAGATCGCCTTTGGGGTCTGAAACTCTGTGGGCGAGGCCAGGGTCATCTCTGTGCCTCTTGCCCGATCATGAGACAAAACAACGCATTAGCGCGTAGCGGCGCCGCGCCGCCATGCACTAGAGCGCCGGCACAATCAGGGAGCCTCCGTCATGAGGCGGAGCCGAATGAGGAAGTGGAGCGACCATGAGCGCTTATGAATTTATCGACCATACCTATGACGTCGTCGTCGTCGGGGCTGGCGGCGCAGGCTTGCGCGCCACGCTCGGCATGGCCGAACAGGGTTTGAAAACCGCCTGCGTCACCAAGGTGTTTCCGACCCGCAGCCATACCGTCGCCGCGCAAGGCGGCATCGCCGCTTCCCTGGGAAATATGGGCCCGGACAGCTGGAAATGGCATATGTACGACACCGTGAAAGGCTCGGACTGGCTCGGCGACACCGACGCAATGGAATACCTCGCCCGCGAGGCGCCGGCGGCGGTCTATGAGTTGGAGCATTACGGCGTGCCGTTCTCGCGCACCGAAGATGGCCGGATCTATCAGCGCCCGTTCGGCGGTCACACCACAGAATTTGGCGAAGGTCCCCCAGTGCAGCGCACCTGCGCGGCCGCCGACCGCACCGGCCACGCCATTTTGCATACGCTCTATGGTCAGAGCCTGAAACATAATGCGGAATTCTTCATCGAGTATTTCGCCACCGATCTGATCATGTCCGAGGACGGCGTCTGCCAGGGGCTGATCGCCTGGAAACTCGACGATGGCACCATCCACCGTTTCCGCGCCAAGATGGTGGTGCTGGCGACAGGCGGGTATGGCCGGGCCTACTTCTCAGCCACATCAGCACACACCTGCACCGGCGACGGCAACGGCATGGTGGCGCGCCAAGGCCTGCCGCTGCAGGATATGGAGTTCGTGCAATTCCATCCCACCGGCATCTACGGCGCCGGCTGCCTGATAACAGAGGGTGCTCGCGGTGAGGGTGGGTATCTCACCAATTCCGAAGGCGAGCGCTTTATGGAGCGCTACGCCCCGACCTATAAAGATCTGGCCTCACGCGACGTCGTCTCCCGCTGCATGACCATGGAGATTCGCGATGGGCGAGGCGTTGGCGAGCGCAAGGATCACATTCACCTGCACCTGAATCATTTGCCGCCGGAGACCCTGGCGGAGCGGCTTCCAGGGATCTCGGAGTCGGCCCGGATCTTCGCCGGCGTCGATCTCACACGCGAGCCGATCCCGGTCCTGCCGACGGTGCATTATAACATGGGCGGCGTTCCCACCAATTATTGGGGCGAGGTGCTGAACCCGACGGCGGATGAGCCAGACCGGATCGCCCCAGGCTTGATGGCGGTCGGCGAAGCGGCCTGTGCCTCGGTCCACGGCGCCAACCGCCTCGGCTCCAACTCGCTGATCGATCTGGTGGTTTTTGGCCGCGCGGCAGCGATCAAGGCTGGCCAGGTTGTCAGCCCGGACAGCCCAGTGCAGGACCTCAACCCCGCCTCTATGGAGCAGGCGATGGCCCGCTTCGACGCCACCCGTCACGCCAACGGCCGCACCCCGACTTCGGCGCTGCGCGACCGGATGCAGCGGGCCATGCAAGAGGATTTGGCGGTTTTCCGCACCGAGGACACTATGCAAAACGGTTGCGAGCGCATCTCACAAATCTGGAGCGCCAAGGCCGACATCTCTATCTCCGACCGCTCGCTAATCTGGAACTCCGACCTGATGGAGACCCTGGAGTTTGAGAACTTGATGGCAAACGCCGTCACCACCGCCTACTCGGCGGTCGCCCGCAAAGAGAGCCGAGGCGCCCATGCCCGCGAGGATTATCCTGATCGTGATGACGAGAATTGGCGCAAGCACAGCCTCGCCTGGATCTCTGGGGAAAGCGGCGACACCGACATTGGCTATCGCCCTGTGCATGTGAACCCGCTCTCGAATGAAGCGCCGATGGAACGGTTGGCGCCGAAGGCGCGGGTGTACTGATCCGTTAACTGTTTGAGGCGGCTCAAATCCGAAGGCGCGAGCACCATCACGCGCCAATCCAAAATTGTGAGCCCGCCCACAAAGGACAATCGAAATGGCCGAATTCAGCCTTCCGAAAAACTCCCGTATGGTCGTCGGCAAGACTTGGCCTAAGCCCGATGGCGCCGACGCCGCAAAGGTCCGCACCTTCAAGATCTACCGTTGGAACCCTGACACCAAGGAAAACCCCCGGATCGACACTTACTTCGTCGACAGCTCAAAATGCGGCCCAATGGTGTTGGATGCGATCATCTACATCAAAAATGAGATCGATCAGACTCTGACTTTCCGTCGTTCCTGCCGCGAAGGGATCTGCGGATCTTGCGCCATGAATATTGACGGCGCGAACACCCTCGCCTGCACCAAGGGCCTCGATGAAGTACAGGGCGTGGTCCGAATCTACCCGCTGCCGCATATGCCTGTCGTTAAGGATCTGGTGCCTGATCTGACGCATTTCTATGCACAGCACGCCTCGATCAACCCCTATCTCGACACCCAAACTCCAGCACCAGAGAAAGAGTGGCGACAGTCAATCGAAGATAGAAAACAGCTCGACGGCCTCTATGAGTGCATCCTGTGCGCCTGCTGCTCGACCTCCTGCCCCTCTTATTGGTGGAACGGCGACCGCTACCTTGGCCCAGCGGCTCTACTTCAGTCCTACCGTTGGCTGATCGACAGTCGTGACGAGGCCACTGGCGAGCGACTCGACCACCTGGAGGACCCATTCCGCCTCTACCGCTGCCACACCATCATGAACTGCGCCAAAACCTGCCCAAAGGGGTTGAACCCGGCCAAGGCGATTGCGGAAATCAAGAAGATGATGGTTGAGCGGCGGGTTTAAGACCGAAGCTACATTGAAGCGGCGCTTTTCAGACAGCGCCGCCTCCTAAAGTTAGCCACCATATTGAGCAGCAACTGCAACGGTCGAGCGACGTTCACCAAAGAATAACTAACGACGAGATGTCTCAGGCCTAGATGTGGCAGGACCCGGGCGCTACGGTCCGCCTGCGCTGGTAGTACCGGTGCTGTGTTTGTGTTTAGCCTTGCCTTACGCGCGGAGACATTTATGGGCGCTGCCGAAAACCTTAAGCCTGTGATCAACGTTGATCAGCTCGCTCCCCAGGATATCCGTTACATTTTTCGCGCCCTCATTAATCGCGCGCCCACCCCAGAAGAGGTGAAAGAGTGGCGCGACAAGCCGATGGCTGGTCTTCGCAAAAAGCTGGTGAACTCTGAAGAGTTTCGCCGGGTATTATGGCAGTCAAATACTAAAGTTGTTGGCACACATCTCACTGCGCCAGCAAATAATATCCAAATTGATGGTCCACCTGAGCAATTTATTAGGATGGTTGATCGAATCAAAGCTTATTGGTCTGGTCGTGGAGAAATTGATGCAGAATTCTCCGTGCTGACCAACCCAAAATTCGCAGCTGACAATATTGAAAAGAACCGGAAAGAATTCTATGCAATTGGCGAACAAGACATTCAAACATTAGCGGCCTTTTTCAAGCGCAACAATGAACCCTTGGACCAAGTGCGCTCCGCCATTGACTTTGGCTGTGGCGTTGGGCGAGTCAGTGCTGCGATGGCGCGCAGATTTGACAAAGTGATAGGTGTCGACATCTCTCCTGGACACCTCAGAAAAGCTGAAACTTGGTTCGAATCGCAAAATCTCACCAATGGAACTTTTGTTCATTTGAGCGATTTAGACGTCATTGAAACGCTTCCAGAAGTAGACTTATTCTACTCACTCATCGTGCTGCAGCATAATCCGCCTCCGGTGATGTATGAAATGCTGAAACGCTTACTGCGACGCGTTCGTAATGGCGGTTATGCGTTGTTCCAGCTTCCAACATATTGCAGCGATTACAGTTTCATCTGGGATGAATACTTCACAACTGAACCGAAAATGGAGATGCACTCTCTCCCTCAACGCTATGTGTTTGAAGCGCTTCAAAGCGCTGGCTATCGGGTAATCGAGTGCCATCAGGATAGACGCGCCAGCGCTAAGCACATGTCCCATACATTCTTTGCGCAACGTTCCCAAATGGTTTGACGGGGACGTGACAATGGCGCTGCCAGAGATTTGCGCCGTTGCTGCGCAAAGGCTGTTGCTGAAACGCGCCGCTTGGGACAGCTTGCGGCTATGAGGTCGGTTCAAGCATTCATTTACGCCCCAGTCTTACGGGGCTTGTTCTTAGCGGCGTTGACGAGCTCGGCGCTGACTCTAAACATTACCTTGGCGGCCGCTGACGACGGCCCCCCACCGCCTGCAGGCGTGTTGTTTCAAGAGACCCAGCCCGGTAGCGCCGAGATATCCATCCTATTTTTACCTGACGAACTAGACCAGCTGCCACCCACCTCAGGTGCGCCAACACGCGTGGTGGCGACAGGCGCTTACACCAGCGGCGATCGGTTCGCGCCTGAGGGATTCGTCATCCGCTCTGGCGACGCCACCCACCCCTATCCACAAGGCTGGGATGGTCTACTGCTGACTTGGCCGGACGGCGGCGCAATGATTTCTGACGTCTCCGACACCAAGCTGGACGGAACGGTTTACAATCTGCGTGACCGAGAGTCGCGCCAAGCGTTTCTGGAGAGAGCCGAGGATCTGCGGCTATCCGCACTGCAGAGCCATCTGCTGATTCGGAACGGCGAGCTTGATCTGCGTCCATCGGAAAACGCCCCGACCTTCCGACGCCGCATGCTGTTCCAAATGGAGGACGGCCGCATCGGCGTTTACGATACCTCGCCCCGATTGGTCACCCTGTACGAGGCGGCGGCTGAGTTGTTGGATTCGATCGGGCCGGAAATGGCGCTGAACCTTGACATGGGCGCCTATGATTTCTGCGAACAGGCGTGGTCAGGCCGTTTCTCACGCTGCGGCCTACTTGATCGCGATGGGCTGTCGAAGCTCACCAATCTGATTGTGCTGAAGAAGCGTTAATCGGCGCCGCTACATTCTGAATATGCCGCTCCCAGATGGTTGGGAGCAGCCGGAGCACAACGGGTCCGCCGGGTAACGCCGCGTTCCGCAATGCCTCGGCGATCATCTCAGGCTCCAGCGCAGACAACGCAGCCTCGGAAACCTCAGAGAAACTCAGATGCCAGGGCTCGGCGAACATACCCCCGCGCCATTGGTCATAAGGCCGGTGAAAGCCAAACTTGGTGAGATGCTCACCCAGCCAAACGTGCAGTTCTGAGAACACGCCACCTGGAGCGGTTTCGTGCGGCAACAAATCCACCGGCGCGCCGGCGTCGACGGCGACGCCATCGACCACATCAATCTCTGTCCCCCAATGATGACGGCTGCCGCCAGGCAGAGCCGAATATCCCAGGATCGCCCAAACCCGCTCTTCCTCAGTGAGAGAGCCGCCATCGATCGGCGCGCCGCTTTGATCGAAAATCGGCTTCTCCAACAAAAATTTTCGCCGCCATATTCGCGCCTGAGTGTGGAAATCCCTGAAACTGCTGAACGGGCGCAGATCGAAACCATCCTGTGCGGCTGCGGCCCGCAGCGCCATGAATGCTTCCATCGCGCGCGGATGAGCCGCAAAGCGGGGGGCGTCAGACTGGCTGACATGGGCGCGACTACGGCCGGTCAACTCGAGTGCTGAGAAGCTGTTGTTCATGCGCAGCTTGTATGGCCTCGCGAAACGGCATTTAAGCCGCTACATATACCAGATGAGCAAACGGAAAACCCATAGAGACGGGCAAGACGGCGGCGGCGCGCCTAGCCAACGACAATTGAAAGTCGGCGAGTCGATCCGGAGGACTCTCTCCGATGTGCTGATGCGCGGCGAGACGCATGACCCAGAGCTGACGCGCTTCTCCATCACCGTGTCGGAAGTCCGCGCCTCCCCCGACCTGCGCCACGCCACCGCCTTCGTACTGCCTCTCGGCGGCAAAGACGCCGACGCGGCGCTGGCTGCGCTGAAAAAGAACACCCGCGAGTTGCGGCATCAGGTGACCAAATCGCTGACGTTGAAATACTCACCAGAGCTGCATTTTGTCCTGGATGAAAGCTTCGACCGGATGGATGCGGCGAACCGCCTGTTGAATGACGAGCAAGTGCGCAGAGACGTAGCGACCGATCGGGAGGAGTGAGCCGAAAAAGCTTTCCATTCCACTCGCATTCCACATGTCGCCCTGATAGATGGGCGGCCTATTCCATTTTCATCAGACAAACCCAGACTCCCCATTGCACGGTCGGGGCCTGAGAGCGCTCATCACGAAGAAGGAATTGCGGATGGCCCGCCGCAGGAAGGGGCGGCCGGTGAACGGCTGGCTGGTTGTCGACAAACCAATCGGCGTCGGCTCGACGCAGGTGGTTTCTAAGGCGAGGTGGGCGCTCCGTGCGCAAAAGGCCGGCCACGCTGGCACCCTGGACCCACTTGCAACCGGCGTCCTGGCCATCGCTTTCGGCGAGGCGACTAAGACCGTGCCCTACGCCATGGATTCGCTAAAGCGCTACCGTTTCACTGTCCGATGGGGCGAAGCCCGCAACAGCGACGACCTTGAGGGCGAAGTCACCGCCCGCTCCGGACTTCGTCCCAGCCAGGAGGAGATCCTGGCGCAACTCGGCGCTTTCCAGGGTGAAGTGATGCAGCGTCCGCCAAACTTCTCGGCGATCAAGATCGACGGCGCCCGCGCCTATGATCTCGCCCGTGACGGTGAAACGCTGGAGCTAGCGGAGCGACCAATCTGGATTGAAGCGTTGACCCTCTTGGAGACGCCCTCGGAAGACGATGCGGTGTTCGAGATGACCTGCGGGAAAGGCGGCTATGTGCGCTCCGTCGCCCGAGACCTCGGCGTCGCGCTGGGCTGCGGCGGCCATATTATCGCGCTTCGGCGTCTTTGGGCCGGCCCGTTCGCACTAAAGGGTGCGATTCCCTTTGAAAAGCTCGATGAATTCCGCGATATGGACGACGCGGAAACGCATCTTTCGCCGGTTTCGACCGGGCTGGACGACATCCCGGCCCTGGCCGTCTCGGGCGGACAAGCGGCGCAGCTTCGACAGGGGCGCGCCATCCCGATCACAGGCGCTTTGGCGGCCCATGATCTGTCTTATGGCGATGCGGCCTGGGCCTCCCTGGACGGGGAAGCGGTGGCCATCGGCGCTGTTAAAGGCGGATTGTTCCATCCATCGCGCGTGTTGAACTGCCAACCGATCTTCGATCCACGAAAGGACGACGATGTCGATCACAACCGAGCGTAAAGATACGCTCATGAAAGAATACGCCACGAAAGAGGGCGACACCGGCTCACCCGAGGTGCAGGTCGCAATCCTGACGGAGCGCATCTCCAACCTCACCGAGCATTTCAAGTCGCACAAGAAGGACAATCACTCCCGTCGCGGCTTGCTGAAGATGGTCTCTCAGCGGCGAAAGCTGCTCGACTATGTGAAAGCGCGGGATGAACCACGCTATCTTGAGCTGATTAAGCGGCTCGGCATCCGGAAATAATCATAACGCGCCCTACGGGGCGCGTTGTCGTTTGGGGCGGAACCGCCGCCCGTGTCGCGCGCTCGGCCCTGGCCCTATCCAGCGCGCGCCGCAGATAGGGGCTGATGAAAGGCGGGGTCGCGCAATCCGGCGACGACCCGAAGGTGACATTAATGTTTGATATCAAACGCAAAGAACTGACCTGGGGAGACGAGACTCTCATCCTGGAAACCGGACGCGTTGCGCGTCAGGCGGACGGCGCGGTGTTGGCGACCTATGGCGAGACCACCGTGTTGGCGACCGTGGTCGCGCAGCGTCAACCAAGGCCGGGGCAGGATTTTTTCCCCCTGACCGTCAATTACCAAGAGAAATATTTCGCCGCCGGCAAAATCCCCGGCGGCTTTTTCAAGCGTGAAGGCAAGCCGACGGAAAAAGAGGTGCTGACCTCGCGCCTGATCGACCGTCCGATCCGTCCGCTGTTCGCGCCTGGGTTCAAAAACGAAGTGCAGGTGATCATCACCACGCTCAGCCATGATCTGCGCAATGATCCGGATATCGTCGCCCTGGTCGCGGCTTCAGCGGCGTTGACCATTTCCGGCGTGCCGTTCATGGGGCCGATCGGCGCCGCACGGGTCGGCCTGATCAATGGTGAATTCGCGCTCAACCCGGCGGTCGATGACCTGAAGGACAGCGTGCTGGATCTGGTGGTGGCCGGCACCCATGACGCTGTCATGATGGTAGAATCCGAGGCCGAGGAGCTGACCGAGGAGCAAATGCTCGGTGCGGTGATGTTTGGCCACAAGCATATGCAGCCTGTGATCGAGGCGATCATTGGTTTGGCGGAAGAGGCGGCGAAGGAGCCTTGGGACTATCAGCCGCCGGATCGCTCAAAGCTGATGACCTCCGTGCGGAAGCACGCCAAGAAAAATCTCGAGAAAGCGTTCGCCACCGTCGACAAACAAGACCGGCAGTCGAAGATCGCGGAATCGAAAGAAAAACTGCTCGAAAAGCTCTCCGACGACGAGAAGGAGGACGATTCTGGCGTCGGCGCCTGCTTCAAGGAGCTTGAGCAGGAGATCGTGCGTGGCGCTATTATCAAGACCGGCGAACGCATCGATGGACGCGACCTCACCACCGTGCGCGGGATCGACTGCCATGTCGGATTTCTGCCACGCACCCACGGTTCGGCGCTGTTCACGCGCGGCGAGACCCAGGGCTTGGTGGTCTGCACCCTCGGCACCGGTGATGATGAGCAGATTATCGACGCGCTCGAAGGCGAATATCGCGAGCGCTTCATGCTGCACTATAACTTCCCACCCTATTCCGTGGGTGAAACTGGCCGGATGAGTGGGCCTGGCCGCCGCGAAATCGGCCACGGCAAACTGGCGTGGCGGGCGTTGCGGGCGGCGCTGCCTGCCAACATCGACTTCCCCTACACCATCCGCTTAGTCTCGGAGATCACCGAGTCGAACGGCTCTTCCTCCATGGCGACTGTCTGCGGCGGCAGCTTGGCGATGATGGATGCTGGGGTGCCTTTGAAGCGTCCGGTCGCCGGTGTGGCGATGGGCCTGATCCTCGAAGGTGAGAAATTCGCTGTTTTGACCGACATCCTCGGAGACGAGGATCATCTCGGCGATATGGACTTCAAGGTCGCAGGCACAGAAGCGGGGATCACCTCGTTACAGATGGACATCAAGGTCGCCGGCATCACCGAAGCGATCATGAATCAAGCGCTGGCCCAGGCCAAGGATGGGCGGATGCACATTCTCAGCGAAATGGGCAAGGCGCTGGCGGAAGGCCGTAAGGAATTCTCCGCCCACGCCCCACGCATCGAAATGCTGCAAATCCCAACTGACAAAATCCGTGAGGTCATCGGTTCCGGCGGCAAGACCATCCGGTCAATCGTCGAGGAGTCCGGCGCCAAGGTCGACATCAACGACGACGGCACGGTCAAGATCGCATCACCGGACGGCGCCAAGATCGAAATCGCGAAGCAAAAGATCCTCGCCATCACCAGCGAGCCTGAAGTCGGTCAGATCTATGACGGCAAGGTCGTCAAGCTGATGGATTTCGGCGCCTTCGTGAACTTTTTCGGCGCCAAGGACGGGTTGGTCCATGTCAGCCAGATCACCGGCTCGAAGAAGGGCGCACAGGTCAAAGATCTGTTGAAAGAAGGCCAGTCGGTAAAGGTGAAGCTGCTAGGCTTCGATGATCGCGGCAAAGTGCGGTTGTCGATGAAAGTGGTGGATCAGGAAACTGGCGAAGCGATAGAAGACGCGGACTGATTTACAATCTAGCGGCGAGGCGCAGCCAGCGCCTCGCCGGCACTCACTATCCTGCGGCTCTGGACAATATTCCCGCAAGCCAGGGCAAACTCACCCAAGCATGAGCCGCAAAGGTCGCCGCATAGGCCAAGAACGCCAAGAGCGCGACCCAGGCATTCATCGGCGTCGCCAGCATCTCCGAGCGAGACGGGCGCAACGCCGCGATCAACCCCAATCCCGCGAACAGCAGCAACACAGGCATCTGCGCCAAGAACGCAAAGGCCCCAAAGACGCCGCTCATGATCACCGCAAAGGCGGTGGCCGTCCCTGGCCCGATGGTCATTGCAATCGCCCGTAATACGCGGCCGCCGTCCAATGGATAGAATGGCAGCAGGTTGAAGGCGTTCAACAACCCTATCAACTGAGCAGCATGATAGGCGTAGCGGGCGCCATAGAGATCGCCTGACATTGCGAGCGCACCGCTCGCCACCGACGCCGCCACCAACAAGGCGATGCTGAACCCTGGCCCCATCAGCGCGATGTAAGCTTGTTCCGCCTGCGTTTTGTACGGTTCATTTGAAATCGCCACGCCGCCAAACGGCACCAAACGAAATTTGGGCGCTGAATGCCCCGCCAAACGATAGGCGAGGACATGCCCATATTCATGGACCATGATCGCGACGATGATCAGTGGAATCAATTCCGGCGTTCTGTAAAACAGCATCACCAGCAGCGCGACACCCAACCCGCCCCAAATGAAACTGGCGGCGCTGATGTCGATCGCCAAGCTCCAGCGCCGACTGTCAAACGCAGGCCACACCATCCAAAGATACAGCGCTAACACGCCGCCACCCACAGCCAATGAGAGCGTCATTCCTCAGCGCCTTTCCTGAACGATTCGGATACGCCGTGTATGTCGGCCGGTCGAAGCTCAGGTCAATTCGGCGCAATGGCGGCGAGCGTGTTTCTTGGCGTTTAGAGGTTTTCTTCCACCGCCATACCCATGACGTGATATCCGCTGTCGACGTAAATCACCTCTCCTGTAACGCCCGCGCCAAGGTCTGAGAGTGCGAACAGCGCCGCTCCGCCGACCTCTTGTAATGAGGCGTTGCGGCGCAAGGGGGCGTTATCCGCGCATTCCTTGAACACCTTGCGTGCTCCGCCGATCGCCGAGCCCGCGAGCGTGCGCATCGGCCCTGGAGAGATTGCGTTCACCCGCACACCGTCCGGCCCAAGATCATGCGCCAGATAGCGTACGCTGGCCTCAAGCGCCGCCTTGGCCACGCCCATGACGTTGTAATTCGGCATCACGCGCTCAGAACCGAGATAGGTCAGAGTGATCAGCGCCCCCCCCGGCGACATCAGCGGCTGCGCTCGCTGGGCAATGTCTGTGAAGGAGAAGCAGGAGATGTCCATGGTCCGCAGGAAGTTCTCCCGCGAAGTGTGCATATAGCGGCCCTTCAGCTCGGCTTTCTCCGAGTAGGCGATGGCGTGCACCAGAAAATCCAACCGGCCCCACTCATTCTCAAGCCGCTCGAACATCGCATCCAAGCTGGCTGGGTCGAGCACGTCGGCTGGCAATACGAACGGCGCTCCAAGCGAGGCAGCCAGCGGCTCGACCCGCTTGCCAAACTGCTCGCCTTGATACGAAAACGCCATTTCGGCGCCATGTAAATGCAAGGTTGAGGCGATACCCCAAGCGATGGAATGATCATTGGCCACCCCCATCACCAACCCGCGTTTTCCAGCCATGATCGAAGACGCGGCGCCCCGCGCCGCGATGCTTTCCTCGCTCATTCCCTAAGCCCGCCTTTCCCGATCAATCGCGGAGTTTCGACAACGCCAACGTGGCGTTGGTGCCACCGAAGCCAAAGCTGTTGGATAGAACCGTATCGAGCCCTGCGTTATCGACGCGCTCCAAAGCGATCTCACCTGGAAGGATCGCCTCATCGAGAGTGTCGATATTCGCGGAGGCTGCGATAAAGTCGCCTTCAAGCATCAGCAGGCAGTAGATTGTCTCCAACACACCCGCACCGCCAAGGGCGTGACCAGTGAGCGATTTGGTTGAGCTGATCGGGGGCGCATCCTTACCGAACACCCGGCGAACCGCCTCGACCTCCGGTACATCTCCGACAGGCGTCGATGTTCCATGGGCGTTGATGTACCCCACCTTACGATCTCCGACGGTCGACATCGCCAACCGCATGCAGCGCTCGCCGCCCTCGCCGGACGGCGCCACCATGTCGTACCCATCCGAAGTCGCGCCATAGCCGGTGACTTCGGCGTAAATGCGGGCGCCGCGCGCCTTCGCGCGCTCATACTCCTCCAAGATCACGACCCCACCGCCACCAGATATCACGAACCCGTCGCGATCGGCGTCAAAGGCGCGGCTCGCCCGTTCCGGCGTATCGTTGAACTTCGAGGACATCGCCCCCATCGCGTCAAACAGGCAAGAAAGGGTCCAATCCAGCTCTTCACCGCCACCTGCGAATACCACATCCTGCTTGCCCCATTGGATCAGCTCCGCGCCATTGCCGATGCAATGCGCCGATGTCGAGCATGCCGACGTGATGGAGTAGTTGACTCCCTTGATTTTGAACAAGGTCGACAAACAGGCGGAGTTCGTCGAAGACATACCGCGCGTGACCATGAATGGCCCCATGCGCTTTGGCGCACCCTTCTCTAAAACTGTCTGGTGCGCAATGAACAGATTCTTCGTCGACGGACCGCCGGAGCCCATCACCAAGCCAGTGCGCTCGTGGCTCACCTCAGCATCCGTCAACCCGCTGTCGGCGATCGCCTGCTGCATGGCCAAGAAGTTATAGGCCGCTCCATCGCCCATAAAGCGACGCTGGCGTTTCTCGATCATGGCTTCCAGATCGACATTCAACGCGCCGTGCACCTGACTACGGAAGCCATGCTCAGCGTAATCTGGCGCGAAGCAGATCCCGGATCGCCCCTCCCGCAATGACGCCGCCACCTCTTGAGGGCTGGCGCCGATAGACGAGACAATGCCGATGCCTGTGACGACGACGCGTCTCATATCTCACTCCCTTTCGTCAGAATGTCGTCGAAAATGCGCGGATGCGGAGTCGTACCGCCCACGGGCAGCCTGATCCCCATCACCATCGCCAATCGAAACTATTTCAACCGGTCGCGGCGCCTGTTTGGAAGAGGCCGACGCGCATGTCCTTAATGGTATAGGCCAACTCGCCGTCAACAAACATGCGGCCATCCGCAATGCCGAGCTTTAACCTGCGGTCAATCACGCGCTTAATGTCGACCGTATATTTGATGAGCCGCACTGTGGGCGTCACCATTTCCGTGAATTTCACCTCTCCGACACCGAGCGCGCGGCCACGCCCCTCCAGCCCCTTCCATCCAAGAAAAAAGCCGGTGAGCTGCCAGAGCGCGTCCAACCCAAGACAGCCGGGCATTACGGGGTCGCCGAGAAAATGGCACTGAAAAAACCAAGCATCTTTTTTGACGTCGAACTCAGCCTCAACCACGCCCTTACCATGGGCGCCGCCGTCCTCTGAAATAGAGGTGACGCGATCCATCATCAGCATCGGCGGGGCCGGCAATTGTGCATTGCCTGGCCCAAAAAGCTCTCCACGGCCACAGGCCAGCAGGTCGTCGTAAGAGTAGTTAGATTTTCTCTCAGTCATTCCCGTTCCCGGCGGAGTAGAGGTTGCGTTCAGCGCAAGCCCCAGAGGTTTAGTAGCTATTCGCAATCCGGGTAACACCGCGAGAAGCGCGACGCAATCAAACGCCAACCGCGACGCAAGCGCCCCAGAGCAAATGTGAACACCGTTCTGGACATTCAACCCAATGGCCTGGCGACGCAAGGGGGAAGGCGCCCGGGACTATCGAAGATTTTCTATTAGACAGGAATAGCCGCCTGGCTGATGGCGTAGATCCGAGGGTATACCCTAGTTGGCGACTGCGACGCTCGACACCGCGTCTTGATGTGGGTCCACGCCCCACAGCACCTCTCGGCGTACCCACCCGCGCAAATTCAAGGCGTCGACTTCGCACCAGAATTGACCGCAGGTGCGCACTCGCAAGATCGCCATCCGCTCCGCCCGAGCGATCGCCTTAGATTCACGGCTCGGTTGTTCATAAATATTAACGCCTTGTTCACGGGCAGCCGCATAACTGCGGGGAGTAAGCATGGCGCGATGAATCCACCCTCTTTCCCCATCCTGCAAACGCACCTTGCGCCAGTGGCCATGCTCGCCGAGGATTAACACAGGCATGCGTCGCCGCCTCAGCTCCCAGGCGATGGCGTAATTGCGCCCGGGCCCGCGCCGCAAATACACCCGGTCCGCCTTCAAGGCGGCGAAACGGGGCAAAGCCTCGCCGCTGTATGGGCCAATCTTGTTCTGGGAGTCCGCGCTGATCGCGGGCGCGGCCGTCATTCCATAGAGAAAAGCGCCCATCGCCACCGCCAGTAGCAACTTACCGATCCGTTGCGCAATCTCCGAACCGAAAACGCCATAAATGCGAAACAATCGTTCACACGCCATCGTTTTCACCTTTCGCCGGAACGGTCTGTTCGTGTAACCAACCGATGAGAGGCAGTTCAGCCAGCAACCATGAATGTTTCGTTGACGCCACCCGAGCAAACGGACTGCATTGTATCTTTCTGAGGATGGGATAGCTCTGAAATGACGAAAGCTCCCCGCGAACAAACGTTGCGCGTGACGGTCACACGACGTCTGCCGGAGGCGGTCGAGGCGCGGCTTTCAGAGTTGTTCGACGTCAGGCTGAATCCCGAAGATACACAACTGACGCCAACCGAGTTGGCGACGGCTATGCGTGATTCCGACATCTTGGTGCCGACGGTCACCGACTCAATTGATCAAAGGCTGCTTGCCCAGGCTGGGGAACGCTTGAAGCTGATCGCTAATTTTGGCGCCGGGATCGATCATATCGACGTCGAAACGGCGCGGCAGCGCGGGATTCTGGTCTCCAATACCCCAGGCGTGCTGACCGACGACACCGCTGACATGACCATGGCGCTAATCCTGGCGGTGCCCCGGCGGTTGTCGATGGGCATAGATCTAATGGCACGTGACGCCTGGACCGGCTGGTCGCCGACCAGCCTGCTAGGCCATCGCGTCACCGGCAAGCGGCTTGGTATCATCGGCATGGGCCGCATTGGCCAGGCGGTGGCGAAGCGTGCCCGCGCGTTTGGACTGGAGGTGCATTACCACAACCGCAAGCGGCTGCACGCCTCAATAGAGCAAGAGCATGGGGCCACCTATTGGGAGAGCTTGGACCAAATGCTCGCCCGTATGGACATCATCTCCGTCAATTGCCCGCACACACCAGCGACATACCACTTGCTCTCGGCGCGGCGACTGCGGCTGATGAAGCCTACCGCCTATATCGTCAACACCGCGCGAGGCGAGGTGATCGATGAAAACGCCCTCACACGCATGCTGGTGAAAGGTGAATTGGCGGGCGCCGGGCTTGACGTGTTCGAGCATGAACCCTCGATCAACCCAAAGCTGCGAGAGCTTGAGACTGTCGTGCTGCTGCCGCATATGGGCTCCGCCACGATCGAAAGCAGGTTGGAGATGGGGGAGAAGGTGATGATCAACATCAAAACCTTCGCCGACGGCCATCGCCCACCAGATCAGGTCTTGCCGGGAATGCTCTAAGAGCGACCACAAACAGGGCAGTCTGGGCGTGAGCGTGTCGCGATCACACGCGTCTCGGCATAGAGCGCGTCGTATAGCAGCAGGCGTCCGATCAACGGCTCGCCAGAGCCCGCGATCAACTTCAGCGCCTCCACCGCCATCAGTGATCCGATCACCCCCGCCAAAGCGCCTAACACGCCGCCCTCTGCGCAGCTTGGAGACAGGCCCGGCGCAGGATCGGTCGGAAAAACGCAATCATAACAAGGGCGGCCCGCTGGCGGAAAGACAGCGACCTGCCCCTCCCATTGACCAATTGCCCCGAACACCCATGGCGCACCCAAGGCAGCAGCCGTGCGATTCACCAAGCGCCGGGTCTCAAAATTATCGGAGCCGTCCAGAATCAAATCGCACCCAGCCGCCAAACTCTCAGCGTTTTCCGCCGTAATGCGGGTCGGGTGCAGCGTGAGCTCGACGCCAGGATTCAAGTTTTGCAGACTGCGGGCGGCGCTTTCCGTCTTAGGCTGATCCACATCACCTGAGTGGTGGATGATCTGACGTTGAAGATTGGAGAGAGACACGTGGTCGTCATCAACAATCGCTAACCGCCCCACTCCGGCTGCCGCCAGATACATTAAGACGGGCGATCCCAATCCCCCCGCGCCGATGACCAACACCTTGGCCCGCCGCAACCGCACCTGACCTGGGCCACCGATTTCCCTGAGGATGATATGCCGAGCGTAGCGCTCCAACTCCTCATTAGACAACGCGCTCAAACCCAACTCTCCACCACATCCAACAGGCCAGGGGGAAACAGCGGCGGCCGACCCAAACGCAGGTCCTCCAACGCAAACCATTCCGCCGTAAACACCACGCCATCGCCTTCGTTAATCTCGAAACGCTCTTGCTCTAGCAAGGCGGCCTCACGCAGCCGCACCGGGCGGGCAACCACGATCTCATGCTTTTGGGCGCCGTTATACTGGAACAGGTTTTCAAACATCGCCGACTCTGTGCTGACGATCACATCAGCGCCGATCTCTTCGCGGAACTCGCGAATCAATGCGGCAGATGAGGTTTCGCCAAAGTCGACCCCACCGCCCAACGGGCGAGCGCCGATCAGTCTTCCTTGTGGATCGGACACCCGCATCGCAAGCAGGCGTTGATTGTGGACCAGAACGCCAATCACGATCACGCGTGGGGCGAGTTGCGGCATACTGGCCTCTTCGCTGGAGCCAGTCTCAATTTAACGATGTCGGTTTGATCGGGAAAGTAGAGATAAGATAGTGCCTCCATCGCTGGCGAGTTCACTTCGACGGCCAGCAATCTAAAACACGTCGAACAGCGATGTCGAAAGATAGCGCTCGGCGAAGGAAGGCAGAATCACCACGATCCGCTTCCCTGATAGCTCCGGTCGCTCGGAAATCTCCAACGCCGCCGCCAGCGCCGCCCCTGAGGAGATACCGCAAGGACACCCCTCTAGGCGCGCCGCCCGCCGTGCAGTGTCAAAGGCGTTCTCGCTGCCGATGGTGATCACATCATCAATCAATGTCAGGTCGAGATTGGCTGGCGTAAAGCCGGCGCCAATACCCTGGATCTTGTGGGGTCCCGGACGTCCGCCAGAAAGCACCGCACTATCCTCAGGTTCGACAGCGACAATCTTCACATTGGGCAGCCGCTCCCGCAGAACGCGCCCGACCCCCGTCACAGTGCCCCCCGTGCCGACGCCCGCAACGAACACATCCAACTCGCCCCCCACATCCGTCAAGATCTCTTCCGCCGTCGTACGGTAGTGAATGTCGGGATTGGCCGGGTTGTCGAATTGGCTCGGAATCGCAGAATTCTGAATATCGTCAGCCAAAGCTTGCGCCCGCGACAAAGCGCCTTTCATGCCCTCCGCAGCCGGTGTCAACTCCAACTCCGCGCCGAGCAACGCCAACATTTTCCTGCGTTCTAGGGACATACTTTCCGGCATGCACAAAATTAACCGGTAGCCTTTGACCGCACAGACCATAGCCAACGCTATGCCCGTGTTCCCTGATGTGGCTTCTATAACCGTCGGCCCAGAGCCGCCGCCGGTTCGCAATGCGCCCGAGGCCTCCATCGCCTCAACCATCGCCAAGCCTATGCGGTCTTTGACGCTGGAGGCGGGATTGAAGAATTCAAGCTTAGCCAAAAGCTCCACATCAGCTCCATGAGCCTTGGCTAAGCGGGACATGCGAACCATCGGCGTACCGCCAATGGTTTCACACATATCCTGGTAAACCCTCCCATGCGCACGAAACGGAGCTGAGCCCTCGTCATGCGCTGTTCGCGACGTTTGCCGCTTCTGTCCGCTGATCCCCGCCGTCATAATCCTCTCCGCCAAGCCGTGACGCGCAATTGAGCACGCTGCAACAGCCTGGAGACGCCGCTATTGTTTCTCATGTGCTACGGCCAGATCACGACCAGCATCACAATGCGATCTCCCGCAATCCGCTTGCAAAGGCGATCATTTTTAGGGCGACGTTCGCGACATGACGCGCTCACCGTAGAAGCCATAGGGCTATTCTACGGATTTTGCGATAAGGGACTGATCGAGACTTATTCTAGTGGTGCGGTCAGATTGCCTAGCTGCTTAGATGCTATACTCGCCGCCATTCAGCCGCTCACGATTAAGCCCAGCTTGCTCTGCCCGATCGCAAAGATCGGCAATCGTCACCGAATCTAGCCCAGACAGCAGCTCCGTCTTGGTTTTTTGCCAAAATGGACCAATCACACCGGAACCCAACCCCGAAGCTGACGGGCCTTCAAGCTCATCGGCAGTGTCCAGTGCGGAGACGATCCGCACAATATCGCCAACGGAAATCCGCCGACGCTCGCGCGCCAACATATAGCCGCCGCGCGGGCCTCGCACACCTTTGAGCACACCTTCATGGACAAGTTGCTGCATGACCTGCTCAAGATACCGTGGCGGCACCCCCTGACGTGCAGTAATATCCTTGGCTTGGATCGGTTCGGATCGACCATAAAAAGCGATATCCGTCACCGCCTCCACCGCCAACATTGTTTTTCGAGAAAGCCGCACCATCGCGCCAAATACTCCTTGACTGACACGCCCGCTTTGACTGGAAGCAAGGGACGCTTACGCTTGTTAAAAAGACCGAATACTACTTCTCGGCCACTCTGGGAGGATCGGAATCGGCCCCAGTCGAACCGAAACCTTGAACGCCACGCGCAGTTTCATCGAGAGACTCGACAAGAACCCACTGAGCTTGACGGACTGGACACACGATTAATTGCGCGATCCGCATACCGCGCTCGACCGTCCAAACGGCCGGACCGTGATTTATAAGCAAAACCTCTATTTCCCCTCGAAAGTCCCAATCGATCGTACCCGGAGCATTGAGCACCGTGACGCCATGACGGCGGGCAAGACCGGAACGCGGTCGAACTTGGGCTTCCCAGCCGGGCGGCAACGCGAGAGAGACGCCTGTCGGGACGGCGGCGATTGCACCTGGCTCCAGACTGAGCGGCGCATCCTCCGCTACGGCGGCCATCAAATCCGCACCTGCAGCACCTGACGTTGCGTAATATGGGGCCTCGACGGCATGAGTGAGGAGGGACATTGGAATCTCAACGGGGAGGGGCATACGTTTCCCCCTTCTCAGTGCGCAGAGCCCGCCACTCAGCAATCTTGGCGACTAACCGCGCCGCCACCGCGTCCTTGTCGAGGCGCGGCCAGCTTTCCTCACCCGACGATGTCAACAGCGTGGCTTGATTTTCCTTACCACCCATAATTCCGGTCTCGGGCGACACATCGTTGGCAATCAGCCAATCACACCGCTTGCGCTGAAGCTTTGCGCGGGCGTTATCCAAGACATTGTCAGTCTCAGCCGCGAAGCCAATCACCAGACTAGGGCGCGCATCCGTCTCCAGTTGCGAAATTTCAGCCAAAATATCAGGATTTTCGACCAGCTCCAGCTGAGGCGCCGCCGTCATATCCGGGGCCTTCTTAATTTTCCCGCCCATTTCAGTGAGCACACGCCAATCAGCGACAGCGGCCGCGAAAATCGCCACATCCACCGGCAGCGCAGCAACCACCGCGTCGTGCATCTCGCGCGCTGTCTGTACGGAAACAAGACGTTGGGCGGGCGGCGGCGGGGCCTCTGCTGGTCCCGTGACAAATGTCACCTCAGCCCCAGCGGCTGTTAACGCCGCTCCAATCGCAGCGCCCTGGCGTCCCGACGATCGATTGGCGAGATAGCGCACAGGATCTATCGGTTCATGAGTCGGCCCAGACGTAACCAGAACACGCAACCCATCGAGCGACCCCGCGACCGGAACATTGGTGAAATAAGTTTCAACCGCCTGAACCAGCTGCTCCGGCTCCGCCATACGGCCAAACCCAAATTCGCCGCATGCCATAGGACCCTCATTGGGGCCAACGCAGCTGACTTGATCTGATTTAAGCGTCGCCATGTTGCGTTGGGTCGCCGG
>JAHQVS010000291.1 GCA_019634215.1 Paracoccaceae bacterium | reverse complement strand
GCTGCCCTGGGGCGCGCCGGTGATGCTGGTGGTGTTTGCCTTTGTCGCGCTTGGCATGTCGCAGTTCGCCCGCCTGAAACCGGAGATGTTTCCGCTGAGCGAACGCGCGGAAGTGCTGGTCTATATGGACATGCCGAAGGGATCGGCGATCTCAGCGACGGAGCGCCATGCTCTGGCGGTGCAAAAATGGATCTTGAACGACGAGATCAACCCGGAGGTGGTGGGCAGCACCATTTATGTCGGTGGCGGTGGGCCGCGCTTCTATCTAACCTTGGACCCAGCGGACCCGGACCCGACAAGCGCTTTCTTCGTGGTCCAGGCCAGCGGCTATGAGGCGGCGGTCGAGTTGGCGGATCGGGCGCGGCGGGTATTCATTGAACAGTTCCCGGCGGCGCGGTTCCGGGTGACGCGGCTGTCGAATGGCGGGGATGAAGGCGGCATCGTAGATGTCGAGATCTCCGGCCCGGACGGCGATGTGCTGATGGCCGCCGCCGCCAAGGTGGAGGCGGCGTTCGACAAAGCGCCCGCGCTGGTGCGGAATGAGAATGATTGGGGCAATAAGGAGCTGAAGGTCGTCGTCGACATTGCGCAAGATAAGGCGCGCGAGTTCGGTGTGACGTCGGAAGAAGTCTCCGAGGTGATGAACGCCTATTTCTCCGGCGCGGCTTATTCGACCTTCCGGGAGGGCGACGAGCAAATCCCGATCGTGCTCCGGGCGGAGAAGCAGTATCGCGACAGTGTGGAGGATTTCGTCAATCTGTCGATTTCCGCCAACGGCAAGCTGATTTCGATTGACCAAGTGGCGACGTTCCAACCGAAACTGGAGTTCTCCAAGATCCGGCGCAAAAACCAGGTGCGGCAGATCATCGTCTCGGCGAAAAGCGCCGCGATGTCAGCGCAGGAGTTGGCCGATTTTATCCAGCCGACATTGCAAGAGCTGGATCTGGATGACCGCTACGGCGTCAATATCGGCGGCGAGTTGGAGGATAGTGTCGACGTCTACACCCAGATCGGAGCCAACCTGCCGTTGGCGCTGGTGGTGATGGTGCTGGCGCTGGTGTTTCAGTTCAACTCGATCCGCCGCACGGCGATCACCTTTCTCACCATTCCGATCATTCTGGTCGGGGCGCCGTTCGCGATGATGTTCGCTGGCCACCCAATGGCGTTTTTCGCGGTCTTGGGGCTGATGTCGTTGATGGGGATCATCATCAACAACGCCATTGTGCTGATCAATCAGATCGACCTCGACACAGAGCGGATGGACTTGATGGAGGCGATCGTCAGCGCCTCGCAGCAGCGAGCGCGGCCGATTATGATGACGTCGCTCACCACCATCTTCGGGCTGATTCCCATGGCGATGAGCGGCGGGGTGCTGTTTGAGCCGATGGCGACGATCATGATCGGCGGCCTGTTGATCGCCTCGCCGCTGACGCTGCTGTTCGTGCCCAGCGTCTATTACCTGCTGATGCGTCAGCGCACCCGCTGGGGTGCGCCAGTGTGAGCGGGTTATAGGAATGAAGGCGTCGTTTGGGCTTTCGGCCGCCTCCCCCACCACCAGCAGCTAGGCGTCTCTCATGGGCCGCTGAGTGGGCGTGTTTTGCATCGGTGAACCGTATTTTAGGCGAGGCGGCCGGATTGATTTCTTCTGCTGGGGTATTTCGGCGGGCGTGTGCGAATTTTTCGACGTAAAAAGTATTATTTTTACCAGGAAGCAATTGATCAGGCTTTCGCCGCGCTGCTAGCGTTTTCCCACTTCAGTCAATCAACCTGCGGCGCGGGCGGCTGAAGGGGCGCTCGCGCTCCAATAAAGATAGGGAGGAAACCATGAAGCGGTTCATCGCCGGTCTGTCGGCGCTCGCTTTAGGCGTCGGGCTGTTTGTTGCGCCCAATTTCGCGGCGGCCAAGGGCACTGTTGGCATCGCCATGCCGACCAAATCTTCGGCGCGTTGGATTTCCGACGGCAACTCGATGGTCGAGCAGTTCGAGGCGGCGGGATACAAGACCGATCTGCAATACGCTGAGGACGACATTCCAAACCAGCTCGCCCAGATCGAGAATATGATCACCAAGGGCGTCGATGTGCTGGTGATTGCGGCGATCGACGGCACCACCTTGTCGAACGCCTTGGAGAACGCTGACGCAGCGGGCATCCAGGTGATCGCCTATGATCGCCTGATCCGCGATAGCGCCCATGTCAGCTATTACGCCACCTTCGACAATTTTAAGGTCGGGGTGCAGCAGGCGTCTTCGTTGGTCGACGGGCTGAAGGCGCGGTTCCCGGATGTAAAGCCTTGGAATGTCGAGCTGTTCGGCGGCTCTCCGGACGATAACAACGCCTTTTTCTTCTACAACGGCGCCATGAGCGTGTTGCAGCCGATGATCGACAGTGGCGAGATCGCGATTGGTTCCGGCCAGACGGGCATGGACACCGTCGGCACGCTGCGTTGGGATGGCGCGGTGGCGCAGGCGCGAATGGATAACCTGCTTTCCGCCCACTACACTGACGAGACGGTGCAAGGCGTGCTCTCGCCGTATGATGGGCTCTCGATCGGCATTCTGTCCTCGCTGAAGGGCGTCGGCTACGGCTCCGGCGATCAGAAAATGCCGATCGTCAGTGGTCAGGACGCCGAGGTGCCGTCGGTGAAGTCGATCTTGGCGGACGAGCAATACTCCACCGTGTTCAAGGACACGCGGGAGCTGGCGCGAGTCACCGTCGGCATGGTTGAGGCGCTGCTGGGCGGCGGCGAGCCGGAGATCAACGACACCGAGACCTATGATAACGGCGTGAAGGTTGTGCCGTCTTACCTGCTGGAGCCCGTGTCGGTCGACGCCTCCAATTGGGAAGAGATCCTGATCGGGTCCGGCTATTACGAGAAGAGCGAGTTCGAATAAGCCGCCTCAGTTGCAATCTCGGCCGCCCGCGCCCATCAAGGCGGGGGCGGTTCGCCCTCTATCCCCTCTCAAAGCGATCGGAAGGCGTCGGCCATGACCCCGTTGCTGGAGATGCGCGCCATCACCAAAACCTTCCCTGGCGTCAAGGCGCTCAAAGCTGTGAGCCTGGATGTGGTTGAAGGTGAAATTCACGCCGTCGTCGGCGAGAATGGCGCTGGCAAATCCACCCTGATGAAGGTGCTCTCGGGCGTGTATCCGCATGGCGATTACGAGGGCGAGATCCATTACGACGGCCGCGAGGCGCGCTTCGGCGCGATCCGAGACAGTGAGGCCGAGGGGATTATCATCATTCACCAGGAGCTGGCGCTGGCGCCGCTGCTGTCGATCGCCGAGAACCTGTTTCTGGGCAATGAATGTGCCTCGAACGGCGTGATCAACTGGCCGGAGACCTATCGGCGCACCGGCGAGTTGTTGCGGAAGGTGGGACTGTCGGAGTCGCCGGGCGTTAAAGTGGACAATCTGGGCGTTGGAAAGCAGCAGCTGGTGGAGATCGCCAAGGCGCTGTCAAAGGATGTCCGGCTGCTGATCTTGGACGAACCGACGGCGGCGCTATCCGAGAGCGACAGTCAGGCGCTGCTGGATCTGTTGTTGGAGCTGAAGGCGCAGGGCGTCACCTCGATCATCATCAGCCACAAGTTGAACGAGGTGCGTCGGGTCGCCGACCGGATCACCGTGATTCGCGACGGGGCTGCGATCTCCACCTTGGATGCGCGCCAGGAGGAGATCACCGAGGACCGGATCGTGCGCGACATGGTCGGCCGGGACATGGCGCACCGCTATCCCGATCGAGAGCGCCGCGCCGGTGATATGCTGGTGGAAATCCAGGATTGGAATGTCTGGCATCCGCTGCACGCCGAGCGGCAGGTGATCCACGACATCAATCTCAATGTTCGCGCCGGTGAGGTGGTGGGGATCGCCGGGCTGATGGGCGCCGGACGCACTGAACTGGCGATGAGTGTGTTTGGCCGCAGCTATGGCCGCAACATCTCTGGCGATGTGCGGATGCGCGGCGCACGAATCGACGTCAGTAGCGTCGATCGGGCGATAGCGGCGGGGCTGGCCTATGTCACCGAGGACCGCAAATCGCTGGGGCTGGTGATGGAGGAGAGCATTGTCCGTAACACCACCCTGGCCAACCTGGAGGCGGTCTCCGGCTATGGGGTGATCAGCGAGGGGCGGGAGACGGGTGTGGCGGAGAAATATCGCACCGCGATGAACATCCGCACGCCGTCAGTGTTTCAGAAGGTGATGAACCTGTCAGGCGGCAACCAACAGAAGGTGGTGCTGTCGAAATGGTTGTTCACTGAGCCGGAGGTGCTGATTTTGGATGAGCCGACACGGGGCATCGATGTTGGCGCGAAGTTTGAGATATACAGCATTATCAATGAGTTGTCGGCCCAAGGGAAGGGCGTGATCATGATCTCGTCGGAGATGCCGGAAATGCTGGGCATGTGCGACCGGATTTATGTGATGAATGAGGGCGCTTTCGTCGGCGAATTGACGGCGGAAGAGGCCAGCCAAGAGCGGATCATGTCGCTGATCGTGACGCAGTAATCGGGATGACGGGAAACAAAGGGACGGCGGATGGCGGAGACAACCAACACAGGCGTGGCGCCCGCCGCCGAGAATGGCGGCGTTGGCGAGTATCTGGTTAAGCATTTGCGGGAATATGGCCTGCTGTTCGCCTTGGTGGCGATCATGGGCTTTTTCTATGTGGTGACCGACGGCACCATGCTGAAGCCGGTCAACATCACCAACCTGTTCCTGCAAAACAGCTACATCATCATCATGGCGCTGGGGATGCTGGTGGTGATCGTCTCCGGCAACATCGACCTGTCGGTTGGGTCGGTGATGGGGTTTGTCGGCGCCTTGGCGGCTGTCATGATGGTGCAGTTGGATGCGCCGGTGTGGGTGACGGTGCTGACCTGCCTGGGCGCGGGGATCGTGATCGGCGCGGCGCAAGGCTATTGGGTGGCCTATTGGGGGATACCGTCCTTTATCGTGACGCTGGCGGGGATGCTGGTGTTCCGGGGCCTGTCGCTGTGGCTGCTAGAGGGGCAGTCGGTCGGGCCATTCCCGAAGGAGTTTCAGAGCCTCTCCACCGGCTTTATTCCGGATTACCTCCCGTTTATGCCCTCACTGTTTGGGGAGCGGCGTCCGCCTAACGGCACCGCGATCGCGGCGGGGTTGGGGGCGGTGTTTTTGATCGTCTGGACCGGGATGCGCGCGAGGGCTCAGAGCCGCGCTTATGGCATCGAAGACGAGCCTATCGCATTTTTCGCCCTGCGGAATGTGGTGGTCGCTGGGGCGCTGCTGTTTATCGCCTATAAGCTCTCAACCTTTCGGGGGCTGCCGAATGTGCTGATCTCGATGGTGGTGCTGACGGTGGTCTACGCCTACCTCACCGAGAACACCACGTTGGGCCGCCGAATCTATGCGCTGGGCGGCAATCAGAAGGCGGCGAAGCTGTCGGGAATCAAGACCGAGTGGCTGACGTTTTTGGCGTTTGTCAACATGGGCCTGCTGGCCGCCTTGGCCGGATTGATCTTCGCGGCGCGGCTGAACACTGCGACACCGAAGGCTGGCTTCGCGGTGGAGCTGGATGTGATCGCCGCCGTGTTTATCGGCGGGGCGTCAATGTCCGGCGGTGTGGGGAAAATCATTGGCGCCGTGGTTGGCGCGTTTATCATGGGGGTGATGAACAACGGTATGTCGATCATGGGCATCGG
>JAHQVS010000290.1 GCA_019634215.1 Paracoccaceae bacterium | reverse complement strand
GCCGCCCGCACGCCGCCGGAGCCGCCGCCAATGACGAACAGGTCGTAGTCGTACTCTGCCATAGCTTTGCTCCTGTAAACTTTGGCGTATCCTAGTTAACCGCCCTTTGAAGGTCGAGCTGGCGACGCCGCAGCCGCTTTTGTATGCATGTCGCCGTAAATCTCAGACGCGCGCAGGCGTTACGGAAGGGAGGGGGACAATGATCCGCATAAATTGGGCGGTCGCCGGGGTCACGATGCTGTGGGCGGCGCTGGCGTTTCAACCAGCGGAGGCGAAGGTGCGCCATTGCGACGGAAACGTGATTGTTGAGTTGAAGGCGCGCGGCGGTTTCCCGGTCAAGACCATCGTGATCGAGAAATATTCCGCCAGCGGCTCCTGCGCCTCGGCGAATTGCGCCCGGAGGCGGGCGAGAACCAATGTGCTCGGCTGCATGGTCAAGGTGTGGGAGGATCGCTGGGTCGGCGCGCCAGGGCCGCACGGCATTCCGCCGCAATGCGAATTCTCCCACAAGGTCAAGAATTTCGGCATGCGGCATTTGAAGTGCGAAATCTTTGACGCCATCTGCTCCATGCGGAGCCAACAAAACCGCCCGAACAATGTCCGGGACTCCGCGATCATCTGGACCCGCGTCACCGGACAGACCAACAGCTGCTCAGAGGCCTACAAGCACACGGGCGACTATGGCCTAACCGTGTGCTCAAACACAGCACGTGCGAATGTGTGCGGCTCGTTTCCGCCGACGCTCTCATTGCCCGATCCAGGGTAAGCCAGCCGTTTGAAGTTGAAGGGGCCCACCATGCTGTGAAAGTCGCGGATGGCGGCTTGCTCCTCCTCTGAAAAAGCGACGCGCCCGCCGGAGCCCCTCACGCTGTCCGGCAGCGCAGTTAATGGGCCATACGGCGATGCTGCAGGCGGCGGCGGGATCAACAACTGAGAAGCGCCAGCTTCCGGTGCGCGCAGGGTGGTAATCTGAAGGATCTCCGCCGACGCCGCCTCCGCTCCGCCAATCTGCGCCATATCAGCCAATGCAGGCGCCGACATGCTTAAGGCCACCGCCAGCACCGCAGCGCTTCGATATGATTTTATGGTCATTTGATACGCTCTCGACTGGGCGACATTTTTCAGCGCTTTTTCTCACGCTCATTTGATAGCGAGCGCACTTCCGCCCGCGCCCGTGTGTTTCACCCATCGAGCAACAAAGATCAGGGATAAAGCTGTGCATATCTCTGGATGAAACGCCAGAGCCTGCTGGAGCGATATCTATGTCGTGCTGACTCCCACGCCAATGGGAAACATCAGCGCTTTCCCCAGTTTCTCCATCATCATCTCTTAACATTTCACCATACTAGTATGATAAATGAAGAGCTTCAGTGATATGAATCGTTGGAAGTGCAAACTGAAGAAATGCACTGATTTATCAAACCTAAAACACAAACTCGCCCAAATTTAAAAATAAAAAACCCATGCAATTATAGTGGAATCCTTAATCGCGTGAATACTATAACTTGAAGACGCCCTGAAATGAGCTGGAATCACAGTGATGTTGATTTAATAAATTGGAAAATAACCCTTCCTGTTGATTCAGATTATTCTGAAGCAGACGGAGGGGATGGCGATTATACCGATGACACCGCTTATGAAGTGAAGCCAGGAAATCTCGAAGGCTTTGAGGCTGAAGAGTTCTTCTATTACGATACGGCGAGGGCGGTTGGGACGAATTGCGCGGCGACGCAGGCGACGACTACATCGACGGCGGCGCAGGCAACGATTTGCTCAAAGGCTCGGACGGCGACGATACCCTTATTGGCGGCATAGGCAGCGACGAGCTCTGGGGCAATGATGGCGACGACACCTTGGCCGCCGGCTCTGGCGCTGATTGGCTCAAAGGCGGCGACGGCGCGGACAACTTCCTGCTCTCTGCGCTTGGCGGCGTCGACACTATCGCCGACTTCAGCCGGTCAAATGGCGATCAGCTCGACCTCTCCGTCGTGTTGGCGGAGCCGGTCGCCACGGGAAGCGTCGCTGCAGCAAGCGACGCCTTGAGCAATGGGCATGTCCAGCTGCGCCAGGATGGCGACGATACGCGCGTTTATCTCGATCAGGATGGCGCCGAGGGTGGCGGCGGGTGGACGCATATCGCCACCCTGATGGACGAAACGGCGGAAGACTTCGAGGCATCCGACTTTATCGTCTAGCGCGCCGGTTCTCGGCGCTGATTATCTTAATGGGGGCGGGTTCCCGTCCTCACCCCTCCCTCATCATCACTTCAATCACACCACTCTCATCGGCGATGATCGCGGCGTCGGCGATGCTGAGGAACAGGCCGCTATCAATCACTCCCGGCACTGCGTTGAGCGCATAGGAAAGCGCATTCGGGTCGCCAATCCGCTTCAGATGCAGATCAATGATCATATTGCCCTCATCCGTGAGAAACGGCTCATCTCTGGCAAGGCGCAGCTTGGTCTCGCGCCCGTCGACGTCACAGCTCTCAAGCACCTGTTCGATCACAGCGCGGGTGGTCTCCCAGGCGAACGGCGTAACCTCGACCGGCAACGGAAAAGCGCCCAAAGTATCGACCCGCTTGGAGGCGTCGGCGATGACGATCATACGATCGGAGGCGGAGGCGACGATTTTCTCGATCAGCAACGCGCCGCCGCCGCCCTTGATCAACTCCAGATTAGGGTCGACTTCGTCAGCGCCGTCGATGGTCAGGTCCAGCCAGCCGACCGCGTCCAGCGTGGTCAACGGCACCCCGGCGCGCTCCGCCTGACGGCCGGTGACGACTGAAGTCGGCACGCAGGTCAGATTCAGCCCATCGCGGCAGCGCGCGCCGAGCAGATCGACAAAGGCCGCCGCCGTGGAGCCAGTGCCGAGGCCCAGCTTCATGTTCGGCTCGACGAACTCCAGCGCCTTTTCCGCCGCGAACCGCTTCGCCGCATCGGCGCCCACGCCATGCTCTGTCGCCATGTCCCGCCTCATCCTTCTGTTAACGCGACGCTGTCTCTCGGCTGATGTAGCCTTCGCAAAGAGAAACCGAAAGGACTCAGATCAAAGCGCCGGGCTTGTCAAAGCGTCGGGCTTGGGGCGAGATCCGTCCCTTCCGAACGATCCGGGAAGGGGACCAAAGCCTAGATCTGGAGGTTGGGTTTCGTCTGTTCTGCAAGGGTGGTCGCCGGATGTTCCTGAGCGTATTCGATATTTTCAAGCTGGGGGTGGGGCCGTCGAGCTCGCACACAATGGGGCCAATGAGCGCCGCGGGGCGGTTCCTCGACGCGCTGCGGGCCGCAACAGCCGGATCATCGACCCACGCCCCAGAGCCAGGGGCGCAGGCGCCGGCACGGGTCGAATGCCGCCTCCACGGCTCTTTGGCCTTCACCGGCAAGGGCCACGCCACCGACCGCGCGGTGGCGCTGGGGTTGCTCGGCCAATCCCCGGCCAGCCTCGACCCTGACGCCGCCGACGCGCTGCTTGCTGAGCTGCAAACCGGCAAAACACTGCGGCCTCAGGGCCTGCCGCCGCTCAGCTTCGATCCATCTGCGGATTTGATCTTCGACTACGGCCCTCCCCTGCCCGGCCACGCCAACGGCCTTGCCCTCCGCGCCTTCGACACCCATGGCGCGCTGTTCCTAGAGGAAATTTACTATTCCATCGGCGGCGGCTTTATCCTCACAGCCGACGAGCTGGCGGCGCCGGACGACGCCCCCATGCAAGGGCCAAACGCCCCCCATCCATTCGCCTCAGCCGCCGAGATGTTGACGATGGGCGCAAAACACGGCCTCTCCATCGCTGAAATGAAACGCGCCAACGAGATCGCCGCCGTGCCCAGCCGTGATCTCGACGCTGGATTGGATGAAATCTGGTCCGTGATGAAAAGCTGCATGGACAGGGCGTTGCGGGTCGAGGGGATATTGCCGGGCGGGTTGAACGTCCGCCGCCGCGCGGCTGCGATCCGCGCCTCGTTGGAGCGCGAAGGCGGGCGCAATGATGCGCCCCCGCATGTGATCAATGATTGGATCAGCCTCTACGCCATGGCGGTGAATGAGGAGAACGCCGCCGGGGGCCGCGTGGTCACCGCCCCCACCAATGGCGCGGCAGGCGTGGTTCCGGCGGTGCTCCGCTATTATCTCGACCATGTGCCGGGCGCGCGGGCGGAGAAAATCCGTGACTTTCTTTTAGTGGCGGCGGCGATCGGCGGGGTGATCAAGGCCAACGCCTCGATCTCCGGCGCCGAAGTCGGCTGTCAGGGCGAGGTTGGCTCGGCCAGCGCGATGGCGGCGGCGGGGCTTTGCGCCGTGCTCGGGGGCGGCAACGCCCAGGTGGAGAACGCCGCCGAAATCGCGCTGGAGCACCACCTCGGCATGACCTGCGACCCGGCGGCGGGCCTGGTGCAAGTGCCGTGCATTGAGCGCAATGGCCTTGGCGCAGTAAAGGCGGTGACGGCGGCCTCCCTGGCGCTGCGCGGGGACGGCGCCCATTTTATGCCGTTAGACAATTGCATTGAGGCGATGCGTCAGACCGGCGTCGACATGAGCGAGAAATATAAGGAGACCAGCCAGGGCGGCTTGGCTGTGAACCTTCCCGCCTGTTGAGCGCGCCAGCACGCCAGTGTAGGTCACAGGGGCGCCGAGTTGGTGGAGAGAGGCGATCCGATGACAAGCCAGATACTGGAGACGCGCGGGGTCGGAAAGCGGGTGGCGGTTCATGCCGCGCTCGTGTTCTTGATGACCGCCCCCGCCGCGGTCGCACAACAGTCTTCACCGCCAACCGCTGAAGGCATGCCGATCGAGCGGCTGTTGGGCGAGCAGATCGCTCAGGACCAAACCGCCCCATCGGAGGCGCCGGAAACAAGCCGCTCAGTCGGCGGAGTGCCGGTGGAGGATCTGATCGAGGTCGAAGACACGCCAGCGGTCAAGGAATTACCCACCCCGACGGCGCGGCCCATCAATCAGGGCGTGCCGGTGGAGCAATTGCTCAACACAGAAACACCGCCCGCCGCCACAAACGCGCCCGCAAGCGGCGCTGCAAATGGAGCTTCGAGCGGGGCTGCCAGTGGAGCTGCAACGAGCACGCCCTCGGACGGCGCCGCCTCCGTCAGCAGTGAGGGCCCGCTGATCGTCACCCCGCCGCCGCAACCCGCTACGGTTAACGTCGCTCCGTCTGTGGATGGCTCAACCACCGAGGCGCAAACAGCTCCCGCCGCCGCGCCCGCAACCAATGCAACGGCCGCCCCCACCGCGACTGTCGAGACGCCAGCCCCGTCCCCGATTGAGACTTACGACCCACGCGCCGCCGCCGACCCCTCTGCCCCAACCCCGCCACCGGGGATCACCAGCCTGAAGCTCGCCAAGGCTGACAGGATTTACGACCTCACCTTTCCACGCGGTCAAATCCAATGGATGATGCGGTCAGTGGCTCCCTCGCTGGTCGAGGCGCTGAAATATGAATCCGCGCGGGTCGGCGCGCCGCCGCCGCCGGACCTCGAGACGCGGGTGCAAGCGATCGTTGCGGACGAAATGCTCGGCCTGGAGGAGGAGATGCGCCCCGCCATCGTCCCGATCTATGCGGTCGAGCTGACGGAGCAGGAGCTGGATGAGTTGCTGAAGCTCTACAGCTCCGAGGAAGGCCGGTCGATGATGGCGAAGATGCAGGTGCTGTCAGGCGCCGTCGCCAACGAGATGCGTGGAGTGATTGAGCGATTCAACACCCGCGTCGGCGATCGGATCGAGACGGAACTTCTCCCCAAGCCAGAGTGATCTACAGCCCTAATATAGGTATGCCAGAGATGAGTGAGCGCGAATTTCTGACAGAAGAACAATCTCTTACGCGCTGCCTTGGCGATCTGTCCGGCCTGAAAGCCGCCGACATTGGCTGCGGCTCAGGGCGCTTCACCCGGCTGCTGGCGAGGATGGGAGCCGAGGCGGTCGGCGTTGAGCCCAATCCCAAAGCCGTGGCAAAGGCCGAAGCCGAAGGCGGCGCATTACGTTATATTGTGGCGACGGCGGAGGCCACCGGCCTCGAGGGTCATAGTATGGATCTGACGCTGTTCTCCTTCAGCCTGCACCATTGCCCGGACATGCCCGCCGCCCTGCGCGAGGCTTGCCGCATCACCCGCCCGGGCGGCCGGATCGCAGTGATTGAGCCGCAGGCGGACGACCCGATGTTTCCGGTGCTGAAGCTGGTTGATGATGAAGGCCCGGTCTACACCGAGGCGATCGCAACGATGGCGGATGCGGTCTTGTCTGGTCTGTTGCGCCGGCAGGGGACCCTCGACTTCGCCGATAAATACCGCGTCGACACCCCTGAAGAGACCCTGGCGCGTCTGATCACCGTCGACAATGGCCGCAGCTTGCCTGACGCAGACCGCCCCGCATTTGACGCCGCCTTCGCCGCCGCACGAGTGGAGGATGAGATTGGCGGGTATCTTCCCTGCTGGGTGCGGATGGATGTGTTTGAGCGGGCTTGACCCTTAAGAGGCTCCCCCTTCCAACGCCGCCTCCAACTGCCCCTGCGCCTGCTCAAAAATCTCAGCGATCGGTGGGTCGACTTCGGTAAAATAAAGAATGGTGTCGTCGAGATACTCCATGGCGTCGCCATTAACGCCCTCACGCCCAAACACCGATCGAGCGCCCTCGGGCCCGTAGCGGGCGGAGATCCAATCGATCAGCTCATGATTGTTGTATCGGGCGACGATGTGGTGCCCGGCTGGGGCTGAGGCGCCGCCGTCGACAAACACATAGGAGCACTCCACTGTCGAGAGCGCTTCCAGCGCTGTCCAGCGGGTCGGCAACAGCGCAATCTCCAGCGCGGCCGATCCCTCTTGGTCCGCCAACACCGGGCACACCGCCGCTGAAACCTCAGCCAAACCGGCGCGGGGCGGAGCGCTGGGGGTGGAGGCGCATCCGGTCATGAATAAGAGAGCAAAAACAGCGGCGCGTCGGATCAGCATGCAACCCTCCAAGACGATTGCTCAGAGAGTGACACGAACCCGGCTGCGAGAAAACGGGCGGCCCAAAAGCCGCCCGCCATCGTGTGATTTGAGTTGGAGGGCGCGCGGATTAACCGGCGCGCACCGGGTCCAGCGTCACCTTGTACAGCTCGGCGTCGGCCATATCCATCAGCCGCACCGTCATCTGCTCGGTGCCGCCGTCGATGTCGACCAGGCCGAAGAACTGCAACCCGTCGGAGGGCGGCAGGTTCACCTGGCCCTCTTCCGGCGCTTTCACATACTTCACCTCAGGGCCGAAGGTCTGATCCAGATCATTTGGGCCGAAGCTGCCGGCGTGCATCGGGCCTGAGACGAACTCCCAGAACGGTTTGAAGTCCTGAAACTGCGCTTTGTTCGGGTCGTAGTAATGCGCGGCGGTGTAGTGAACGTCGGCCGTGAGCCACACGACATTGTCGATGTCGGCGGATTTGATGAAGCGGAAGATGTCGGCGAATTCCAGCTCGCGACCTTTCGGCGCGCCATGGTCGCCGTTGGAGACCGCCTCAGCGCCGGCCTTGTTCTTCCAATCATTCCAGACGATCAGGCCGATCGGCATGTCGGAAGCGATCACCTTCCACGTGGCGCTGGAGGCGGCCATCTCCCGCTTCAGCCACGCCACCTGAGTCGCGCCGAGCACACGGGCGTCGTCGGTCAGCTCCTGCTCCATCGACGCGCCATTCGGGCCGCGATAGGAGCGCAGGTCGATGCAGAACACATCCAGCAGCGGGCCATAGGAGATCTTGCGATAGACCCGGCCAGGCTCGGCGGGCGTATAGCGGATCGGGCACATCTCATGGAAGGCGCGGCCAGCGCGGGCCGCCAGCAGCGAAACGCTCTTCTCAGTGTAGCGGTCGTCGGCGGTCAGATCCTTGGAGGCCGACCAGTTGTTGACCACCTCATGGTCGTCCCACTGGAAGAAGGTCGGCGCGGTCGCGTTGAAGGCGCGGACATGCTCATCGGTCAGGTTGTATTTCCAACGGCCCCGGAACTCGTCCAGGCTCTCCGCCACCTTCTCAACGCCCTCAGCGACAAGGCTTTTCCAGGTCTCGCCGTTCGGCATTTCCTTTTCAGCCGCGATCGGGCCGTCAGCATAGATTGTGTCGCCGGAGTGCAGGAAGAAGTCCGGCTCATGGCCCATCATGGTGGCGTAGGTTTTCATGCCGCCGCGATCGGTATCAATGCCCCAGCCCTGGCCTGCTGTGTCGCCCGACCAAGCGAACTTCACTGAGCGCTTGGAGGTCGGGGCGGTGCGGAAATGGCCGGCGACCGGCTCCGACACGGCGTTGACGTCGGCCGCATCCTGGAAAGACACGCGGTAGAACACATGCTGATCCGAGGGCAGATCGGTCAGCCGCAACTTGGCGGCGAAATCGCTCTCCGGCGCGGCGTAGATCGGGGGCAGCTTGACGGCGTTCTCGAAGCTCTCGGTGGTGGAAACTTCGACAAACATCCGCGATGCGCGGTCGGCGCGGGCCCAGACCACGCCGGAATTGGTGTCGACGTCGCCAGACTGCAAACCATGGGTGACGGTCGGGCGATTGTTGGCGCGGCTATAGCCCGGCAGCGCGACGCCCATGGCGCCCAGGCCGGCGGCGGCGGTCGTGGTCAAGAAACGGCGGCGGGTGGCTGTGAGTTTCATCGGCATGGCGTTTGGCTTTCCCCTTTGCTGACGCGCGGGGACCCTAGCGCAGGATGCTGACGCGGCTGTCACGGGGGGATGAAGGGTTGGTGTCAGTTGGAAGACAACCAACGCGTTGTGAGCGGCGAGGCCTTATACAAATTCAAGTTCTCCAGTCCCGGTTCTCATCCAACCAGCGCCGAACTTGTTGCAGAAGCGGTAAAGCGGCGGCCCAGGCCTCTGGCGGCAGCGCCGTCGACAACGCCTCCAACCCCGGCCGCAGACAGGCGACGCACTCATCCCGCATAGCGCGGCCGGCAGCGGTGATATCGACCAGCTTGGCGCGCTTATCGGCCATATCGTCCGCCACTGTCACTAAGCCTTTGGCCGACAGCTTGCCGACGGTGTTGGTCATGGCGCCCTTGGTGACCTGAAAACTCCGCGCCAAATCCACCAACCGGCGCGGCCCGCCGAGCCGCACAAAATGATTCAGCACGGTGAACTGCGCCAGCGTCATATCGTCCGGCATCACCCGCTCAAACGCCGTAGAGCCCAGTTGTTGGATAATGCCGATCTCATTCATGACGCTGAACACGTCGATATTTTCAGGCTGCGCGTCGATGGGCGTCCCCTCGGTCAAATGATTTTGGTCTCCAGCGGCCAACGCGGCGTCGGGTCGATTTCGGGGCCGTAGCCGACCCGCGCCAACATCTGCACCGTGCGCCCCGTAACCCCAAGCATCTCAGGGGTTTTAGCGTAAAGCTCCGCCATTTCAGGGTATTCCTGCAAAACTTGGCTGAGTGGATGCAAAGTCAGGCCGTCCTGCGCCGCCGCAAGTTGCGCCCGCACCCAAGCGCGGCCGGTGGTGAGCTGGGTTTCGCGATCATTGCCAGCCGTGCTCATCCAGAGAAAGCCCTGAGAGGTAAAGATGATGTCGCGGTACATTTGCATCCCTTGCGCGAAGGCGGTGGAGGCGGGATCGGCGAGTTGCTCGCGGTCCAGCATGCCGAACACACTCAAGCCCTCCAGGAACGCGCCGCCAAGCTCGATGCCGTCCGGGTTGGCCTCAATCTCGGCCTTACCGATCCGCATCACGTCGATGCTCTCTTGCAAGGTGCGCGGAGTGGTGACTTCGATCTCGTGACCGCGCCAACACAGCTCTCTCAACGCCTCGGTTTCCGCAGTCTCAAGTGTAAACGCGGTGGCGACCTCCGGCGTGTTAATCGCCGCCATCACCTCCTGTAGCCGGGCTGACGAGACAGGGCGCTCCCCGGTGAAGGGTTCTTTGCAAGTCCGCCGCCGCATGATCTGGGCGAATAGCGAATCTTTTTCCGCGTCGGAACTCAGGCGCACCCGCGCGACTGGGCGCTTGTCCAATTGCTTGAGGTCTGAGCCCTCCGGGAACGGCTCAATCTCCGCCTTCAGCCCCTCTTCGGCGGCGGCGATGCGAAACAACTCCAAGAAGCAGCCGAGGCTGATGGTGATCTGCCGCGAAAACGGGTCCGTCATCGGCAATAGCTTTTCGGGGTTGGCGTACAGGGTGACGCTGTCCGGCTCGCCGAGATCCACCAGCCAGGATTGCAAATTGTGCGAATTGGGCGCGAGCAACGCGTAGGACAGCGCACGTTTGCGAGGGTCGTCGCCAGCCCCGGCCATCGCCCAAGGGGCCAGGGCGGCGTCAGGACGACGCGTCGACACCCACCAACCGGCGCCAGCGGCGGCGATGATGGCGGTTGAGCCGAGAATGCGGAGAAATGTGCGGCGTGTGGTCATGGCTGAGCCTTAATTTGATTTAACGCTCAACCTTATTTGGTTGAACGCTAAACCAAGTCAAGCCTTCTCGCATTGCTCAGCGGACGCCAGTATGTCCAACATGCGGCCTGTCAGGCGGTGATCAAACGCCGCCCATCAGGATGTATTTGACCTCCAGAAACTCATCGAGACCGTATTTCGAGCCCTCACGTCCCAGGCCGGATTGCTTCACCCCGCCGAACGGCGCGACCTCGGTGGCGAGGATGCCGGCGTTCACGCCGACCATACCGTAGTCCAGCCCCTCCGACACCCGCCAGACCCGGCCCAGATCGCGGGCGTAGAAATAGGCGGCGAGGCCGAATTCAGTGGCGTTGGCCATTTCGATCGCCTCTTCCTCGGTGTGGAAGCGGAACAACGGGGCGAGCGGGCCGAAGGTCTCCTCGCGGGCGACTTTCATCGATTGGGTCACGCCGGTGAGCACGGTCGGCTCGAAAAACAACGGCCCGGCGGCGTGCGGATGGCCGCCGACGACGACCTTGGCGCCCTGCCCCGCCGCATCGGCGAGATGCGCTTTCACCTTCTCAACCCCTGCGGTTTCGATCAGCGGGCCGACCTGCGAGCCGGGCTCAGCGCCGTTCCCGACCTTCAACGCTGCGACCTTCTGAGCGAAGGCTTCGGCGAAGCGGTCGTAAATGCCGTCCTGCACATAAATCCGGTTGGCGCAGACGCAGGTTTGTCCGGCGTTGCGAAATTTGCTGGCCATCGCCCCCTCGACAGCGGCGTCGAGATCCGCGTCGTCGAACACGATGAACGGCGCGTTGCCGCCCAGCTCCAGACTGACCTTCTTGATGCTGTCGGCGGAGGCCTTCATCAAGATTCGACCAACCTCGGTGGAGCCGGTGAAGGCGATCTTGCGCACAAGATCAGAGCCGGTCAGCTCCTTGCCGATCGCCGGGCCGTCGAGGCCGACGATGACGTTGAACACGCCCTTCGGGAAGCCCGCCCGCTCGGCCAGAACCGCCAGCGCCAGGGCGGACAGTGGGGTTTGCTCGGCAGGCTTGACCACCACCGGGCAACCCACCGCTAA
Source organism: Paracoccaceae bacterium (assembly GCA_019634215.1). Taxonomy (GTDB): domain Bacteria; phylum Pseudomonadota; class Alphaproteobacteria; order Rhodobacterales; family Rhodobacteraceae; genus JAHQVS01. Next base: position 1,551 of record JAHQVS010000290.1, on the reverse strand, counting down.
GGCCGGTGCGCATTTGCGGGTGATCATCGCGATCGGGAAGTTCCACGGCGTGATAGCACCGACCACGCCGATCGGCTGCTTGATCACGACGATGCGCTTATCGGGCTGATGTTGAGGGATGGTGTCGCCATAGACCCGCTTGGCCTCTTCAGCAAACCACTCGATGAAAGAGGCGGCGTAAGCGACCTCGCCCTTGGCCTCGGCGAGCGGCTTGCCGCATTCCGCAGTGGCGATCGCGGCGAGATCATCCTGGGCAGCCATGATCAGCTCGAACCATTTGCGCAGCACGGCGGCGCGCTCCTTGGCGAGGCGGCGCTCCCACGGTTTCCAGGCGGCGTCAGCGGCGGTGATCGCGGCTTTGGTTTCGCCCGCGCCCATATCGGCGACCTCGGCGATGGTCTCGCCGGTGGCGGGGTTGGTCACCGCGAACCGGGCGCCGGAAGCGGCGGCGGACCAGGCGCCGTCGACAAAACCGTCGGCTTTCAACAGGGTCGGATCTTTGAGGCGGGTGGCGATATCAGCGTCGAGCGGCATGGCGATCTTCTTCTCCTATTGAACCAATCAAGCAAGGGCGGGATCGAGGCGCATTTGGAATAGCTTTGGCGTTGAAATGATAGAGTGTGTTTCACTCCCCGTTGACGGCCCATGCTCTAGGCGACCATCCACTGGGCGACTACACCTGCAATCTCCAGGCGCGCCGACTCACTCGACGCCAATTTCTCCCCGTCTTTCAGCACGCGCCCATCGCATGGTTGAAGCCAAAGACAGTGCTGACCCTGAACGAACAAGCGTCACTTCTGCAGGCGGGCGCTATTGCTGACGGGATTGCCTCCCTGACAAGCAAAGACGGCTGTTCAAGGTTAAATAATAGGAAGGAATCATGGCCTTGCCCGGAATTCCAGCAAGGCAAGTTGCTTAGTTTATCAAAATACGCGCGAAGTAGATTTTCCCCATTCATGCAGTCGCAAATAGCTCAATGCTTTGTCATTGTTAAGATAGTCCATCGGATATCAGGTCGCGCTTCGTCTGCAAAACCGGACGCGGCCCACGCAAGCCGCCTCCTTCTTTCCACACCGGCGCCGCCGGATAAGCCAACCCTCCAGCGCCGGCGGCGGAACGTCGGCGCGCCAACCCCTGAGAGAGCATTCAATGAGTGTCGCCGCCTCACCCACGCCTACCGCCGCCAATCCCGCTCTCGGCGTCGCGCTGATGGTGGCGGCGATGTTGACCGTGCCGGTGACGGACGTGATCGCCAAAGTGGTGGGTGAGGACGGCGCCCCCGCCGTGCAGGTGGCGTGGGCGCGGTTTTTCTTTCAAGCACTGCTGCTAATCCCAATCATCCAATTCAGCGTCAGCGCCGAGGGCCGCCGGGCCCCGTTGTGGCCGCGCCGCCCGTTGATGGTGGCGGCGCGGGGGGCGTTGATCGCCTTCGCCACCTGCTTCTTCTTCGCCGCCCTGCAGGTGATGCCACTGGCGGAGACGGCGGCGATCTTCTTTGTTGAACCGCTGATCCTGACTCTGTTGTCCGCGTTTGTGCTGGGGGAGACGATC
>JAHQVS010000289.1 GCA_019634215.1 Paracoccaceae bacterium | reverse complement strand
TTCTCGGCGACATGGTTGAGCGCGTCGGGGGGGAGCACGCCGCGGTGACGGCGCTGGTTGGCGCGAACGGCGACACTCATGTCTACCAGCCTACCCCAGCTGCCGCCCGAGCGGTGAGCGACGCAGCCATCCTGGTCGTTAACGGGCTCGAATTCGAAGGCTGGCTCGATCGCCTGATAGACGCTTCAGATTTCGACGGTGTTCGTGTCGTCGCGACACAAGGCGTTGAGCCTATCGCCTATGAAGAAGATGATGATGAGCATGGCCACGATGAGCATGAAGAGCCCGGCCATGAAGAACATAGCGAGGAGGAGCATGGTCACGAAGACCATGAGGCAGACGAGAAACACGAAGATGACGAGCATGCCCATGGCGAGACGCATGAGGACGACCATGCGGATGAGCACGAACATAAAGATGAAGACCACGCCGAGGATGGCCATCATGACCATGATCATGGCGCTTACGACCCGCATGCGTGGCAAAGCCTGGGCAGCGCGGTCACTTACGTGACCAATATCGCGGCTGCTTTGGCTGAGGTCGACCCAGAGAACACGGCCGCGTTCAAGGCCAATCGCGACGCCTACATCGCCGAGATCAAGGCGCTAGACGCGGAGATCCGGGAGATTGTCGAAGGTATCGCGGAGAGCGATCGCACCATCGTCACCTCGCATGACGCATTCCAGTACTTTGGGCGCGACTACGGGCTGACATTCCTGGCGCCTCAAGGCCTTAGCACAGAGTCGGAGGCCTCGGCGAAAAACGTCGCGCAACTGATCGAACAAATCCGCGAGCACGATATCAAGGCAGTGTTCGTCGAGAACATCACCGACCCGCGCCTGCTGGCGCGCATTGCTGAGGAGTCGGGTGCGGTAATCGGCGGCACCCTCTACCCTGGCGCTCTCTCCGGTGCCGACGGACCGGCCCCGACATATCTCGACATGATGCGCCACAACGCCAAAACGCTCTCTGCAGCGCTCAGCTCCTAATCAGCAAGGCCAAGATGAACATCCAAGAAACCAAACTGCCAGTCACCGTTCTGTCGGGCTTCCTTGGCGCTGGCAAGACAACTCTTCTGAACCGTGTTTTGAACAACCGTGAAGGCCGACGCGTCGCTGTGATCGTCAACGACATGTCGGAGGTCAACATCGACGCTGACTTGGTGCGCGCGGACACTGAGCTTTCGCGCACCGACGAGACGCTGGTTGAGATGTCGAATGGCTGCATCTGTTGCACGCTGCGGGATGACTTGCTCGCTGAGGTGAGGCGTCTCTCTGGAGAGGGTAGGTTCGATTACTTGTTGATCGAGTCGACGGGCATCTCTGAGCCGTTGCCCGTGGCCGCCACCTTTGAGTTTCGCGATGAGGCCGGCCAGAGTCTGTCCGATGTTGCTCAACTCGACACCATGGTGACCGTGGTGGATGCGGTGAACCTGCTGCGTGACTATTCCAGCCATGACTTTCTGCACGACCGGGGAGAGACCTTGGGCGAGGAGGATGATCGCACGCTCGTGCATCTTCTGACGGATCAAATCGAGTTCGCCGATGTGGTGATCCTGAACAAGATTGCGGATGCGGGGCCAGATCAGGTGGACGCTGCGCGGAAGATCATCCGCAGCCTGAATGCGGACGCTAAGATCATAGAAACCAATCATTCCGATGTTCCAGCTGATGCGATCTTAAGCACGGGCCTGTTCGACTTTGAAAAGGCGCATGAACATCCGATGTGGGCGAAGGAGCTTTACGGCTTCGCTGATCATGTTCCAGAGACCGAGGAGTACGGCGTCGCAAGTTACGTCTATCGGGCCCAACGACCGTTTGTGCCAGAAAAAATTAAGAAGATCCTGAATAGTGAAATGCCTGGCGTGATCCGCGCAAAAGGACATTTCTGGATCGCCACGAGGCCAGAGTGGGTGGCGGAGTTCTCACTTGCAGGCGCGCTATCGAGTGTCAGGCCACTTGGAACATGGTGGGCGGCAGTTCCGAAGAACCGCTGGCCCGACCAAGACAACGTCCTCGAGTACATCAAAAAGCATTGGAGCGAGCCCTGGGGCGATAGGCGCCAGGAACTTGTGTTCATTGGCGCAGGGATCGACTGGCCGAAACTGAAGGCGCAGCTCGATGAAGCGCTGGCTCCCGCCTCACTCGCAAAGCACCCAAATAACCTGCCGGATTTCCCTGATCCGTTCCCGATCTGGCGCCGGGCGGAGGCTGTAGAGTGACATATGTGCGTAAAGTCATAAAAGACGCGGCGATCGGCGTCGCTATCACCGACACGCCAGAAGGGTTATCGACAATTCATCGCCCTGGCTGTGCCGCCGTGATTTGGCGTCGCCAGCCTGTGCGCAGTTTTCAAGACTGGGTGAACCGCCTCGACCCATCGCGACTGCCTCGGACGAGGATTATCATTCAGCCCGGTGAGGTTCGTGATGCAGTCCGCCATAGTTGCGATATGTCCAATACGCCAGACTGCCCCGAGCAAGCGCATCTTGTTGATGATGTCACAACCTTAGCGCATGGCTTTGCGGAGATCGTGGGCGCGCCTTATCTCAGGGTGCGCCTCGACGTCGTGACCACCAACGCCTGCAAGAAGTTCCATATCGATGCGGTTAGCGCTCGTCTTATCTGCACCTATCGTGGGACGGGGACACAGTACGGGATTTCCACGAACGGCGCAGAGCCGAAGCGCGTCTTCACCGCGTCGACCGGCGCGCCAATCATACTCCGAGGGACGTTATGGCCGGAAGATCCTCCGTCAGGTCTCCTCCATCGCTCGCCGCCGATTGCAGGAACCGGGGAGACGCGGCTTCTCTTGGTGCTCGATCCGGTTTTCGATCCTGAGGAAGAGATATGACAGCGGCCCATCGGGGGGAGCTGAATGGAGAAAGGGTCACAGCCAAAGCTGTCCCAGTAACCATTTTGACCGGCTTCCTCGGAGTCGGCAAAACGACCTTGCTCCGCGAAATACTACGAGATCCAGATTTCGCGGACACAGCCGTAATTGTGAACGAGTTCGGCGAGATCGGCCTCGATCACGAATTGATCGACACGGCGGACGAAGGGTTGATTGAAGCGACCAGCGGGTGCCTTTACTGCACGGTGCAAGGCGACGTGCGCCGCACGGTCGCGTCACTGATTGATCGAGCGCGATCGGGCGCCGTCCGCTCCTTTTCTCGGATTGTCGTCGAAACGACTGGCCTCGCCGATCCGGCTCCGGTGTTGCACACGTTCATTGGCGGCGCCGGCATTTCTGGCGTCCGCCTCGCTGGCGTGGTTACGCTGGTCGACGCCGTGAACGGCGACGCGACCCTCAATCGATTTGAAGAAGCAAGGCGTCAGGTCGGCTGCTCTGATCTTGTTGTACTCACCAAGACCGACCTCGTCGCTGATCCGGCCTCACGCCGCGACCTCGCCGCCTTCCGCGCCCGCATCAAGACCTTGAATTCGACCGCGCGGACCATCGACGCTCACGCTGAACGTGTGACCGCGAATGATCTGCTCTCGCTGCCATCTTATGACCTCGCAAGCAAGAACGCCGACGTGCTTGGTTGGTTGCGCTACGAGGCCGCGACATCCACTGAGCATGCAGAACATCATCATGATCATCACCAGGACAATGCCCATAATCCCAACAGGCATGGTGAAGATATCGAAGCGTTTTGCTTCGCATTCGACACGCCGCTCAGCGCCAAAGGCTTCAACTTCGCGCTAAACCTGCTCCTTGAGTATCAAGGGGAGCGCTTGCTGCGGTTCAAAGGGTTGATCGCGCTCGACGACGCGCCGGATCGGCCTGTGTTGCTCCACGGGGTTCAGCATATCTTCAGCCCTGCGATCCGACTTGACGCGTGGCCGTCACATGACCGTAGGACGCGCTTTGTCGTGATTGCAAAGGGCTTGCCGCAGGAGGAAATCAGAGGGTTTTTCTCCATGTTCGAGGCAGTCAAAGCGCGGCCTGATGAGATGGCCCAATGAATATACCCCCCCCTCTCGCTTCAGCTTTGTTTCTGTGGGCTGCTTTGATCGCGCCAGCGGCATTGTCTCATCCGCACATGTTTGTGGATTCTCGCTCCGAGTTATCGATCAATAAGACTGGGCAGTTGACTGGTTTGAGCACAGTGATGCTGATCGATGAACTAACGACACTGTACGTGCTTGAAGAGAACGGCGTTCTGTCCGCCACAGAACCGCTGACTGATGCACAGCGCGCCGCGATTGCCGATGGAGTAGTCGCCGGGCTGCGCCACTACGCTTTCTTCACAGATCTCAGAATCGATGGCGCGCGCCTGACCTTTTCTGATGCGAGAATAAGCGCCCTTGATCTGGAGAAGGCGCGCCTTGCAGCGACTCTGGAGCTGACGCTCGAGACGCCACAAGAGCTGGAAGGCCGTCTGGTCGAACTGGCGCTCTACGATCCGACCTATTTTGCCGCCGTCGACACGTTGGCTGCGCCGATCATGCCACCGGCGCTCAATAATTGCAGCGCGCATCTGGTGGACTTCGAGCCTACGAAACTCGATTCTGGGAGCCTTGTCGCATTGGGTGCGCTGTCGCGCGAGGAGACGCCTGCCGATCCGCGCATTGGCGCGCGCTTTGCTGACCGGAGCACTATCGCATGCGTGCAATAGCCTTTGCCGTGCTGCCGTTGATCGCCGGGGGTATCTTTTTCTACCTCTTTGGTGATCTGATCGTCTCATGGGCGAACGATCAGCAGAAATTTCTGCAAGCAGAGCTTGCGAGCGCCCTCGTGGCAGTGCATGGAGGAGATCTCGTCGCGGTTGTCACAGTCATCAGCGTGTGCGCCCTCTACGGTGTCGTTCATGCGATTGGGCCTGGTCATGGCAAGCTCCTAATCGGGGGAGCAGCACTAGCCTCACGACGCACCGCCTACCGCATGGCGGGCATAGGTTTGACGGCAAGCCTGGTTCAAGGCGCAACCGCCATTCTACTTGTCTATGGCGGGCTTGGGGTATTTTCGCTTGCTAGCCGCTCGCTGATTGGCGTCTCCGAGAGTTGGCTCACAGCCGCGAGCTATCTGGCGATCGCAGCGATCGGCGGTTGGATATTTTGGCGGGGCGCCCGACTAGTTTTCAGTTTGTCAACAGATAGAGTAGAAAACAGCCCTACGTTGCGTAACGGATGCGCCGCCGGTTGCCGGCATACGCCAACGCCTCAAGAGGCCGAGAAAGCGGATAACTGGCGGAATACACTGGCCCTGATCGCCAGCATCGGTGTGCGGCCTTGCTCGGGCGCGCTGATTGTTCTTGCACTCTCATGGCGCTTCGAAATCCATGCTGTTGGAGCCGCGTCTGTCATTGCGATGGCGCTAGGCACTGGTCTCGTCGTCGCTGCTGTCGCTTTAGCGGCTGTCTGGCTGCGCAATGCTGGACAATTAACTGAGACGGGACCCTTCGGCTTATGGAGCTTCGCGGCAGTTCAGCTATGCGTCGGAATGGCGATTCTGTTAGTCAGCGGCGCCCTTGCCGCCGCCGCTCTTGATCAGAGCGATCGGGCTCATCCCTTGATGCAGACAACTAGTGACTTCTACCGCTAGCGTCACCAATGTTAGGCGACGGTCCGCGGTTTCTTTCGTGGACCTGATAGCTGCTTAAGCTTTTTCACTCTGATAGACGCACTTGCTCCTCGGACTCGCGGCCACATAATCGGTCTTCATTAGAGGCGTTGCTGTGCATCGCCGCGTTCTACGGCGGCGAAAAGCAGGCAAATGGCAAAACGCCTGAAGAACGGATGGCTCTCCGCCAGGCGTACGCCCGGCCGGTGTTCGAAGATCTTGAGCGCTGGCAGCACGTGCAACTGCCGAAAATTTCCGGCAAGTCGCCGTTCGCCAAAGCGGTCCGTCCGCATTGCAGACCACAAGATCACTCGTCCCAGCGAGCTCATGCCCTGGAAGTACGCTCAGACTTGAGCGTACTTCACCAAAGGTGCGGCGCGCCGGACGGCTCAAATGGACGCTCTCCTTCAAAAGCGTCAGGTGAGAAATCAATTCTTAAACGCGGAAACGGGCTCGCCTGCACATCAGGAATTACCAACCTCTATTCCGCCCCAGCCTAGGGGAAACCCCAACTGTCGAGTTTTGTGGGGGGGCAGCGTCGAATGGAAAAGGGTTGACCATGATGTACTGGTATGATCACAATATAAACATATGAGGTGTTGATATTATGACATTTGCCTCCGTCACCTCTCGGTTCTGGATCGGTTTCAGCCCATTCGGCGTCGGATGCATATCTAGAGGCGAGTAAATCTTCCGGGTTATTGGAAAGGCTTAAACACGGAGATATAGACGGGTGGGGCAAACAGTTTCGGACGCCGCGCGGGCCGCCATGCCTCCGGTGGCGATTGGGCGCAAACGGATGTCGCGCGATCGTAAGGTCGGGCTGCTGCTGCTGCTTCCGCTGGTGGTGCTGGTGCTCGGCTTGACCGTGTATCCTATCCTTCAGGTCATCCTACTGGCCTTTCAGCAACAGGGCCTCTACAGCCAAGAGTCGACGTTTGTCGGCCTGGATAACTTTGGGTCAGTTGTTGGCCATGAAGGCTTCGGCCGCTCGGTGAAAAACACTTTCGTTTTCACGTTCGGTTCGCTGTTCTTGCAGATGGCGATGGGCTTGCCGATCGCGCTGCTGCTCAACAAGTCGTTTCCGCTGCGGGCGCCAATTCGCGGCGTCATGCTGTTTTCTTATCTCGTGCCCTATGTGGTCGCGGCGATGACCTGGAAGTTCATGTTCTCGGATGCGACGGGGATTCTGAACTATTGGGTGCGCGCGCTGGATATGCCGATCCCGGCGTCTCCTTTCGGCTCGCTCGACTGGGCGATGGCGGGCGTGATCCTGGTGAATTCCTGGAAGAACTTTCCGTTTATGGTCATCGTGTTTTTGGCGCAGTTGCAGACCATCGACCGGCAGCTGTACGAGGCCGCCTCGGTCGATGGGGCGACCGTTTGGCAAAAGTTTTACCGGATCACGCTGCCCTCGCTGCTGCCGATTATGCTGGTTGTGGGCATGCTGCGCACGATCTGGAACTTCAACAATTTTGAGGTCGTCTTCCTCCTGACCCAGGGCGGCCCCATTGGGAGGACGGAGACGCTACCGCTGTATATCTACCGCTTCGTGTTTGGCGAGTTCAGCCTTGGGCGGGGCGCGGCGCTGGCGGTTATTGTGTTCTTCATCCTGCTGATCATGTCGGTGATCTACTGGCGGTTGTATGAGCGGGCGCAGGAGCGGTTCAAGTGACGCCTCAAGCACCGTTTGCAAGCAAGAAGATGCCTGTGCTCGTGCTCAGCCCCCGCGCCCGCCGGGCGGCAGCGAAGAGGCGTTTTGAGCAGTTTCTATTGATGCTTTGCGCGCTGGCGGTGCTGATGATCGTGCTGCTGCCGCTGTTCTGGATGCTGGCCTCCAGCTTCAAGCCGAATGTGGAGCTGTTCCAGCGGCCCCCGACCATTCTGACCCAGAATCCTACCTTCGAGCACTATGTCGAGTTGTGGGAGTTCACCAGTTTCCCGCGCTACTTCTTAAACACGTTTCTGGTGGCGGGGATCTCGTGTTTGGCGGGCGTCGTCATCAGCCTGATCACGGTCTATTCGATCACGCGGTTCGAGTTTATCGCGGCCCGCATCTTCGCCTTCGGCATCCTGTTCATCTATATGCTGCCGCCGATTTTGCTGGCGCTGCCGTTCTTCCGCATCTGGTACGACCTCCAGATGCTGAACAGCTTGTGGGCGCTGGGGATCACTTATCTGACGATCACGCTGCCGTTCTCGCTGTGGATCTTGCGGCCGTATATCGAGGCGATCCCTCGCGCGTTGGAGGAAGCGGCGATGATCGACGGCTGCACCCGCTTCCAGGCGTTTCGAAAGGTGATCGTGCCGCAAGCTTGGCCGGGGATTGTCGCCTCGTTCGTCTTCACCTTCGTCGTGGTCTGGAACGAGTTGCTCTATTCGCTGGTGCTGATTAGCGACGAGACGAAGCGCACGGTGTCGCTGGGCATCGCATCGTTGATCCTGGAGACCTCGGTCTATTCCTGGGGGCTGGTGAATGCAGCGGGTGTGCTAGCCACCGTTCCTGTCCTGTTTCTATTCGCTTTTGCAGCGCGGCAGATGGCGTCGGGCCTGGGCGCCGGCGCGGTCAAGGGCTGAGTTTTGCGTGCCGAGGCGAGGGGAAGACCACGAGACGGTCGTGCTTGGCGTCGCCAGGAGTCGCGAGCCGTATTCGAAGGAGTTTAAACGCACTGTGCGAGGCCTGGGCCGGGGTGCGCACAATCAAGAAGGCGAAAATCGGCCGCCCGGACCGGGAAAGCTTCCGGACCGATAACGACTGGGAGGTATTAGAATTGCGATACACACTAACAATTTGCACAGCCGCCTTGCTGGCGCTTGGACTGGGCGCCAGCGAGGCTGGGGCTCAAGGGATCAAGGTCGTTCGCTATTTAAGCCAGGAGACTGATCCAGCAGTAGTGCGTATCCAGCGCAACTGGGTTGACGGCTTTATCGCGGCACACCCAGGCACGGACGTGGTCCTGGAGAGCGCGCCCGCTGGTGTGATCAATCAGCGCATCGCCACCTATGTGCAGGCCGGCGCGCCGCTCGACGTGGTCCACTCCGACCCAGGCACAGCCGCGCGACTGGCGGTTGAGGGGCTGCTGGCCCCGTTGGATGACGTGGTGGAGGCGCTTGGCGGTCGCGAGGCGTTCCTCAATAACCGCCTGCTCATCGTGGACGACAAGGTCTTTGCTCTCAATCAGGCCGCCACCTCGCCGCAGCTGTTCTATCGTAAAGATCTGTTCGAGGAGGCCGGCATCGCGCCACCGACCACTTGGGAGGAGGTGCGGACGGCGGCTGAAAAACTACACTCGGACGACGTGATCGGCATCGCGCTGGCGGGCGGCGAGAACCGTATGACGACGATCATGGCCAGCACCATGCTCTGGCAGAACTGCGCCGACTTCTTCGATGCGGACGGGAATGTGACCCTCGACAATCCCAAGGCCGTCGAGGCGGCTGCGCACTACGCCGACCTGCTGCAGTTTTCGGCGCCCGACGCGGCCGCTTGGGCGTTCAATGAGCCGCCGGAAAGCTTCTGGTCGGGCCGCGCCGCGATGGTCATTCACTGGCATGTCCTAGACCTGATGATGCGCCAGAACCCCGATATGGTTCAGAACGTCGCCGTCGCTCCAGTCACCGCCAACAAGATGAAGGTAACCCAGACTGGCGGACGTTATGTGGCGGTCTTCGCCAATTCGCCGACGATCGAGACCGGCAAACAGTGGATCCAGTACGTATTCACCCCGGAGAACGCAGCTGACCTGACCGGCATGGGCCCTCTGCTCTACCCGCCTGCGACCGAGGCGGCGATGGAGGCGCTAAGAAGCTCTGACGCGCCGACAGTCGCGGCCTTTGGCGACCTGCTGTTCGACCAAGTCTATCCGGCCGCAGTCGATGGCTACAGCGAGATACTGCATGCCGGCGGCCTCGACACCGAGGCCTGCGCGCTGAAGGCGACCGGCAAGGTCAACCCCTTCATCAGCGTATTGTGGAACTCGAACCTCTATGCGCGCGCGATCCAGAAGATCGCCTATGAGGGCGCAGATCCCACCGAGGCGGTGGCCGAGGCGGCTCAGTTGCTGAGCGAGCGGGTCGAGGAAGCCAAGAAGGAAATGGGCCAGTAGCCGCAGGCTTCGCGGGGCGAGGCTTCATCGGCAAAAACTTCGCGGCCGGGGCGTTATCGAGAGCATGCTCCGGCCCGCATCTATCCCGTTATGCTTAATGTACGCGTAGGTAAAATCGCAGATCCGGTCGGGCGGTTCGCCCGCTGTGATTTGCGTCTGGGCATCTTGGCGCAATGGACGGAAGAACCCGCAGTCCCGGGAAGGGCCGGGCATACGACGGGAACGCAGGTCACACAGGAGCAGAGATGGCGTCAATCGGCATCAGAGAGGTCTGGAAGGCCTACCATACCGACCCGGTGATTTTCGGGATCGACTTCGACATTCCGGACGGGGCGTTTGTCGTGCTGGTCGGTCCGTCGGGCTGTGGAAAGTCCACCCTTTTGCGGATGATCGCCGGACTGGAGGATATCAGCGCGGGCGAGATTTACATTGGCGACAAGATCGTCAACGACGTTCCGCCGAAGGACCGGGACATCGCCATGGTGTTCCAGAACTATGCGCTCTATCCGCATTTGACGGTGAAGGAGAATATGGCGTTCTCGCTCCGCCTGCGGCGGGAGAAGCGTCAGGGGGTGGATGATCGGGTGAACCGCGCCGCCGAGATCCTTGGTCTGAGCGAATTGTTGGGCCGTTATCCGCGTGCTTTGTCGGGTGGGCAACGACAGCGGGTCGCTATGGGTCGCGCGATCGTGCGCGATGCGTCCGTTTTTTTGTTCGACGAGCCGCTGTCCAATCTCGACGCCAAGCTTCGCGTTCAGATGCGCACTGAATTGAAGGCGCTGCACCAGCGACTGCAGACCACCACCGTATATGTCACCCACGACCAGATCGAGGCCATGACCATGGCCGACATCATAGTAGTGATGCAGGCGGGAGTGATCATGCAACTCGGCGCGCCGCTGGAGCTTTATGACAAGCCCGCCAACCGCTTCGTGGCTGGGTTTATCGGCTCTCCAGCAATGAATTTTTTTGAGGGGGAAGTTGACCATGGCGAGTTCGTGACCACTGGCGGCCACAGGCTGCCGCTGCCAGCTTTGACACCCGGTTACTCAGGGGGGCCCGTGACTTATGGAATCCGGCCCGAGCACTTGGCTGTCGACCCGACCGGCGTGCGGGGTTTCGTATCAGTCATCGAGCCAACCGGTTCGGAAACCCAGATCATGATTGATCTAGGTTATCAGAATGTGTTGGCGGTTGTACGCGAACGGCATCAGCTGAACCCTGGCGACGAGATCCGCCTGCGGCCGGATGCAAATTTCGCCCATCTATTCAATGCAGCAAACGGCGAGAGGATCTGATGATTAGAAGTTATCGCAAAGAAAGTAGAAAAATTTGGGCTGACTTAGGACTTTGGTG
>JAHQVS010000288.1 GCA_019634215.1 Paracoccaceae bacterium | reverse complement strand
GCACTTGCTGGCCTTCATCGGGCACATAAGGCTCTGGCTGATTGAACCATTCAGAGGTCAAGCATTCGGTGCAGATCCGGTCGTCATGGCGGAAGATGGTGCTGCCATGGCGATCTTGAATCCGGTCGATCAAGGTCGGGTCGATCCGCTTTCCGCCGTTCACAAACATGGCGTAGGAGGCGGTCATCTTCATCAAGGTGGTCTCGCCTGCGCCAAGCGCGTAGGACAGCAGCGGCGGCATCTCATTATAGACCCCGAAGGTCTCGGCGTACTCAGCCACTTTCTCCAGCCCGACCTCCATCGCCACCCGCACCGTCATCAGGTTCTGCGACTTCTCAATCCCCCATCGTAAGGGCGAGGGGCCGTAGAATTTGCCGGAATAGTTCTTCGGCTTCCAATCATCGCCATCGAGCTGCGGCAGCACCACCGGCGCGTCGAGCACGATGGTGTTGGGCCGATAGCCGCTCTCCAACGCAGCGGCGTAGACGAACGGCTTGAATGATGAGCCGGGCTGGCGCTTCGCCTGTGTGGCGCGGTTGAACACGCTGGACTGATATGAGAAACCACCCTGCATCGCCAACACGCGGCCAGTGTGCGGGTCCATCGCCACCAAGGCGCCGTTGACGTTGGGGATCTGCCGCATCGACCAGCGCAGCGCGCCGTCGTCGCCGGTGACCTGTTCGACATAAATCACATCGCCAACGGCCCACACATCCGAAGGGGACTGGGGCGCGGGGCCTTCAGCGGCCAAATGCGGCTTGGTGCGCCGGGTCGCCCATTCACGCACATCAGAGAACGACAAATAGATCGCATCGTCGGTCTCGACGCCCGCGACGCCGATCCGGGCGCTGCGCTCACCTACCTCCAACACCACCGCAACTTTCCAGGGCTTGACGTCACGCGGCACACGGATTTTGCCGAGCTGATTGCGCCAATCCGCCGGGTCGAATTCCTCGATCTGCTCGATAGGGCCAATATAGCCGCGATCCACCGAGTACTCATACAGCCGCTTCTGCAAAGTGTTGCGCGCCAGCTCCTGTAGCTGCGGGTCGACAGTGGCGCGGATTGAGAGACCGCCGCCATACACCTTGTCCTCGCCCATTTTATCGACCAACTGGCGCCGGATCTCTTCCGAGAAATAGTTGATGCTCAAGCGGGTTCGGCGGCGTTCTTCCAGCGGCTTGTCCAATAGGGTCTCAAGCGGCGCGGCCTTGGCGGCTTGATATTCATCTGCTGTGATGTAGCCGTTCTCGCGCATTTCCTTCAGCACATAATCGCGCCGAATGGTCGCGGCCTCTTTTCGCCTTACAGGATGATAGGTGCTCGGCGCTTTCGGCAGCGCCGCCAGGAAGGCTACCTCTTGAGGCTCAAGTTCCTCTAGGCGCTTACCGAAATAATTCGCCGTGGCGGCAGTCACGCCGTAAGAGTTTGAGCCGAGGAAAATCTCGTTAAGATACAGCTCCAGAATTTGATCCTTGCTCAGCGCGCTCTCCAGCCTTTGCGCTAGCAAGGCTTCCTTGATCTTGCGCGTTACCGCCTTCTCACCGGAGAGCAGGAAATTTTTCACCACCTGCTGAGTGATGGTCGAAGCGCCCCGCAAGTCACGGCCAGAACTGTATCGCCGGACATTGTCGATCATCGCTTTGATCAGGCCCAGACCGTCTACTCCGGTGTGTAGATAGAAATGCTTATCCTCGGCGCTGATGAAAGCGTGGCGCACTAAATCCGGAACTTCGTCAATCGGCGTGTATAGACGGCGCTCACGAGCAAATTCCGCCATCAGCACGCCATCGCCAGAATGCACGCGGGACAAGGTCGGCGGCTCATAGCTGGCGAGCTGCTCGGTGCGTGGCAAATCACGCGCGAACCAGGCGAAAACCCCAGCAAACGCCAGCACGCCGAAACATGCCGACGTGACGCCGAACGCGAACAGCCCGCTTAAAAACCGGATCATGACGTCCTCTTCCCCCGACCTACGCTCGCGGTTGTCTTAGCGCATCATCGCGCATGTTAAAACTAGAGACGCGGATCATACGTCCCTCTGCCGAATCCGTCGCCGGCCCGACTAGACGACGATCTCATAAGCTGACGGCGAATTAACGGCGCTGGTTAACGCCGCAACCCCGCAACCATCGCAGGCTGGGTCGACCACCGCCGAACCGCAGCCGCGATCGACAACGCCGCCTGCTCACGCCACCCAGGGTTGGTGAGTCGGCGCCTGTCGCGCAAATTTGTGAGAAAACCGAGCTCAATCAAGGCTGACGGGGTGTCGAAAGTCTTCAACACCCGAAAGCCAGCCTTGCGATGCGGCCGTTTTGGCAACACTGGCACCCGCTGCGACAGCTCGTCAATCAGCAGCGATGCGACCCCTTCTGATTCGATTTTTGTCCGGCGTTTGGCGAGATCCACCAGCGCCCGGCGGACATTATCTTTCCGTGTCGGCATCTCGACGCCCGCGATGGCGTCGCTGGCGTTCTCGCGCCGCGCCAACTCGCCCGCGAGTTCGTCCGATGCGTTCTTGGCCAAGGTGTAGACCGAAGCCCCAGAGACATCGGGCCGGCTCGGCAGCGCATCGGCGTGAATTGACAGAAACAAATCAGCGCCCATGTCGCGGGCTCGCTCCACCCGCTCAGCCAAGGGCACGAACTCATCTTTGGTGCGCGTCAACACCACCCGGAACCTGCCGGTGTCGGTCAAAACCTCCTTCAGCTCATTGGCGAAGGTCAAGGTGAGCACTTTCTCGGAGACGCCGCCGTAAGAAGCCCCAGGATCCACGCCGCCATGGCCTGGATCAATGGCGATAACCATCGCGCGCGGCCGAGAGGAGGGGCGCGGCGCTTGGCCTGGCCCATTTTTGTTGGCGATCACTCGTGGATTGGTCAAAGGCAGGACGGCCTTAGCCAAAGCCGGCTTCTTGCGCGTTTGCGGATCGCCGCCTTGGGGCAAACTGAACGGTTTACCGTCATGTGAGATCTGAAATTCTAGAACGAACCGCGCAGGCGCTGGCCCCGCAGCCGGCAGTGACGCCGAACCGACCACCTGCGCCGGCCCATCTAGATCCAACACCAACCGCGACGTGCCGATGCGATATAAGCCGAAGCGCGCGTTGAGGACCCCGTCGCGATGCAGCGTCTTCGCCTCTTCTGCGGGAATGCGCCATGCAATTTCTGGAAAATCCACCACCACTCTGGGCGGGTTTTCAAGCGTGAACACGCGATGCGCTAGAGGCTCGGAGGTCTGAAGCTGGAGGCGCAAAACGCCGTCTGACGCCTCTGAAATCAGCGGCTCCCAAGCGTAAGCTGGCCCCGCTCCTGGGGACAGGCCATCAGCATGACTGAGAGCTGGAGCTACAAACGCAACCAGCGCTAACACCCTCGCCAACCGGGAAAAAATTACGAGCGCCATCGCGCGGGCCTGACTTGATTTCGATTGCATGCTGCTCTCGGTTGCTCGATCCGACATTATCATGTCCACGTCTTCAATCAAACACGTCAGACATTTTGCAAAACGGCGTTGCCGCCATGTTGTTGGCCGAAACCATCGGCTGAAAGCGTTAAGAGAAAATTTCCTTTCGTCTGAAAAATGCGGTTTGCAGAGAGTTGGTTGTGACGCTACTTTATAGGGTGAAGTGTGAAGCGGAAGTTTTGCAATTCACCTTTGGCGAAAAAACGCCCACATTCTCTCTCCGATGTGGCGCGCCTTACGTAGGGCGCGTGACCTGAGCGGCCTGAATGGGGCTCGCCTGGATTTTATGAATTCGCGCTTACGGATCGTTAGGAGACGTCCGTGAGAGCGTGCGCCGATAGTCGCGGAACGCGCCGCGCGTCCGACGATATGATCGGTTTACAGGAAATATGATGACGCCTTGCATACAGCATCCCCTCCTCGATCGCGCCAAACGGGCGGCGACCGCGGGCGCTGCGCGTTGCACCGCGTCCCTTAACCAAACGGCGGGCCGCAGGTCGGCGTTCCGCGCTTGCGCGAGAGTAATGTTCGCGCGCGCTGACGACCCATCGCCGCCCGACAAAGAAAAATTATGGCGAAAAAGATGCTCATTGACGCCACCCACCCGGAGGAGACCCGGGTCGTGGTGGTGGACGGCGCTCGGATTGAGGAATTCGATTACGAGTCCGTAACAAAACAACAAATTGCTGGCAATATATACCTAGCGAAAGTCACTCGGGTGGAGCCGTCTCTACAGGCGGCCTTCGTCGATTATGGCGGCAATCGCCATGGCTTCTTGGCGTTCGCGGAAATACACCCGGACTATTACCAGATTCCTCGCGCCGATCGCGAGGCGCTGCTCGCCGCCGAACGCGCCGCCGAGGAAGAGGACGAGGAAGCCGAGGAAGAGGAGACCCGCGCCCCCAAGCCCCGCAACGGCAACAAGCGTCACAGCAAGCGGCGCGGCGACCGGCAGGATCGCAGCGGGCGCCCGAAACGCAGCGACAATCGGAGCCGGAAGGACCGTATCGCCGTGCGGCCTCTGTCCGAACAGGATGCGCCGCTGCCGGAACGGTTGTTGGCCGCCGCAGACACCGCACAGATGAACGGCCAACTGTTCAACTACCCAGATTTGGCCGCCCTGACAGCGAATGTCGAGCTTGACCCGGAAGCGGATGAGAGCGGAGACGCCTCTGCCGACACAGACCATCAAACGAGCCAGGAGTTGGGCGCGCAAGCCGCTCCTGATGACACCCAAGCTTCAACATTCGATGATGTCTCGGAAATCCAGATCCGCCGCCAAGCCAGCCCCGAAGAGTCCTCGGCTCTAGGCGTCGAGAATGTGCTCGACACCTATCAAATCGGCCCCAACGGCGCACTGAACGGTCCGGCGCCCGCCTCCGTCCCGGAGACCGAGAAGGCCGAAACCATCCTAGCCGAGCGCGCCAACAGTGGCGAAGCCATTGGTGGCGACCCAGCCGACTACCAAGCTTCCGATGGCGCGCAAGAATCGGTCCCCGTCGCGGATGGAGAGCTACCGGAAGACAGCGTATCAGCCGGCGCCGCCATAGCGTCGGAAACTGAGGTCGTCGAGACTCAGGACGTGAGCGAGGCTGACGGCGAAGACAGCGACGACGAAACCGATGAAGACGCTACCGAATTGGCGCAAGCTGAGGTCGAGGAGGTCGGCGGCGAAGACGCGCGCGAGGAGATCCGTCCTCGCCGCATCCGCATGCGCGACTTCAAGATCCAAGAAGTGATCAAGAAGCGGCAAATCCTTTTGGTTCAGGTGGTTAAGGAAGAGCGCGGCACTAAGGGCGCGGCGCTGACCACCTATCTCTCGCTCGCCGGACGCTACTGCGTGTTGATGCCCAACACAGCGCGCGGCGGCGGCATTTCGCGTAAAATCACCAATGCCGCCGACCGCAAGCGCTTGAAATCGCTGGCGCAGGAGCTGGAAGTGCCGGACGGCATGGGCCTGATCGTGCGCACCGCCGGCGCGAACCGCACCAAAGCGGAGATCAAGCGCGATTATGAATATCTGCTGCGCCAATGGGAGGCGGTGCGCGGACTTACGCTGCGCTCCGTCGCCCCGGAGCTGATTTACGAGGAAGGCAGCCTGATCAAGCGCGCCATTCGCGACCTCTACAACAAGGACACCGACGCGGTGGTGGTCGAGGGCGAGGAAGGCTACCGCGAAGCCAAAGACTATATGAAGATGCTGATGCCGAGCCACGCCAAGCATGTGCAGGCATACCGGGACATCACGCCGCTGTTCATCCGCCATTCGGTGGAGACCCAGATGGCGGCGATGATGAATCCGACGGTTCAGCTCAAATCCGGCGGCTACATCGTCATTGGCGTCACCGAGGCGCTGGTGGCGGTCGACGTCAACTCCGGGCGCTCCACCAAGGAGGGCTCGATTGAAGACACCGCGCTGAAGACCAACCTGGAGGCGGCGGAAGAGGTCGCCCGCCAGTTGAAGCTGCGCGACCTTGCCGGCCTGATTGTGATCGACTTCATCGATATGGAGGAGTCGAAGAACAATCGCGCGGTCGAGAAACGTCTGAAAGATAAGCTGAAAACCGATCGGGCTCGGATACAGCTCGGCCGGATTTCCGCCTTCGGCCTGCTGGAAATGTCGCGCCAGCGGCTCCGGCCCGGGCTGTTGGAGGCGACCACCAAGCCATGTCGCCACTGCAAGGGCACTGGGGTGGTGCGTTCGGACGAGTCGCTGGCATTGACCATTCTGCGCTCCATCGAGGAGGAGGGCGTGCGCGGCCGCTCAGCGGCGGTGAAAGTAACCACGCCGGTGGACGTCGCCAATTATCTGCTGAACCAGAAGCGCTCCCGCATCGCCCAGGTGGAGGAGCGGTATCGGATGCAGGTGCATGTGATCGGCGATCCCGCGCTGGTCAGCCCAGATTTCAGCATAGATCGGGTGAAGCCGATGGAGCGGGACGAGGCGGAGATCGCCCGCGCGATTCAAATCGAATCCGGTTTCTCGAAACAGGAGCTGGAACCGCCAGCGGAAGCTGCTCGAGAAGTCGAGCCCGACGCTGAGCGGACTGAAAACACCAGCCGTCGCCGCAAACGCCGCCGGGACCAAGATGAGGTCGCTGAAGACAAGCCAGAAGCCGCGCAAACCACCACCGCCACCGCCACCGCTCCCGAGGCAGCGGAAAGCGAGAGTCGAGAGGAAGATTGGGCTGCTGAAACCGACGCCGACTCGGATGAGGACGACGGCGGTAAAAAGCGGCGCGGCAAACGTGGCGGACGGCGGCGGCGGAAGCGGTCGGATCGCGACGAAACAAGCGCAAGTGATCCGTTGCCGGTGATAGAATTCACCGACGGCGAAGCTGAGGAGGTGGATGAGGAAGAGCTGCGCAAATCACCCGCGCGCCCTCAGAAAGAAGCTCGTGAGCCGAGAGAGGCTTCAAAGGTGCGGGAGACCACTCCTGCGTTCAAGACCCAAGAAAACACACGCGAAAACGCTCAGGAAATCGTTCAAGAACACACCAGAGAAGACCCGGAGGCGGAGAAGATCGATCGGCCCGAAGCCATAGACAGCGCTGACGCCAATACACCACCCCCACCGGAGGCTCGATCGCCCGAGGCGACGCCACATTCCGATCCGAAGGCCTTGGCGATGCGGGAGAGCGCCGCAGCCACCTCAATCGATACGCCACCGCCCCCTCCCGGGCCGCCACTGCGCCGCCGCACCGGATGGTGGAATTTCAGAGGCGACGCCTAAAGCCGGCGGCGGTCAGCTGAGATCAAGCTGGCCGCCAAACTCTGATTTGTGATCAAAGTCGCTTGCGCCATCGGGCGGCCTAGCCAGGAAGAGCGGCGCTCTTTCATTCAAAAATCTGACGAGTTCCGCCCGCCATGAACCTCGAACCAGCTGAGAATCGCGTGGTTTAGGGAGAGGTAAGCGATGGAATCCTCAAAATACACACGCAGCCAGACTGACCCAAATCGGGACGATCATTCACGACGCCGGCCCAATTTGAAGCAATTCTACAATAGCGAATCTCCATGCCACTGTTGCGACTCATGCGCTGGCTCGAGATTGAGCCCTTGATGATTCGCTCGAAATTTGTCAGAGATTTCCGCTGTTTTCGCGTCTGCGCCGAAATTCTGACTACATATTAATGGATGCAGAAGGGGCGCCTGCGGTGAAAACTGGAGGTTTGTTACAATTTGTAATTTCGCAGTTGCGTCGCTGGCACAAAACGCGCATCACCCAAAAGGGGATGGGGCGCGCTATAGGGGAACGCTATGGGTTTCGTCGATTTGCCGAAAGAACTGCGCTCTGGAGAACTACGACGCCCGGACGGCAAACGATTGCGCTATACTTTGAGCATTTACGCTGGCGAAGTCGTACATGCCCGGCCATTGAAGCCTCAGCGGCGATCACGCGGCAAGAGCGCGAGCGTGGCCTTGACGTTGCGCACGGATCATCAAGAGCGCCGTTTTGAATTTGAGCATGTTCCGTTCGGCTTCGAGCAGGGGCATCTTGCCGGCGTCGCCGCTGTGATGCCCGACCGGAAGCGCAAAGGGCCGATTATCGCCGTTGCGGATCTCGATCGTGACGCCAAGCTGGAATTCGCCGCACGCGAGCTGGAGATGTTGCGCCGCCTCGGCGCGTATGGCTCCGACTACCGCCGCTCTTCAGCCAAGATGCTCTCACTACTGGGCGCTCCGGTGCGCGCGGCGCTGCTCGCCGCTCTCGCGGCAGGCGCAATTTGGGGTGTGCAAGCCATCGACGCGGCGCCGCCGACCGTGTCTCCCGCCGTCGCCTTCAGCGCGGGCCTGATTGGCAACGAGCTGTTGTCCGCCGCGCAGTATCTTCAGTCGATCAACGCGCCTTTCTGGATCGGCGTCGGCTCCGTCCCGTATTTCCTGACCGCCGCATATCTGCGCACCCGGCGCCGGGCGGCGTTCCAGAATGCGCTGTTGCGCAGGATTTGGACCGGGGTCAGCGACGCGCTTGGTTTTGTCCAAGATCGCGCCCATGAGTATCGCAGCACGATGGATCAGGACGGCATGCCGGCCACCCATCCAGTCGCGCCGCGCCGGGGCGAGACCATGGCCGAACCGCGCCGCCGGCCAGAGCCGCGCCCAGAGCCATTTGTGGAGCCGGAGCCGTATCACCCTCGCCCCGCCCCTCAGCGCCCGCCACAGCCTGAGCGGACGGCCTACCCTGAGCCTGCGGGCTACGGCGATATGGACGACTACCCCGAAACCGCCTACCCGGCGCGGACAGCCTATCCTGATCCCTACTATG
>JAHQVS010000287.1 GCA_019634215.1 Paracoccaceae bacterium | reverse complement strand
GTCATCGAATATTCTGTCGCGACCGATTGACGTTGCTCGTTATGGTTTGATCTATGCCGGGGCACAAAAGAACCTCGGGCCATCGGGAATTACGGTAGTGATTCTCGATAACTCCTTGTTGGAGCGAAGCGAAAAGAATTTGCCGGACTCAATGAGCTACGCGGTGCAGGCAGCCAAACAGTCGATGCTTAACACCCCGCCCACCTTTGCCTGGTATCTGGTTGAGTTGGTGCTCGACTGGATCAAAGAGCACGGTGGCGTTGGAGCGATGGCCGATCGCAATCGGAGCAAGGCGGATTTACTGTACAGCGCGATCGACAGCAGCGACGCGCCCGCGGTTAATCCGCCTTCAGCCTTGCCCGGCATAGATTCAAGTTCGCTGCAGTTTCTTCAGCTCAACGCGCATGCGCAGGCGGAGAAATGGGTCAAGCGCCGAGAGCGGCTCGTCGAGCAGCAGTGCGGAGGGTTCGGTGATCAGCGCCCGCGCCAAGGCGACGCGCTGTTGTTGGCCGCCGGAGAGCTGACGGGGCAGCCGGTCGGCGTATTCAGCCATTTCGACCAGCGAGAGCAGCTCGCGGGCGCGGTCACGGCGGGCGACTTTCGGCTCTCCGCGCATTTTGAGGCTGAAGGCCACGTTGTCGACCACACTGAGATGCGGGAACAGCGCGTAGTTCTGGAACATCATCGCGGTGCCGCGCTTGGCGGGCGGTAACTCGGTAATATTTACGCCGCCAAGCAGAATGTCGCCCTCGCTGACGCTCTCATGTCCGGCGATCATGCGCAGCGTGGAGGTTTTGCCGCATCCTGAGGGACCGAGCAGACAGCAATAGCTTCCCGCCGGGATCTTCTGACTGATGGCGTCAACCGCGACGACGCCGTCATAACGCTTGGTTGCGGCGACCAATTCGAGCGTGACATTCCGCTGCATTGAGCTGCGTCCCCCTCTCCACCTTGCACGCACGGGTTGAGCGCCTGTGCGATGCAACATGAGGCATCATGATTTGGAACGCTGTTGCAAGGGCAATAATGACTGCAATGATCACAGTCATGCGGATTTATTTGGCGAAAGTCGATGTTTTGAACAAATTAAGCCTAAAAAATAGTCATATTCGATAAGTATTGACCAAATCGCGAGCGCAATTGTGCGCCGCCCACTTGAGGCCAGCGCGCCCGTGATTTGGCCGGCGCCCATTGGGGGATGGCGGCGCAGCGAGGATTATTTGGTGCCGTACATCCGGTCTCCGGCGTCGCCGAGGCCGGGGACGATATAGCCGTGGTCGTTCAGCTTCTCGTCAACTGCGGCGGTGAAGATTGGCAGGCCAGGATGGGCGGCGTGCAGGGCCTTGACCCCTTCCGGCGCCGCGAGCAGGCAGCAGAGGCGGATGTCGGTCGCTCCCGCCTGCTTCAGCCGCGTCACCGCCGCCGCCGCTGAGTTGCCGGTGGCGAGCATCGGGTCGACCAGGATCGAGGTGCGCGCCTGGATGTCGTCCGGCAGCTTCAGGTAATACTCCACCGGCTCCAGGGTTTTCGGGTCGCGATAAAGGCCGATATGGCCGACGCGGGCCGAGGGCACCAGCTCCAGAATGCCGTCGAGAAGGCCATTCCCGGCGCGCAGGATCGAGACCAACACCAGCTTTTTGCCGCCAATGACCGGCGCGTCCATCGCCACCAGGGGCGTCTCAATGCGTTGGTGGGTGATCGGCAGGTCACGCAGCACCTCATAGGCCAACAAATGGGCGATTTCATTCAGGAGTTGGCGAAATTGGGCGGTGGGGGTGTTCTTGTCCCGCATATGGGTGAGCTTATGCAGGACAAGCGGGTGGTCGATGATCGTCAGGTCTTTCATGGGGTCTCGGCTCGTTCGATCCGTGTTTGACGCTCCTGGTGGAGGGCCGGTGCTCAGACGCCGCGCGGGCCTGCCGAGTATAAGCTCGGATGTGTGGCGGCGCTTGCTTTGACTTGATGAGTTTCACTCATCCAGCGTCGGTGATCAGAACACGGAG
Organism: Paracoccaceae bacterium; assembly: GCA_019634215.1. GTDB lineage: Bacteria > Pseudomonadota > Alphaproteobacteria > Rhodobacterales > Rhodobacteraceae > JAHQVS01. The sequence goes on along the minus strand of JAHQVS010000287.1, from coordinate 18,509 downwards.
CCGTCGGATTTGATCGCAATCGGCGGCCGGCCTTGGCGGCGTTCGGCGGCGAGGCGGCGGCCTGTCGCCCAGGTGCCGCCCTCCAAGACGGAGGCGAGCGGCATTTGTTCGGCGCTTTTGCCCAGTTTCGCCCGCACCGCTTCAGCCACTTGGTCGAGCAGGCGGACTGTGAGAGCGCGCCATTCGACGATCAGCTCTCCGCCAGGGTTTTGCGGCGTGTCAGCCTCGCCAGGATTGCGCAGGGCGATGACGCCCGTGTCCAGGAATAGGCCGCCGTTACGGTACTCCGCGAGTCCGGTCAAGGCGTCGAGGTCGACGATCCTGAGGCCCCGGCGCTCCAGTGGTTCGATCAGCGAGTAAGACAGCCATTGGCTGAGTTTGTGAAATGGCACGAGACCGGCGCCGCTGGCGAGCGGATGGGGCCAGACGTCGCCGAGGGGCAGACCGGCAAGGCGGCGCGGATTGGGCCAGATTGGGCCGAGCGCTTCTAGAAGCGTGGTGAGGATGGTGCGAGCAGGTAAAGCGCCGGTATCGGCCATGGCTGCGAGCGTGTCGGCGAGGCCGCCGAGGCGGGCGCCGGGGAACAGGGCGGAGTGCGCCGCCATCGCCGCGCCGAGTCGTTGGATCAGGGCGGCGCGCCCCTCTGCGCCCTCTAGGGGATTTTCCGGAGAAACTTGGAAGGCCGCTGTCAACGCCTCTGCTGAGAAGCCGCTGAGCGCTGCGGCATCCGCCCGCAATGGCGCGCTGGGATCTGATGAGAAGCCCCCGGCCTGGTAGAGGTCGAGGCTGGCCAGCGCCAATCCCTCGGAACGGCTGTAGAACACTCCGGTTTGTGTATCGTGGTAGCGCCAATCCGGACCGGCGCCGGCGTCGAGCAGCACCGAGGTGATCGCCAGCTCAAACTCGATCCGCGCTCGTTCGGCTTTGTCTGTTGGGGCGAGCGCACGTAGAGCCGCGCCGCGATCCTCACCCGCGAAGACGAAGTGCCGCCAGCGGGCGTGGGGCGGGATATCCAGCGATGGATAGGCCGCTGCGATGGTCTCGCACACCGCCTCGGCGGCGTGACCGAGGCGTTCCGGGTGGAGGGTGAAATGCGCCAGCTCGTTGCGCTCGGCAGATGCGTACAGTTCGCCGCAATGGGTGCGGATCGCTTCGGGGGTGAGCAAAGCGCGAGCGGCCGCGAGATCTTCCGCGAGATCTTCTGGGTCGCAGTTGTTTGAGGTTTCGGTCATCAGGATCAATAATCGTCCAGGGCGCGGCCTTTGATCGCCGTCAGATCTGCGGTGTGCGGCGTTGAGGCGTCGCTGTAGTAGCCTGCGGCCTTCTTGGCGTCGATCTCGACCTGGGCGTCTTCGGGGATCAGCTCCGGAGGGATCGGCACCCGCTCGCCGATGGCGATGCCCTGGCTAACCATGGCGTCGTGCTTCATGTCGGACATTGAGATCCAACGATCGATCTTGGTCACGCCAAGCCAATGGAACACGTCGGGCATCAGGTCCTGGAAACGCATGTCCTGGACGCCGGCCACACATTCGGTGCGTTGGAAGTAAGCGGCGGCGCTGTCGCCCTCCGGGTTGCGCTTGCGGGCGTTGTAGACCAGGAACTTCACCACCTCGCCGAGGGCGCGCCCCTCCTTACGGTTATAGACGATGAGGCCGGCGCCGCCCGCCTGGGCGGTCTTCACGCACTCCTCGACGCCGTGTGTCAGATAGGGGCGGCAGGTGCAGATGTCGGAGCCGAACACATCCGAGCCGTTGCATTCGTCATGCACGCGGCAGGCGACCTCGCGGCGGGGATCGGACAGGGCGGCGACGTCGCCGATGATGTAGAGTGAGATTCCGCCGATCGGCGGCAGCAGCACCGTCAGATCTGAGCGGGTGACCAGTTCCGGGAACATATTGCCGGTGTGCTCGAACAGGGTGCGGCGCAAGGCGCTTTCCTCGACCCCGAGCCGTTTCGCCATGCCGGGCAGATGCCAGACCGGCTCAATCGCGGCCTTGGTGACGGTGACCTCGCCGTTGGCGCGCATGATGTCGCCGTCCGGCGCGACGCGGTCAGAGGCGATCGCTTCGGCCATTTCAGGGAATTTGATCCGGGCCTTGGTGACGGCGATGGTTGGGCGGACGTCGAGGCCCTGCGCGATCTCCTCGGCATATACGGTCGAGACCATATGGCCCCAGGGATCGAGCGAGACGATTTTATTCGGGTCGCGCCATTGCGGGTGCGGGCCGATATCGACGGTGGGTGCGGTGTTGCTCAGATCAGGACGGTGATCCGACTCAAGCGCGCCGGAGGCGACCGCCAAGGCGCGGTACACGCCATAAGCGCCGGAATGCACGCCGATGACATTGCGCTGATGCGGCGCATTCATCGAGCCGATCACCGGCCCGCGCTGTTTGGCGTCGGGCGCGCCCCAATCGATGGACGGGTTGCCGTTGCCGTTGCGGGGCGGATGAGAACTCAAAACAATATGCTTGGTCGCATTCATGCGGGGCCCTCCGTCGCTCTGGTGTGTCACAGTGGCGATTGAAAAAATTTTAAAGCAATATCTGAAACTTGCTGTGAGCAATGAACTGGGAGGCGTCGGGGAAAATTCAGCGAGGATGGGCGCTTGAGGCGCGGGACGGGCGCATCTGCGGCGAAGTTGTCCGCATGGACCGGCTGGTGCGGTTTGATCATCGCACAGCCTCGGCGCAGATCGTCGGCAGGCCCGATTTGCCGCAGGTTATATGGCGCTTGGGGGGCTCTGGCGCCAGGGGATGCGACATGCGCTGCCTTTCCGTCTCAAGGTCCAATAGCTGTGAGCCGGGCTCGGTGGCCCGGCTGTCGAATTTTGCGCGTCAAGTTTGTGGAAGCGATGTTGATCCGATTCGCAAATAAACTGTGCAAAGGCTTCATCATTGTGTCAAATATGGAGTGAATTGAGCAGTGGTGCTCATAATATCGTCACTAAAAATAGATGAGGGGGCGTCATCATGGCTGCGAGCGGCTCTGGCGGCGGGGAGCACGGATATGAGGGCGGGCGGCTGAATCTGCCGTTCGTGGGCATCGCCACCTTCGGCAAATACCCTTATCAGCCGGATTGGGAGGCGCTGGACGCTGATTTCGCCATTCTCGGCGCCCCATTCGACTTTGGCACTCAGTGGCGGCCGGGCGCGCGGTTCGGGCCGCGCGCAATCCGTGAGGCGTCAACCTTGTTCGCCTTCGGTCATGCCGGCGCTTATGACCATGAGGACGACGTCACTTATCTCGGATCAGATGTCCGGATTGTGGATCTAGGCGACGCTGACATCATTCACACCAACACCGAGAGGAGCCACGCCAATATCGAGCACGGTGTGCGGAAGATCCTGGCGGCGGGCGCTGTGCCGGTGGTGCTCGGCGGCGATCATTCGGTCAACATTCCCTGTGTCAACGCCTTCTCCGATCAAGAGCCGGTCCATATCGTGCAAATCGACGCGCATTTGGATTTCGTCGATGAGCGTCACGGGGTGCAGTTCGGCCATGGCAACCCGATGCGGCGCGCGGCGGAAAAGCCTTATGTCACTGGCCTGAGCCAGTTCGGCATACGCAACGTCTCCTCCACCGCGAAAGAAGGCTATGCCGCAGCGCGTGAGATGGGCTCCGACATTCTCTCAGTCCGGCAGTTCAGGGCGTTGGGCGTTGAGGCGGCGCTCGCACGGGTTCCTGCCGGCGCGCGCTATTATGTGACCATCGACATCGACGGATTCGACCCCTCAATCGCCCCAGGCACCGGAACCCCGAGCCATGGCGGGTTTCTCTATTACGAGGTGCTGGAGTTTTTGGCGGGATTAACCAAGCAAGGCTCCGTCGTGGGCCTCGATTTGGTGGAGGTTGCGCCGGATTATGATCGGGATGGAACCACCGCTATCTTGGCTGCACAGATCTTGCTGAATTTTATAGGCCGGATCGCTCAACTGCCTAAATAAGTCCCAATGATTGCGGCTGTTCCTTGAAGAAATTCGGGCGCCGCCGGTGTCAAAATTCGGGACTGTGCCCTGCTTCCAACGCTCATGTCTCTCCTGACTGGCTGGCGGACTTTTGTCGCAGCGCCTTTACATACTATGGTTAACTATGGATCTTAGCCCTACATATGTAGGGTGATCACCATAGAGCTGCTGCGACTGAGGTCGTCAGCATACCAATTTGAATAGTAGTGGAGAGACGCCGATGTTGCGTTATACAGTCGCCGCTTTCGTCGCCTGTTGTGTGCTCTCGTGCACCACCATGCCTCAAGAGGCTCGGAGCGGGGACAAAGACGGCCTCGGCAAAGATTATCGGACATTCCACGCCGATGGTGAAATCGCCTATGGCGAAATTGGCGACTCCTACACTGCTGATCTGGTCATGTATCTGGCTGGCAATCAGTTCATGGTCATGGAGGAGTTGATCCAAGATTTTCAGGCCAAGAACTCTGAAATAAAAACTGTGTATGTAGAGACTATTCCGCCTGGTCAGATCCTCAAAGGGCAAATTTTGAACCAGGGGGAGATCAATGGGCAGAAGACGGCTCAGAATCCAGATATTTACGCGTCGGTGAATTTAGGTCATCTCAAGCAGCTGAAGAAGGCTGAGATCATGGACGAATACATGGTCTATATTCACAATAAGCTGGAATTGATGATCGCTGAGGGCAACCCGAAGAATATTGTCGGGATCAAGGATCTGGGGCGGGACGACCTGCTTCAATCGCACCCGAACCCGCTCACCGAGGGTATTTTCAAATTCTATGGCGCTGAGATGCTGAAGGAAGCCGGATTGTTTGAAAATGTCACTGGCGGCGCGGAGTGTAAGAGCTGCTGGGCGGTCGAAGGCAAGACTTGGTTCACCTCTCGCCACCATCGGGAGACTCCGCAGCGAATTGAGGACGGCGAGGCGGATGTCGGAATCGTCTGGACCACGGAAGTCGTTCACGCCAAGGCGGAAGGCAGAAAGATTGACGGCGTCGCCATTCCCGCGCCTGAGAACAAACAAGATAAAGTTAATTACGCTATCGGCACGCTAAAGACCGGGCGGAATCAAGAAAGCGCCGAGATTTTTCTCGACTATTTGCGGACCGATGCGGCGCAGGGAATTTATGAGAAATATGGTTTTGTCCGTGCTTCGGCTGAGGAGCTGGCGTTGAAGCCAATTCCATAAACCGGTCGTATTTCTGACCAAGGGGCGTGTTTCCAATATGATGTGATTGGAAACCGCTGGTTTCCCTTCTTCAAAATGGCTCTTGATCCCGCCGTCATGGTTGGGTCGGGAGGAGCGAAAATACCATGATTGGTTCTGGGAGGGCGATCAGCTTACACCCGCCAAATTCGCTCTGACGCCATTTCGAATCGGTGTATGGGCGGGCGTTTTTGCCTGAGGCGTCGCTCGGAGCTGTTGTGAGGCTTGTGCTTAACGTATGCGTTTCGCCTTGGCGGCGCGTGCCGAAATTCAATCGGGTGAGCAGGTGGTGAAGTGCATTATAGCAGAGAATAGGGCTGTATCGACTGTGGGCCTGTGCCGTGTTTCGCCGGCGCAGCGATTGGGGTTGGGCTTAGGTTCACTCGCTTAAGGCGAGTGCTCAAATTTTTTCCCCGCTCACGATTGTCTGAATCGAGATTTATCTCGATACTGTGGTATACCATGGCTGAGTCGTCCGAGCACCCCTTAAGCTACTGAGTATGAATAGCATCTTCCTTCACTGACCGTGTTGGTCAGTTGGCGGAAGTATGGAGGTATGCAAATGAAAGTTTCACTTAAAAACTTAACTTACATGCTGATGGGTATAATATTTTCATTATACCCTAGGGGTGAGGCGGCGGCTTGGACGCCGTCCAAACCCGTCGAATTCTGGGTGACCTTTGGTCAGAACGCGCACGCCGACATTTGGGCGCGCGAGGTTTCGCGGTTGGTCGAGAAATATCAGCTCTCTCCGGTTCCGTTCGAGGTGGTGAACATCCCAAAGGGAGTCGGCGTTGAGGCGTTTCCGAAGTTCGCGGCCCGGGCCGGCGACGATCACACCATCATGTTGATCCTGCCAAATGTGTTCACGGTTCCTTTGTTTAAGGACGTGCCGTTCGACATTACGCAAATGACGCCAGTCGCCGGAATGGGCGAAGAGCCGCTGGCGTTATGGGTCAAGTCGGCGAATGAAGAGGTCGCCAACATTGACGATCTGGTTCGGCAAGCGCGGGCTAAGGGGAAGGACTTTGTGTTCGCCGGTCCGCCCTTGGGCACGCCACGTGCGCTGTTGTGTGAGATGGTGATCGAGCTGTACGGCTTGAACGCGACTTACACCGGCATTCCAAAAATCGGCTCGACCGCTAAGTATCTCGCCGAGAACGATATCGACGCCGCCATTCACAACCCGGCTGAGCAGAGCAAGATCGACGCCCCTGACGCCATCAAGCCGATCGCCATGTTGTCAAAGCGGCGGATCCCAGCCTTTGTCGAGCTGCCGACCCTTAACGAGAACGGCATGCCGATCATCTATGTGCCGAGCCGCACCGTGATCGGCCCGCCTGGGATGAGCGAAGAGGCGCGCGGCTTCTATGAAAATGTGATCCGCCAAGTGTTCGAAACCCCGGAATGGCAGACGCTGCGCGAAGAAAAAGGTCATGTCGGCGAGTATTTGGCCAGCGAGGCGTTGGGTGAGTATCTGATCGAGCGCATGGCGAAACATGAGCGTTGGAAGGCCACAATCGAGGAGCTGCGCCGGGTGCCGGTACTGGAGCCGACTGATGTGGTCACACCGGATAATCAGGCGCAGTAACAGCAACCACAGGCTGAATGCCGGTTTCTACTTTCGGCGCTACAGCGGGCAGCGCATTTACCGTTAGCGCCGAAAGTCTTCCCCGCCCCCCTCTCGCGAGTCAAACATCCTCGCATGCCGTCATGCGGCTCTATGTTTTCGTCGCGGCGGCTCTTAGGGTGCCGTGTTTTGACGGCGCGGCCGGGGCGACGCTTCTCGCCCCTGAAGCGCCGTCTCTTCGAAACAGCTGCGACGGAGAAATCTTGGCCATGACGACCTACGCCGGCCCCATCGGCGGGCTGCCGCCGCAAACCGAGTTGCTGACCGATCGCGCGGTGTTCACCGAGGCCTATGCGGTTTTGCCGCGCCGGGTGCTGCGGGACATCGTCGTCAGCAACTTACCGCATTGGGAGCGCTCGCGGGCTTGGGTGTTGGCGCGGCCGCTGACAGGCTTTGCGGAGACGTTTTCACAATATTTGATGGAGGTGGAGCCCGGAGGCGGCAGCGCGCGGCCTGAGACCGATCCGGGCGCGGAGGCTGTTCTGTTCGTCACGGCAGGGGCGTTGGAGCTGACAGTGGCGGGCGCGCCGCATCGCTTGGAGGCGGGTGGTTACGCTTATCTGCCGCCGGGAGCCGTTTACACCGTCACAGCGGCGGGCGACGCGGCGGCGCAATTTCACTGGATCAGGAAGCGCTATGAGCCGGTGGAGGGGGTGTCGGCGCCGGAGTTCTTCACCATCAACGAGGCCGACGTGACGCCGGCGCCCATGCCGGACACCGACGGCGCCTGGAGCACCAAGCTGTTCGTCGACCCGAAGGATGTGCGCCACGACATGCATGTCACCATCGTCGGCTTTGAGCCCGGCGGCGTGATCCCGTTCGCTGAGACCCATGTGATGGAGCATGGCCTCTATGTGCTGGAGGGCAAGGCGGTGTACCGCCTCAACCGCGATTGGGTCGAGGTCGAGGCCGGGGATTTCATGTGGCTGCGCGCTTTCTGCCCGCAGGCTTGCTATGCGGGCGGGCCGGGACGGTTTCGGTATCTGCTCTATAAGGACGTCAACCGACACGCACGTTTGTGGTCGGCGCCTGCGCCGATGCTCGGATAAAGACGCCTTGGCGAGAAACAGGCTGTCCGCGCCGCCCAAGGGCTGGTGAGAGAGCCATGCGCAGCCCGCCGGCGCCCCAGAGCGTGCCTCTTCGACGCCGTAGGCGTCGCCTGTGCCGGGTTCATCAAAAAGGCCGCCCTTTGGCGTTCTCAGCAGGAGGACCGGTTCGATCCTCCCGGGCAGGGCCGATTAACGGCTGGCGACTTTGGTGGTGATGCTTTCCGCTTGGACGCTCACGACGTCGCCGATGCGGGAGAAGGTGTAATACGCTTCACGCCGCTGCGGCAGCCCGAAGGAGACTTTGTCCCCGTCGTTCAGGACCATCACCAAACGATGCGATTCAAAGGCGGCGTCGCGGACAGCGTATGTCGCGACCACTTCGAGGCCGCTCTCCGCTTCTGTCCAATACACCGACATGTCGACACCGGCGTCATGCAGGCTGGCTCCGGCGAGCGGCTGGCTGAGGGTGATCTCATCGGCGTGGGCCGCGCTGGCGGTGAGAAGGGCGATGGCGGCGAGGATTGATCGTTTCATGTTGGAGGCTCCGCGTTCGCGGCGTCGCATTGTGCGGCGCGTCAATGTTTGCTGCGCTGCACAATTTGAGCCGGAGCAGGGGGCGGCGCAATTTGTGAAATCGCATTGCCGCTATGCGCTGAACGGGGTGCTTTGGAGCCCTGGAGGGGGAATTTTGTAAGCTTTGTTGTGTTTGAACAATAATGCTTTTTATAAACAGCAGGTTATCATCCGAGAGGTGTGGCTCCGTCCGGTTGAATAGAGGAAATTGGGGCGGTCACGGGGGCCAAATCGCTCAGAATGGGCTCTGAAAGCGTGTCGATCGCGTCAAACAACAACGGCCGGACGCACGCATCCGGCCGCCTTGGAGCGTCGACCGGCCCTCTTGGCGGGACGCTCGATGCATTATGTCAGGTTGATCTAGGTCAGGAGCCCGCCGGCCAGGTAAACTCTGGACGCAAGCCTTCATGAACCGGGCGGCCGTCGCTCGGACGAGGCACGCCGGTCGCGGGATCGTAGAAGGCGTGATAGGTCGCCGGCAGGCTGGCCGGATCGTAGCCCATCAGATTTGGGACGATCGCGCGGATCCGGCTCTGCTTGTCGTCCAGCATGATTGGCGTGCCGCAGGTGGCGCAGGTGCACAGTTCCAGCGGGCCATCGGGGTTGTTGGCGTTGAATGGCTGGCGGTTCATGTGTCCGGGATTATCGACATGAAGGTCGCCATGGTTGAAGAAAACCACATGGGTGGTTGGCTGCGTGGTCACGCTTTTGCAGACCGAGCAATGGCAGGTGTGGTTGTCGATCGGCTCATTGTCGGCGTGCGTGTGCACATGTTCGCAGCCGCCTTCGTATTTATGAGACATTTTATCCTCCCAATTTTTTATGCGCGCCGTAGGACCGCAATTTTTCGGTCGGACGCAGAATTATGTTAGTGAAAATGTCTAAGTATGCAAAATATTTTGTAATTAAAGAGTTTTGGTACGATATAATATTACGTAAATTGGGGCGGATGTTAGTCCTCTGACGGAGAAATCAAGCGGAGTGCTATCTCGATTTCTTCAAGATTATTTCCGGAGCCGTCTCTGTCAATGATCAGGAAGTCTTGGCGCGGCGCTAAACAGAGCAGGGGATGGTGCCATACGCCTTTGGCGTAATTGACGCCTTGCTGTGGGTTGGCGCGGAAGCAGCGCAGGCTGTTGAGATCTGGGGCTGCGCCGTCAGGCGTCGATAGGGCGACCACCGCGAGCCAGGGTTCGGGGTTGAGCGGAAAGAAGGCTTGGCTGCCGAGCGGGTGGCGCTCCAGCATTTTGATCTCAATCGGGTGCGGGCGCGGGGTTCCCCGGAAAATTGACAGGATCGCCTTACCGCCTTCGTCGGAGACATCGACGCGGCAGAGATCGTGGAAGCGGGTGGTGGTGCCCTGGTTAATCGGGAAGGCGTGGGCGCCCTCAGTCTCGATCACCTCGCCGAACGGGGTGAAAGCCTCGCGGGTGAGCGGTTCGATGGGGAGGCTTGGGGGGAGGTCCAGGTTGTTCATGGCGCCGCCTGATAGGGGTGGGTCGCGCGCCAGTGGCGGGCGATGTCGAGGCGGCGGGTGAACCAGACGCCGCCCTTGGCTTGGGCGTGCTCAAAGAACCGCCGTAGCCCGGCGAGGCGGCCTGGGCGGCCAACGAGGCGGCAATGCAGGCCGATCGACATCATTTTCGGGCGGCCCGCCGTCCCCTCGCGGTGCAGCTCGTCGAAGCTGTCGCGAAGATAGGCGAAGAATTGGTCGCCGGAGTTAAAACCCTGCGGCGTGGCGAAGCGCATGTCGTTGGCGTCGAGGGTGTAGGGCACGATCAGATGGCCGCGCTCCGGCGTGCTGGCGATCCGGCTCCAGAATGGCAGATCGTCGGAATAATCATCGGCGTCGTAAAGGAAGCCGCCCTCCTCGGCGATCAGGCGGCGGGTGTTGACGCTGGTGCGGCCGGTGTACCAGCCGAGCGGGCGCTCGCCGCAGACTTTGGTTTGAATTTCAATCGATTGTTCGATGTGCTCGCGCTCGATATCTTCGGGAATAGCGCGATAGTCGATCCAGCGCAGGCCATGGCTGCAAATCTCATGGCCGTCCTTCAGCGCGATCTCGGCGACCTGCGGATGGCGCTGCAACGCGCTGGCGACGGCGAACAGGGTTACTGGGATTTGCATGTCGCGGAACAGGTCGAGCAAGCGCCACACGCCGCGACGGGCGCCGTATTCGTAGATCGACTCCATGCAGATATGGCGCTCGCCCGGCCAAGCCTGCGCGCCGACGATTTCGGACAGAAACGCCTCGGAGGCGGCGTCGCCATGGAGGATGTTGTTCTCGCCGCCCTCCTCATAGTTCAGCACCACTTGCACGGCGATTTTGGCGCCGCCGGGCCACTGCGGATCTGGCGCGTCGGGGCCGTAACCAATGAGGTCGCGGGGGTAAGCGGGGTCGATCATTCGGCGGCGTTCCTCTCATGCTCACGCCAATTGTCGCGCCATGCGGCGAGCAAAAGTCGCTCCTGTGGCTCCATGTAGGTGATGTTGCCCGGTGGCATGGCGTTCGACCACACCGCTTGTTGCATGATGTTGAGGGCGTGGGCGCGGACGTCCTCGGGGCTTTCCAGGATTACGCCCTTGGGCGGATATAGCAGCCCGTCCCACAGCGGCTCGGCGGCGTGGCACATCGCGCAGCGGGTCTCAACGATCTCATGCACAGAGGCGAGGGTGGGGGCGGGAAGTCCGCTGAGGTCGGTTTCCTCCTCCCGTGCGATCTCGGTCCAGTTGGGGCCGAGGCTGCTGACCAGGACGATGCCGATGGCGCAGGCCGCCGTGGCGCCCCAGGTCCACCACGGCGGGGGCAGGCCCTGGTGGCTGGTGTTGTAGAAATGGCGGATCAGCACGCCGATGATTAACAACAGCGCGATGATCGCCCAAGCGTAGGGGGTGGCGAAGGCGAGGGGGTAGTGGCCGCCGATCATGATGAACACCACCGGCAGGGTCAGGTAGTTATTGTGCACCGAGCGCTGTTTGGCGACGCGGCCATGCTCCGGGTCGGGTTTTTCCCCTGCGAGCAGCGCCTTAACCACCTTGCGCTGGCCGGGGATGATCACATGGGCCACATTCGCGACCATGATGGTGCCGATCAGCGCGCCCATCTGCATAAACGCGCCCCGCGCGCTGAGGATCTGGGCGAAGCCGTAGGTGGCGGCGACCAGGAAGACGAAGCCGGTGAGCGCCAGCAGTCTTGCGTCGCGGCCAATCGGCGAGCGGCATATCTGGTCGTAGATCACCCAGCCGATCAGCAGGCCGACAAAGCTGACGGCGATCGCTGCTGTCTGGGACAGCGCCATCACCTGTTCGTCGATCAGATACAGCTCGGCGCCGAAGTAATACACCAGAACCAGCAGGAAAAAGCCGGAGGCCCAGGTGGTGTAGGACTCCCATTTAAACCATCTGAGTTCATCCGGCATCGTGTTGGGGGCGACTAGATACTTCACCATGTGGTAAAAGCCGCCGCCATGAACTTGCCACGCCTCGCCATGGGCGCCGGTTGGCAAGCCCTCGCGCGGCTTCAGGCTTTGGTCGAGGGCGACGAAGTAGAAGGAATTGCCGATCCACACGACCCCGGCCAGCACATGCAGCCAGCGGGTGAAGGTCTCCAGCCAGATCCAGGCGATGTCCGCCATCATCGCGGGTTTACTTTCTCTTTTAACGAATGCTCTTGGCAGAGCATCCTGCGTTCATGCGCCACGCGTTCATGCCTGCGATTGATTCACTGGATCAATCGCTTCCGGCCTTCACCCTCGCATATGCTCGGGCGCGCGGTCGCGCTTGCCTCAACTTGAGGAGCGATGCTCCTCAAGTTGAGTTGCTCGTAAGGTGTCGGCCTTATCCCGATCATGGATCAGCGCGCCACCGGAATAGGTCCGCCACACCGCCCGGTCGTCGCCGAGGATCATCAGCGCAAACAGCAGGTCCGAGATGCTGTCGGCGCGGCGGGTGCGGGCGGCGAGGATTGGGGTGGCGTCAGGGTCGAGGATGGTGATGTCCGCCTCCAGGCCGGGGGCGAGGTCGCCGATCTTATCCGCCATCCGCATCACTTGCGCCGAGCCCTGGGTGGCGAGGTGATAGGCCTGCGCTGGATGCAGGCTGACGCCGCGCAGTTGGGCGATCTCATAGGCCGCCTTCATCGTCGTCAGCATCGAAAACGAGGAGCCGCCGCCGACATCGGTGGCGAGGCCGACCGGGATTCCCTCGGCGCGCAATCCGTGGACGTCACAGAGGCCGGAGCCGATGAACAAGTTCGAGGTCGGGCAATGCGAGACGCCGGCGCCGGTTTCTCTAAGGGCGGCGCATTCGCGGTCGCTCAGATGGATGGCGTGGCCGAAATTGGCCCCGGGGCCCGTGAGGCCCGCCCGTTGGTAAACGTCGAGATAGTCCCGCGCCTCGGGGAACAGATCGGCGACCCAGGCGATTTCCTTATGGTTTTCGGAGATATGGGTTTGCATCAGCGCGCCCGGATGTTCCGCCCAGAGCGCCCCGGCGGCTTCTAGCTGGTCTTGGGTTGAGGTGGGGGCGAAGCGGGGGGAGATGGCGTAGGCAAGGCGGTTCTGGCCATGCCACCGCTCCAGCAGCGCCTTGGAGTGCTCATAGCCGGTCTGCGGCGTGTCGGTCAGCCCTTCCGGCGCGTGGCGGTCCATCATCATCTTGCCGGCGGCGAGGCGGAGATTGCGCGCCGCCGCCGCCTCGAACAGCGCCTCGACGGATTCCGGGTGGACGGTGCAGTAAACGCTGGCTGACGTGGTCCCATGTCGGGCCAGCGTGTCGAGGAAGCGCCCGGCGATGCGGTGGGCGTGGGCGGGGTCGGCGAATCTCAGCTCTTCCGGGAAGGTGTAAGTGTTGAGCCAATCCAGCAGTTGCGCGCCATAGGAGGCGATGATCTCGGTTTGCGGATAGTGGGTGTGGCAGTCGACGAAGCCGGGCAGGATTAATTTATCGCCGCAGCGCGTGACCGGAACGCCGGGATAGGCGGCGAGGGTTGTCTCGGCGGGGCCGACGGCTTGGATAACGCCGTCTTGGATCACGACGGCGCCGTCGGTCTCGAAGCGGATGGCCTGCTCGGGGGGTGTGTGAAACGGGTCTCCGCCCCAGCGCAGCACTTCGCCGCGTAGCGCCCAGGGCGTGGACGTGGCGCTCATGCCCGGCTCTCCCATAGGAGGGCGGCGGTCTGCGCGTCCGCCTCCAGCCATTGCGTCAGTTGTGCGGCGATGGAGATAGCGATCACCGCCGGGGATTTGCCAGTGACGCCCTCGACGCCGATCGGGCAGGTTAACCTCTCCAACGCGGCGGCGGGGACACCTGCTTCGCTGAGGCGTTTGCGGAACCGGGCGCGTTTGGTTTCTGAGCCAATCAAGCCCAGCCGCCCGAACCGCCCGCGCGACAGCACGGCGAGGCAGATCGCGAGGTCGGCGGCGTGGCTGTAGGTCATCACCAGATGAAACGCGCTCTCCGGCGCTGAGGCGGCGACGGTGCTGGGGTCGCTGGTGATGAGCGGTGAGGCTCCAAACAGCTTGGCGTGTGGCGGAAAGCGGGCGGGGGCGTCGTCGACCCAGGTGAGGGCAAAGGGCAGATCCTGTAGCGCCCTCACCAGCGCGCGGCCGACATGCCCTGCGCCGTAGAGGAACAGGGGTTGCGGTGGCGGCGCCAGCGGCTCCAGAAACCAATCCTCGCCGCCCTGAGCGCGTTTCAGCAGCCGCGCCTGGCGTGGGCGGGCGCCGGAGAGTATCGCCGAGGCGGCGCGGCGGACCGGGCTGGGCGCGGCGCTAAGGGCGTCCGGCGGGGTCAGCGTCAGCGGCGGCGCGCCGGGGCGTGCCGGGCGGGCGAGCAGGGCGGGGTAGGCGGGGGCGATGTGCGCTAAGGTCTCGGCTTCGGCATCGCCGATGCGCTCGAACAACAGGCGGACATGGCCGCCGCAGCATTGCCCGAGATTGGGGCCGAGCGGGTGGGCGCTTAGCGACCGCGCCCAGGCTTGGCCACCCTGCTCGGTTAACAGCTTGGCCGCCTGGGCGATCGCCTCATACTCCAACGCGCCGCCGCCGATGGTGCCGTCGATGCTCGGCGCGCCGCCCGGCTCCAACCACACCCGCATCCATGCCCCGGCCTCACGCGGCGCTGAGCCGTCGACTTCGGCTACAGTGACGCGGACATACGGGAGGGGTGGCGTGTCCTGGCTCATCTCCTGCTTCACCCCGCGGCCCGCATCCGTTCCACCGCCATCAACACCCGCTCCGGTGTCGCCGGGGCGTCGAGGTTAGGGTAGCGGCGGCTGTCGCCCACGCTGGCGACGGCGTCCGACAACGCCATCAGCGCTGAGATCCCCAGCATCAACGGCGGCTCGCCGACGGCTTTTGAGCGGTAAATCGTCTCCTCGCGGTTTTCGCCGCGTTCCCACAGCTTGATGTTCATCTCCGGCCGGTCCGAGGCGCAGGGGATTTTATATGTCGAGGGGGCGTGGGTGCGCAGCCGCCCGGCGTCATCCCACACCAGCTCCTCCATCGTCAGCCAGCCCGCGCCCTGGACGTAACCGCCCTCGATCTGACCGAGATCCAGCGCCGGGTTCAGCGAGCGGCCGCAATCATGCAGGATGTCGACCCGCAACAGGCGGTTCTCGCCGGTTAAGGTGTCAATCGCCGCCTCGGTCACCGCCGCGCCATAGGCGAAATAGAAGAACGGACGCCCGCTGGCTGTGGCTTTGTCCCAGGAGATTTTCGGGGTGGCGTAATAGCCGGTGGCCGACAGCGAAACCCTGGCGAAATAAGCGCTTTGCGCCGCCTCGGCGAAGGAGACTTCATTGTGGCCGACGCGCACCTGGCCATTGGCGAAGCTGACTTGATCCGGCGTGGTTTGGTGTTCGGCGGCGAGATGCGCCGAGATCCGATCCTTAATCTCCCGCGCCGCCAGCTGCGCCGCCATGCCGTTCAGATCAGCGCCGGAGGAGGCGGCGGTGGCCGAGGTGTTGGGAACCTTCGAGGTGTCAGTGGCGGTGATTTTGACGGCGTTCAGGGCGACGCCGAACTCCTCAGCGACTACCTGCGCCACCTTGGTGAACAAGCCCTGGCCCATCTCCGTGCCGCCATGGTTCAACTGCACCGAGCCGTCGGTATAGACATGCACCAGCGCCCCGGCCTGATTGAGGAAGCTCTTGGTGAAGGAGATGCCGAATTTCACCGGCGTCAGCGCGATGCCGCGCTTGATCACCGGATTGGCGGCGTTCCAGGTGGCGATTTCGGCGCGGCGGGCGGCGTATTC
Organism: Paracoccaceae bacterium; assembly: GCA_019634215.1. Classification (GTDB taxonomy): domain Bacteria; phylum Pseudomonadota; class Alphaproteobacteria; order Rhodobacterales; family Rhodobacteraceae; genus JAHQVS01. The sequence goes on along the minus strand of JAHQVS010000287.1, from coordinate 2,822 downwards.
GGCGCTTTCCGCCAGTTCGTCGACGATCTCCCCCAGGCAGAAATCCTCCACCGCCATGCCGTATTGCGTCAGTCGGCGTGGCTCCGCCGGATTGGCGGCGACAGCGGCGGCGGCGGGGTAGAAATTGCGCCGCCGGATCGTTAATGGGTCCTCACCAAGCGCGAAGGCGATCTCGTCGATCACCCGCTCGATCCCAACCATGCCCTGCGGTCCGCCAAATCCGCGAAACGCGGTGTTAGAGGCGGTGTGGGTGCGGCAGCGGTAGCTTGTGATCTTCGCGGCGGGCAGGTGATAGGCGTTGTCGGCGTGGAACATCGCCCGGTCGCAGATCGGCTCCGACAGGTCCCAGGACATGCCGCAGCGCACCGCCTGATCGACCTCGATCCCCTGGATCACGCCCCTCTCGTCAAAGCCGACGCGGTAATCAATGCGGAAATCATGGCGCTTGCCGGTGACGCGCATGTCGTCGTCGCGGTCATACACCAGCTTGGCCGGGCGCCCGGTGCGCACGGCGGCGAGGGCGGCGGCGCAGGCGGCGAGGTTGCCCTGGCTCTCCTTGCCGCCAAACGCCCCGCCCATCCGCCGCACCTCGATGATGACGCTGTGATACGGCACGCCGAGCACCGAGGCGACTTTATGTTGTATTTCAGTGGGATGCTGGGTCGAGCAGATCACTTTAATCTCATCGCCCTCGCCGGGAAGCGCGAGCGCGGCTTGGCCCTCAAGATACAGATGCTCCTGTCCGCCGATCTCAACCCGGCCAGAGAGCTGATGCGGCGCGGCGGCGATGGCGGCCGCCGCATCGCCGCGGGCCATCACATAAGGCGGCTCCAACAGCGCCCCCGCCTGTATCGCCTCTTCAATGGTCAGAACCGCCGGGCGCTCCTCAACCCGCGCAACGCCCAGCCGGGCGGCGGCGCGGGCGGCGCGGCGGTTCTCGGCGGCGACGGCGAACAGGCATTGACCGTGATGGAGGATTTCGGTCTCGGCGAACATCGGATCATCGCCCTTCACCGGGCTGACGTCATTCACGCCGGGAATATCTGCGGCTGACAATACGGCGAGGACACCGGGGGCGGACCGCACCGCGTCGAGGTTAAGATCCAGCAGTTTCGCATGCGCGACTTCGCTCAGCCCGAGGGCGAGATGCAGCGCGTTCGGCGGCGTCGGCAGATCATCCACATACAGCGCCGCGCCGGAGACATGGCGCGGGGCGCTGTCATGCCGGGCGTCGTGGTGGACGGTCGCCGTCTCGATGGGAGGGGGCGTGGGCTCGTCACGCATCGAGGGCCTCCAACGGCGAGGCGGCGGCGAGACGGGTGTGGGTTTGCGGCTGTGTGGTCTCGATAAAATATTTCCGCAGCAGGTTCCGCGCCGACAACAGCCGATAGTCGGCGGAGGCGCGCATGTCCGAGATCGGCGCGAAATCCTCGGCGAACGCCGCCAGAGCGGCGGTGACTGTGGCTTCCGTCCAGGGCTGGCCGATCAGCGCCTGCTCGACCGCCGCCGCGCGTTTCGGAGTGGCCGCCATGCCGCCGAAGCCGATGCGGGCGCCTGTCACCATGCCCGCCTCCAGCGTGAGGTTAAAGCAGCCGCAAACCGCTGAAATATCCTGATCAAATCGTTTCGACAGCTTGTAGCAGCGCAGTAGGTCGCCCCCAGCGGGGATCTCGATCGCCTCCACCAGCTCGCCGGGCCGCCGGTCCTGCTTGCCATAATCGAGGAAAAACTCCTCCAACGGCAGACGGCGCTGCGCTTCGCCATGCCGCAGCACCAGCGTCGCCCCAAGCGCGATCAGGGCGGGCGGCGTGTCGCCGATCGGTGAGCCGTTGGCGATATTGCCGCCAATGGTCCCGGCGGAGCGGACCTGACGCGAGCCGAGACGGCGCAGCAATTCGCCGAAATCCGGCCAACGGTCGGCGATGGCGGCCTCCGCGTCGGCATAGGTCGCGGCGGCGCCGAGGCGCAGGCCGCCCTCTGGAGTCGCCTCCACGGCGCCCGCGTCGCTGAGACGGCCAAGATAGAGGATTTTATCCATTGGTTGCAGTTGCTTGGTGACCCACAGCCCAACATCGGTAGCGCCCGCGACCACGGTCGCATCCGGGTTGTCCTTCGCAAAAGCGGCGGCGTCGGTAAAGCGCGTCGGGGCGGACCAGACGCCTTCGGCGCTCGCCAAATACAGAGGCCGTTCATCCGCCATCGCCGCCACCGCCTTGGCGTCGCCCGCCCGCGCTGAGAGATCACCCTCGGGTAACGGCGTGGAGAACATCCGCTCGGCAGCTTCGTAAATCGGGCCGTAACCGGTGCAACGGCACAGGTTCCCGGCGAGAATATCGCCGATCTCAGCCCGGCTGACGCCGTCCCGCCCATCCTGGGCCGCATGCCGGTCCTCATGCCGCGCCACATACAGCGACATCACAATCCCCGGCGTGCAGAACCCGCATTGCGACCCATGCGTCGCCACCATCGCCGACTGAGCGGGATGTAAGGCGCCGCCCTCCGTCCGCAGTCCCTCGACCGTCACGACAGCTTTGCCATGCAGCATCGGCAGAAACAAAATGCAGGCGTTCATTGGCCGCCATACGATTCCGGCCTCTGGGCCGCCATCCTTCCGCAACGCGCCGACAGCCACCGTGCAGGCCCCGCAATCCCCCTCGGCGCAGCCTTCCTTGCAGCCGGTCAAGCCTTTGACGTCACGCAGATATTCTTGCAGCGTCATGGTCGGCGCGACGCTCTCCAGCCGCTGGGGCGCGCCATTCAAGACAAACCGTAATTCCCGCGCCGCGTCGCCTACAGTCACCGCTCAGCTCCCCCGATAGGTG
>JAHQVS010000286.1 GCA_019634215.1 Paracoccaceae bacterium | reverse complement strand
TACGCCCGCTGGACACCATAATACAGCATCGACACATGATCTGCTTCAGCAAAGAACAGCCAGCGCTCCATCATCACGCCCACCGCCGCGGAAACCGTCGCCACCAGGTAAAACAATGGCGCCCCCCAACCGGTGATCAGCAACAGCAGCATGGCCGCCGTCGGCGCAGCAAACAGCGCTACAATCGACCATGTTCGCAGTTTAACGGCGTGCTTGCGTGCAACCTGATACCCCATCTCCCGCATCACGAAATTGGGCCGTGTGTGCGGTGGGTCCAGCGGCTTCACGCCTCCAGGCGAGCCAAGACCGATCGCTTGATCAATCGTATAGCGGCCCGGATCGCCGTCTATCTCCCGCCAATAGCTCAGCTTCACCCCCGCCGCGATGGCCACGGACACTAACGCGGCAGTCGCCATCGCAGGGTGGGCTTGACCGAAAGCCGCCGCCACCAACCCAAACAAAACGCCCCCGGTCGCCGCCGCCAAAGCGAGATACCCCGCCGGGGTAAGGCTCAAATGCCATTGTCTGATGGTGCGCAATGAGGCGTAGATCATCCCGGTGCAATATACCGTCGCCGCCGCCCCAATCGCCGAGAGCAACGCCAACAGCCCGATTAAGCTGCTCTCCAAACCAAACATCCAGATCAGGGCCAGCAGGCCCGAGGGAACATAAGTCGCCACCGCCACCACGCCTTCGCGCGACAGCCAAGAGCTGCGCCACTGCGAAAACGCCCCCAACGCCCGTTCAGGCCGACCCAGATGCAGCGTGGAGGACAATAACCCGAGGGTGATCAACGCCAGCGCCAAGATCATCGCGGCCAGCGACGTCCAACGCTCCCCCATCCCGGCCAAATGGGCCAGCGACAGCCAGAACAGCAGCCCATACCCCGCGCCGGAAGCGGTGGTGAACACGATAACCGAATATGCTGGGTGCATGTCCGCTCCCCCTCTTAGCGTGACAGCGCGCGATCGGCCCAGGCGAACAATTGCTCGATCGCTGAGCCGTCCGACGCCTTTACTGCCGCTGCGCCGCTCTCCACCGCCGAGCCCGCCAATGGCGCCGCCGCTTGGCGCGGCGGCAGATATTTATTCACCGGCTGATAGCCGAATTCTTCCAGCAAATTGAACCCGTCCCGCTCCGCCACGGACTGGGAGACGGCGCTATCCGGGTCGCCCAAATCGCCAAACGCCCGCGCCCCAGTCGGGCACGCCCGCACGCAAGCGGGGACGCGGTCCTCCTCCGGGATGTTCTCGTTGTAGATCCGGTCCACGCACAGCGTGCATTTCTTCATGACGCCGTCGTCGTAATCATATTCCCGCGCGCCGTAAGGGCAGGCCCAGGAGCAGAGTTTACAACCGATGCAAGTGTCGGGATTCACCAGAACAATACCATCCTCGGCCCGCTTGTAGGACGCGCCGGTCGGGCACACCGTCACGCAATCCGGCGTCTCGCAGTGCAGGCAGGAGCGCGGGAAATGCACCGTCCGGCCACCGCTGTCGTCCTGGATCTCATAAGAGTGAATCCGGTTAAGCCACGCCCCGGACGGATCAGCGCCGTACGGGTCATGGTCGGACAGCGGCGCGCTATAGCCGCCGGTGTTCCACTCCTTGCAACTGGTGGCGCAGGCGTGGCAGCCGACGCAGATGTCGAGGTCGATCACCAACCCCAGCTTTTTCTTGGCGGGCGGCGGCAATGAGGTCACGTGTTTGGCTCCTTGAACTCAGCCCCATAGGCCAGCTTCTCCGGCGCGGACGGCAACCCGCCATTTCCAGTGGCCTCAAATCGCGGCTCAGTCTCGCCGCCGCCGTCTGCTTTCTCGATCGCCACCCGCAGATCGAACCAAGCCGCCTGTCCGGTGATCGGGTCGGAGTTGGAATAGCGGTATCCTCCGCCCCCCGCTGGCAGCAGCTCCGAGATCAAATGATTAAGCAGGAACCCCTCCCGCGACTCCGGCGCGTCGTCAGACAGCGCCCAGGCGCCGCGCCGCTTGCCGATGGCGTTCCAGGTCCAGACCGTATCGGGGTTCACCCCCTCCATCAGCCGCACCTGACATTTCACCCGCCCCTGATGCGAGGAGAGCCACACCCAATCATCATCCTCGACGCCAATCCTCGCGCCCACGGACACATGCACATATAGCCGGTTCGCCGCTGTAATCTGCCGCAGCCAAGCATTCTGAGACCCCCAGGAATGATACATATGCATCGGTCGCTGGGTGATGGCGTGCAGAGGATAGCCTTCGGTCATCTCCCCCTCAAACGGCGGATACCAGAATGGAATCGGGTCAAAAAACGCCTTGATCCGCTCTCGCGTGCGATCGGGAGGTTGGCGCTCGCCGTGCCCCTCCGCCGCCAGCCGGAACTTCTGCAACGGCTCGCTATAAAGCTGAAAGATTGTGGGCCGAGGCGAGGCCCTCAGCCCATGCTTGATGCCCCAATCCAGATAGCCCCGGTTGGCGTGCTTAAAATAGGCGTGCTCCGGTGCAATCTCATGCGCATAGAACGCGCCGTTCTCGATATACTTTTCAAGCTGCCCAGGGTTCGGCGCTCCCACTCCAAAATCCTCGCCATCACCGCGCCAACCGGACAGCGGCCCCACCCCTGGCTTGCGCTCATGGTTGACGATGTAGTCCGCATACCCCCCAGGAAATTTCGGCGACCCGTCAGCGTTGGTGAAAGCCGCAAACCCCAACCGTGCGCCGAGATCAATCATCACCTCCTGAAAGCCCCGCACGTCCCGGTCCGGCTTCACCACCGGATGGCGGATGGCGTCGGCGACATGGTCAGGCTCACTGATCGGACGGTCGAGCAGCGATATGCAGTCATACCGCTCAAGATATGTGGTGTCGGGCAGGATCAGATCGGCGTACGGCACAGTCTCGGAATAATAGGCGTCCGAATAGATGATCTTCGGGATCACATACTCCCCGTTCTCATCCTTAGCGGTAAGCGCGTCGATGGTCCCGGGCACATTCATCGAGGAGTTCCACGCCATGTTGGCCATGTACATGAACAGCACGTCGACACCGTAAGGATCGCGCGCCGCCGCATTGTTAATCACCATATGCATCAACCCATGGGCGGACATCGGCGCGTCCCAACTGAACCCCTTATCCAACCGGCTCGGCCCGCCATCCTCGGCCAGCAGCAGATGCTCGGGCCCATGCGGAAAGCCCAGATGCGGCCCGCCGAGCGGCATTTCAGGCTTAATATTGCCCAAGGAGCCATGAGGCAGCAGGTTTGGCGGGGTCTGCTTAGGATAAGGCGGCTTGTAGCGGAAACCTCCCGGGCAATCGATCGAGCCCAGCAGGATCTGCAACACATGGATCATCCGGCAGGTCTGAAACCCGTTGGAATGCGCCGAGATCCCGCGCATGGCGTGCATCGAGACCGGCCGCCCGATCATCTTGTCCTGACGCCGCCCGGCCCAGTCGGTCCACGGCTGGTCAATCACGATTTCCTGCTGAAACGCCACATGCGCCAATTCAGCCGCCACCCGGCGGATGTCCTCAGCCGCCACGCCGCATTCCGCCGCCACCGCCTCCGGCGCGTAGTCGTCCCCGAGGAAACGCTCCGCCAGCAGCTCAAACACCGGCCGCGTCGCCCGCCCATCCGGCAACGTCCGTCCGCCGGTCGGAATGGCTTTGGCCTCGGGGTCCATCGCGCTGGCCCAACCGGCCTCGGTCCACACCATCGCCTCACCGTCCTCGCCCCGGGCGAACAGCCCATGGTCGGCGTCTCCCGGCGCGTCGATGACGTGCCACGCGGTGTTGGTGTAGCGCAGCAGATAATCCAAATCGATTTGGCGGGTTCGGAACAGCTCATGGATCAACGCGCCGACAAACAGCCCGTCGGTCCCCGGCTTCACCCCCACCCACTCATCGGCCACCGCGTTATAACCGGTGCGAACCGGATTAACCGACACCACCTTCACGCCGCGCGACTTCAGCTTGCCGATGCCGATCTTTATCGGGTTGGAGGCGTGATCCTCCGCCACCCCGAACAGCATGAAATACTTCGTCTTATCCCAATCCGGGTCGCCAAACTCCCAGAACGCCCCGCCGAAGGTGTAAAGCCCCCCGGCGGCCATATTCACCGAACAAAACCCGCCATGCGCTGCGAAATTCGGCGTGCCGAACTGCATCGCCCACAGCCCCGTCAGTGATTGGCTCTGATCTCGCCCGGTGAAGAACGCCAGCTTCTTCGGATCGGTCTTGCGCACTGCGCTGAGCCAATCAGTTGCAAGGCCGAGCGCCTCATCCCAGGAAATCTCTTCGAATTCGCCGGAACCGCGCGGCCCCACCCGCTTCATTGGCGCGCGCAGTCGCGCCGGCGAATAATGCTGCATGATCCCGGCGGAGCCCTTGCCGCACAGCACGCCCTTATTCACCGGATGGTCGCGATTGCCCTCGATATAGCGGACCTTGCCATCCCGCAGATGCACGTCGATCCCGCAGCGGCAGGCGCACATGTAGCAAGTGGTTTTGCGGATCTCATCTGAAACAACAGGCGAGGTGTTGAGAGCAGGTTCTGCAGCGACCATGACGATCCTTGGGCGAAGTCCTTACACCGCAACAGGATCGGGCGGCGCGCGTCACAGCGTTTATCCATTCTGGCCGGTTTGTGAAGGCCATCAGAGGATATCCGCTCTCGCGAAACCGCGACAAATTCACCCAAACGAATGCTTTTCCACCACAAACCGGGCCTCAACCCCGGCCTTAGGCGGCGCTTCCGACACGGAAAGAGGCGCCGCCAGATCCGTCATTGCGCCGCCTCAGCTCGCGAACAACCGGCTGAAAAGCCCTTTTTTCTCAGCCTTCGGAGCCGGAACCTCCGCCGCCGCTTCCTTCATCACCATCGACACCAGCGTGTAGGTCTCGACCCAAGCGCTCTTGACATCAGGGGTGAAGTCGTCGCCCAGCCCCTTCTCCAGGGTGAAGATCAACGCCTCGCCGACCTTGTCGTAATGCGCGTCCTGAACCCCGTAGCTGACATGCTTACGGCCAAGGTCCTGCACGACAGGCACGATGGTCTCGACCTGATGCAAATTCTGCACGGCGACGCCGAGCGTCTGCATCAGCTTTTCTTTCTGATTGGTCATCACAGCCGGAAACATCGGCTTCACTTCCGGCGCAATCTCAAACAGCCGATCATAAAAAATATCGGCGGCGGTCGCCGCAATCGGCTCCACCTTTTTGAAGCTGTTTTGAACCAGCGAGACAGTCTGGGCGTCCATTTCAATAACTCCTTCATGCTGAGCGCACGACGGAGAAGCCCGCCGCGCGCATCGCTCAATCGACCTGAATCAGCTGTCCGTCGGGATGCGGATGACAACGCCGCCCATCACGTCGTCGAGTTCAAAGTCGTCGCGTGGCGTGTCCTTGTGCCCGTTGTGGCAAGATGCGCATACTTCAGCGACAGCCACATCCGGATACACAGCGGTAAAGTAGGTTTCACCGCCGAGTTCTTCCTCGCCATAGAAATTCTCGCCGGGGTTATCGACGATGAATTGCAGGCCTTCTTTTTCAAGATCCGTCTTCGGCGCGTTCTGCTTGTTGATCGGCCAGAGCGACAGTAGAGAGTATGAGAAAGCATCTGTCTTGTCGGCCACGCCCTCGGCGCCGAAACGGAACATCTGCGCCGGCAGCGGCAACGCTTTGTCATCCTCAAAATATTCCGAGGCCTTGATCACCTTCTCTTTTGCAGCCAAACGGGCGACCACATTCTTAGTGTAGACGCTCCGGTCGGTGTCCATGACGACATGAAGCATGTCCGTCACCTGCTGGTAGCTGAGATCTTCCGCCGACGCCGGCGCGGCCTGAACGCCAATCGTGAGGGCCGCCGCGACCATCGCGGATTTGCTGAGCTTCGACTGCATCGCTATCACTCCTATTGCAGCTTCGGTTGCATCAAGCGTGAAGGCGGGCGTTCATTGGTTAGCGCCTTGCTCACCCGTCTTCACGCGCCTCACCGCCCAATCGATGCTGTCGATGTGCGCGGCGGGGCGCCCTTGAAAGTTTCGCGCGACCAGATCGGCGTCGGCCAAAGCGTCGATTGCGAAGCCGAGGCCGTGGCAATCCATGCACACTGGGCGGATCATCTTTTCATTGGGTCGCAGAAACTCATTCTGATTGTGCGCGGCGATCACGTCACCACGTCGGCCTTCAACTTTCGGCATATGACAGGTCGCGCAAGAGACCCCGGAGCCGGCAGGCGCCTCACCCGCCACCTCAGCTTTCCACAGCCGATAGTGCGAGCTGTCAAAATAAGCGGTGGTGTGCTCATCGGCGTGACAGCTGGCGCAAGCCTCCACCGACGCCTCGCGCCGATCGACGCTGTGCGGCTGATGGCAACTTCCACATGACAGCGTCTCGCCGTGCGCCTCCCGCTTCATCGGCAGCCGCGCTTCGGCCACCGTCATTTGAGGCGGCGGCGAGGCGTCCTCCAGCCAAGCCAGCATTTGTTCAGGCAGAGAGTCCTCCGCCCCTTTCCAGCCAAGCGCCTTGAACTGCTTTGAGGTTTTTCGAGGCTTCGCGATTTTCGGGTGGCTGCGCATGCCATGCCGCCCGACACGGAACGCTTTCGCCTCCTCCTTATGGCAGCCCCAGCAAGTCTTCATCTCAGGCGCTTCAGACCATTGAAGCGCCAAATCAGCCATCGCCACCTGCTCTGGGGCTTCCGGGGCGTGGCATCCCGCACAATTCACTCCACCAGTCGCATGGCCCGAAGCCGCCCAATGATCGAGCGCCTCATCAGTCAACTTCTCTGACGGCGCAATCGCATCCGCGCGAGCCAGGGCAGTTTTCGGTGGCTCAGATGTCTCCCATGAAATTGCCTGCAAAGCGTGCACCGGCGCCTGGCCATTCAACCAGGGCTGGTCGGCATGCTTGACCAGAAAATCTTCATAGAGCGCGCGGTTGTCGTGAAAGTTATGGCATCCCGCCGTGGCGCAAGTATCGAACTCCAATCCGGCGTGGGACGGGCGATTGACCCGCACATCCTGTTTTCCCTCGGAGTGACAAGCCACGCAGTAATCCATCGCCAGGGTCACAGCGCCAGGGCGGGTGATCTCTGGCTTATGCTCGATATGGCAACTGGTGCAGAGCCGCGCGTCAATTTTCTCCCAGTAATCCGCCATCCTTGGATCACGAAATTTCTTACGCGGGTGACTATCGCTCGACGCTTTCAGTTCATCATCGTGGCAGGTGTAGCACGTCTTATTCAGCGCCTTGATGGTCTTTTTCTCTGTGGAAAAAGGCTTGGCGGCGTGGCAAGTCTCGCACGCGACCTCGAACTGATGATGCACCCCCGTGGTAGCGTCTGGCAGCAGCGCCGTCCGGTCGCCGCCAACCAACATCCACGCCGCGACAGCCGCACCTCCCATCAAGGTGGCGCTCAGCCAAACAACCCAGAGTACAAGTGTGCGGGACATGGCGGCTAGTACACGTAAATGCTAAGGATATGCGCCAACAGCAGCACAGGTAACGGCCAGAGTGCGATCACATGCAGCCAGACCGGCAGCACACGCGGCGGCGTATCCGCATCGCCAATCCCTTGCTCGCGCAGCTTATGGTCCCCGCCAGTGGCCAGCCCAGCCAACGCCCCGAACACGAGAGTCGCGACAAAACTGATCATCAAGACCGAGGTCAGATTGGCGCCGAAGCGAAAGCCAGTATGCGCGAACAGAACCGCCACCGCCGCAACGCCAATTCCCAAATGCGCGATCCGCCACCAATCATAACCGCCCAAGCGCCGGAACAAGCCGATGCGCTTGCGCAACCCCAACGCCATCGCCGCCAAGGTCACCGCCAGCAGCGTGTAACCGCTCCACTGTTTCCAAACATTGTCGAACCACAACGCCTCCAGCAGCGGCGCGGCCGCATATGCGTCCGGCAACGGCACAGCCGGCGCCGCCGCGGTCAATGTTGCCGCCCCAGCCCCAATCCCCGACAACCATAGCAACGGTCGCCACATCCGCACCGGCTTTGGCGGCGCCTTGCCGCCGGAGAGGATCTCGTCAATCAATCCAGCACAGGATCCACATACCGTGTTGGCGCCAGTAGAGCGGCGGATTTCCTCTAAGCTGCTTGCGCCAAGCTGCATGCAATCACGGATGCGTCCGCATTTCACCCCGGTGCAATTGCAAACAATCGCTGAGGCCGGGAGCGTCTCCGCTCCGCCTTCCGAAGGCCGCCATAACCCGCCCTCGCGCCGAAACCGGTATAGCATCCAGGGATAGATCAGCATCCCATCCGCGATCGCCTGTTGAAACCGGCTCGCCTCTGGCCATTCACCAACCCCGATCGCGCCCACCAGTTTGCCGCGCTCAATAAAGATCCGCCGGTAGCCGTCTTCGTTGCGCCATACATGGCTGCGGACATTGCGCCGCTCTTCCAAATCCTCGACCGGCCCGGCGGAGAATACCTCCGCCCCAATCACTTTCAATTTCGATGCCGGGGCGGTGCCGACATATTCCTGAGCGCCCTGTTCGCCGTCGATCGCCGCCGCTGCGGCCTCCGCCTGCTCCAACCCGGGCCCGACCAGCCCATAAACCACGCCGCGATGCTCAGCGCATTCTCCGATAGCGTAGATCGACGGGTCGGACGTCCGCATCTTATCGTCGACCAGGACGCCTTTTCCGGTGTTCAGTCCCGTCTCTTTCGCCAATTCGGCATTGGCGCACACCCCGGTGCAAATGATCACCGTGTCGCACGCCATCCATTCGTCATTGGCGAACTTCACGCCGGTCACGTTATGCCGCCCGGTAATCTCCGCCACCCTGGCGCCCACTGCGACATCGACACCCAACGCTTCGATACGACGTTTCAGCTCTTCCGCCGCAGCTTCGTCGAGCTGACGCGGCATCAACCGGTTCTCATGCTCGACCACGGTGATCTTACAGCCGCGCCGATGCATACCGCGCGCCGCCTCCAGGCCCAGTAACCCACCGCCGATCACAACTACCTTTCTCGCGGAAAAGGATCGCGCCAACAGCGCCGACGTGTCGCTTGCGTCGCGGAAAGTGTAGACGCCAGCGCGCTCGCGCCCGTCGATCCTTGGCACGAACGGGGTCGAGCCGGTCGCCAACACCAGCGACTCATATGGCCAAACCCGCCCATCGGCTGACGTCACCCGCTTGGCATCAGGGTCAATCGCCGCCACCCGCAACCCGGTTTCAGTCCGCACCGAGCCAGGCCCCTCGAACTCGGGTGAGAGGTAAACGTCGCCGATCTGCACGTCGCCCGCCAGTAATGGCGTAAGCTTCACACGGTTGTATGGGTCCCATGCCTCGGCGTTGAAAATCACCACATCGCGCCCTCGTGCCGACAGCGCTTGCGCCACCCGCACGCCGCAAGGGCCGCCGCCCACGACGATCACAGCGCCAGCCGCCCCTTCCGGGGCGCTCGCGGCGCTCGCTAAATCGGCTCCAGCCGTTTCCGCGATCGACATAAGGTTTCGGCTCCTTCTCCCACGACGGCCGCACCCGTTGAGCACGGCGCAATAAAAAAGCGCTCGAGACGGAAATCTGCCGATCTCCGCTTCGAACGCCGTTGTTCGTCAGCGCCGGGCTTCAGCAATGAAGCCGGCATTTGGGGGCGACGCCGATGCCGCCATAATTTTGCTTTAGCGTATCTTTAGGCAATTTCCAAGGCGGCAAACTGATTTTTTGCCCCTTAAGAAGTCAAATAAAGGATTCTGTTTGTTTTTTAATCATTTACCGCTCCATTTCCGAACAACTTCTTGCTTGATTTCCACGCATCAAGCCGACAGCTTGCAGTCGTAATGACGAACCAACGCTCCCCCAAACTCCGCATCGCCATCGTCGAAGAGGACCGCGAGCGCGCCATGCTGATCGTTGACGGCGTGCGCGACGCAGGGGATTTTGACATATCCGTGATTGGCGACGTCACCGGCCTACGCCGCAAACTCTCCAGCCTTGAACCCGATATCGTGCTGATCGACCTGGAAGATCCTAGCCGCGATGTGCTGGAGGAACTAGCACTCGCCTCAGCGCCAATGGAGCGCCCGGTGGCGATTTTCGTCGACCGCTCCGATGACGCCCTCACAAAGGCGGCGATCGAGGCCGGCGTCAGCGCCTATGTCGTCGACGGCCTGAAAAAAGAGCGGATCAAACCGATCCTCGACGCCGCCATCACCCGCTTCAGCATGTTTTCGCGCATTCGCAAGGAGCTTGACGCCACCAAGTCGGCTCTGGCGGAACGTAAAATGATCGATCGCGCGAAGGGTCTGCTGATGCGCGCGCGCGGCCTTGGCGAGGAGGAGGCTTACGCGCTCCTGCGAAAAACCGCGATGGACCAAGGTAAGAAGATCGCAGAAGTCGCCAGCGCCCTGATCACAGCCGCCGAGCTGTTGAAATGAGCCTCTCCACCCTAACGATCGGCTTTATCCCGCTGGTGGACGCTGCCCCACTCATCCTCGCCCATGAGTTAGGCTTCGCAGCAGAAGAAGGCATCGAGCTGAGGCTGCAAAAAGAACCCTCCTGGGCCTCGGTGCGCGACAAACTCGCCCTTGGCCGGCTGGACTTGGCGCATATGCTGGCCCCAACGCCAGTGGCGATGTCGATCGGCCTGGGCGGCATGCCAATGCGAATCGACGCTCTCTCAGTCCTGTCGATAAATGGCGACGTAATCGGCGTCTCCCCTGAATTGGCGCTGCGCATGCGTGATCAAGGCGCTCCAAGCGACCTGACATCGGCCGCCGCCATTGGGCGCGGCCTGATCGCGGCGGCGAACGGCCCCCTGCGCATCGGCGTGCCCTTCCCATTCTCCACGCATGCGGAACTGCTATATTATTGGCTTGGAGCGCTGGGCGTCACAGCACCCCAAGATCTGATCGTCCGCACCGTCCCGCCCCCGCTCATGGCCGAGGCGATGGCGGCGGGCGAAATCGATGCCTTTTGCGTCGGTGAGCCCTGGGGCTCGATCGCAGCCTCCAACGGAGTCGCCGATCTGATTCTGCCCGGCAGCGCGATTTGGAAATTCGCTCCGGAGAAGGTGCTGGCGGCGCGCCACGATTGGCTGAAGAAAAACAGCTTCGCCGCCGCCGCCGCGATGCGCGCCGCCTGGCGGGCGGCGCGCTGGCTGTCGTCTCCAGAAAATGCCATCACCGCTGCAGAATTCCTGTCCAGCCCCCGCTATCTGGATGTCGCCTCGGAGCTGATCGAACCGACACTAGACGGCCGCGTTATCGCCTCCCGCCGCCATGGCGAGCATGTGGTCCCCGGTCTGATCG
>JAHQVS010000285.1 GCA_019634215.1 Paracoccaceae bacterium | reverse complement strand
GGGCATTCAATCGCCCGCCCGCCCTTGGCCTCAACCAAGGCCGCCAGCCGCTTCACCTCCGACGCGTCGGTGGTGGACATCTCCGCCCAGATCACGCCGGGCTTGATCCCCGCCAGAATGCCGTCCGCGCCCTCCATCACCGCCGAGCAAGCGGCGGGGCTGGGCAGGCAGGTGATCACCATGTCGCAAACGGCGGCCATGTCAGCCGGGCTGTCAGCCCAAGCCGCGCCTTGCGCCAGAAACGGCTCGGCGGCGGCGCGGTCGAGATCCCGCACCACCAATTCATGGCCATTGCGCAGGACGCTGCCCGCCAGTTTGCCCCCGACATTGCCGAGGCCGATAAATCCAATCTTCATGGCGGTCCCGCCCCCCTTCTTAACTGGGCTCTCATCAATGAGCCCCCAGGCATTCAAGCGCCACGCAGGCTCCCCGCGCAAAACGCGGGCGCGCAGTCGCGCTTGCCTCAGCTCAATGAGTTCCGCTCATCGAGCTGAGGTTGGCGCCTTCAGCGGCGGGGCGAAACCGCCGCCGCCCCGTGTCGCTTGGCCGCGTTACTGAGCCGCTGGCGCGGCCGGTCGTTTGAACAAATCCGTCGCGCCGAGAATGCTCGCCGCCGCCGCCAGCCCGCCATCGCCGCCGCCCGCGACCACGGTCGAGGGCAGTTTGATGTCGGTCAGCAGTTCAGGCTTCTCCTTCAGCGCCTCCAACACCGCCTCAACCAGGCGAAGCTGGAACACCTTATCCTCTCCGATGACTTCGACCCGGGCCTTCTCGCCGAGGGCGAGCTGCTCCAGGAACGAGCGCTCAGCTTCACCTTCATTGGTGCGCTTTTCAATGCTGAGTTTCGAGGTTTTGACCCCGATTTGCGCAGTCACGAGGCGGCCCTGCTGATCCGCCGTCGCCTTCTCCCGCTCGGTCTCGATCCGGGCGCGTTGGGCGAGGCGCTCCTGCACGGTGGCGCGGCGGAATTGGTCGGCGAGCTGTTCGCGTTTGCGGGCCACCAACAGCTCCGGCGGGATGTCCGGATTGCCGAACTTCACCCCGACGATCCGGGCCCCGGCGTTGCGCCCGGCCTCGCGCATGGCGTCGGCGGCCAGCCGCTCCAGCACCGCGCGGTTCTCAACAAAATCGAGCACCAGGGTCGGGCGGGTGATCTCCTGGTTCGGGCTGGGCAGCCGGGCCTCGGCCTCGCTTAATTGGGCGTTGAGGCGCTCAATCTCGGCGGCGACGTCGATACGCTCATTCTCGTCGATGGTGTCGTCCGGGGCGCGGAGCAGCTCAATGCGGGCCTCCAGCGCCTCAATCTCGGCGACGGCGGCGTCATACTCCAGCTTGTTCGGCACCGAGATTGTGCCGCCGCCAAGCGTGCGGATGATCGAGCGCAGATCGGGGGTGATAAAGCGGTCCCGCACCTCGTTGAGCCCGCCGATGGCGGCGACGGTGGCTGGGGCGTCGGTCGGGGAAATCTGCACCTGCACCCGCACGTCCTGATACACCGGCCAGCCCTCGACGATCACCTTGATCGCCGGACCGGCGGCGGTTGGGTCCGGCGGCACCTGCACCGCCGTGCGCTCCTGAATCACCGAGCCGTCATTGTTAATATCGAGATCAATGCGGGCGGAGGGGTAGCCGCCGCGATAGGTTAATGTCGTGGTGCGGGTCTCGATCAGCGTCACCTCATAGGCGGCGCGATTGAGGAAATAGGTGCCCGGCGAGAGCGGCTCCTCCCAGGTGCCCCGGCAGCCCACCGGCACCAGCTCAACTGAGACGGTGCCGACGGTGCGCTCGGTCTTACGCGAGCAATCCACCGCCTCGCCCGCCGCGGTGGTCATGAAATCCGGGCGCGCGCCCTCATTCACCGCCGATTTCATCACGGCCACAAAGCCGTTCGGCACCACCGTCGCCTCGGTGTCGTTCAGATCGACGTTGAACAGATGGGTGTTGATCGGATAGGCGCCCGGGCGGAGGATGGTGGTCTGGGTGCCCCGGGTGCCCTGCCAATCCTTGTCGCCGTCCATGAACGCCTTGGCGTCAAGAAACAGTTCCACCGGCACCGGCGGCGCGATCACCGCGCCCTCCTTCAACGGCAGGCCATCGCGGGCGGAGACCAGGCCATAGCGGCCCTGGGGGATCACGACATAATCCACATATTGGGCGTTATAGAGCAGGTTGATGAAGGGGTAGAATTGCAGGCCGGGATAGAGGATGTCCGCCTGCAACCCGCGCTCGCCGCTGGTGGCGATCAGGCGTCCCTGTTCCAGGCTGGAGCCGCCGAACACCAGATCCATCAGCACCACCTGCCGGCCCGACGGCGCGATAAAATGCAGCGAGAGGAACAGCAGCGCCGAGGCGAGGCCCGCGCCAGCCACCACCCATTTGCGAATGGGCGGGAAGCGAATACTCCAGAAAAAATGCGCTAAAAGCGCGATAAACGCAAATATCAGCGAAAGAATAAAAATCGTCATGTAAGAACCCCTCCAGAAACGACCCCTTTTGGCGTTCAAATGAGTAGGTTTTCAGCCGATACAATGCTTGAAAACTATGAATGATACACGCTGCGACATAACACCGCGTGACGAGATCTCTGACTTTGCGCTGTAAATCCGGCTCGTATCGCCTGCTCTCTGACCGAGAGAAGCTGATCGGCTTCAAACAGCTTTGGCTTGATCCCGACGACCCTTGGCCAGAAGGCTATCGCCCCGGCACAGTGCATAAAACGCAGATCTGGAGACAGCGATGAAGATCGCAGACTTGGAAGTGTTCGTCGTCGGCAACCCGCCGCCGCGCAAGGGCGGGCGGTATTTCATCTTTCCGAAGATCACCACCGCTTGCGGCATCGTCGGCTATGGCGAGATCTACTGCGCGTCGTTCTCCCCGCATGTGATCGCCGAAATGGCGCGGGACGTGTTCGGGCGCTGGTTCGAAGGTGAAGACCCGCATAGGATCGAGCATCTGTGGCGTGCGACCTATTTCTCCGGCTACACCGGGCGGCCGGACCCCTCGCTGATGGGGGTGTTCAGCGGGCTTGAGATCGCGTTGTGGGACATTCTCGGCAAGGCGGCCGGCAAGCCGGTTCACCAGCTTATGGGCGGCAAATGTAGGGATCGTATCCGCACTTACACCTATATCTACCCCGCCCAAGGCGATGTTTACCCCGATCCAAACCAACCCTCGGTCTATGACGACCCAGACCTCGCCGCCGCCCGCGCCGCTGATTATCTGGCGCAGGGCTTCACCGCGCTGAAGTTCGACCCCGCCGGCCCCTATACCGCCTATGACGGCCATCAGCCATCGCTGGCGGACCTGGAGCGCTCGGAGCTGTTCTGCCGACGCCTGCGAGAGGCGGTGGGAACCAAGGCCGATCTGCTGTTTGGCACCCATGGCCAATTCACCGTCTCCGGCGCCAAGCGCCTCGCCCGGCGGCTGGAGCCCTATGATCCGCTCTGGTTCGAGGAGCCGACGCCGCCCGAAGCGCCGGAACGGATGGCCGAGGTCGCCCGCGCCACCGCGATTCCGGTCGCCACCGGGGAGCGGCTGGTGTCAAAATATGAGTTTTCCCGGGTGTTGGAGACCGGCGCCGCCTCGATCCTGCAACCGGCCTTGGGCCGGGTCGGCGGATTGTGGGAGGCGAAGAAAGTCGCAGCCCTGGCTGAACCCTATTACGCCCAGATCGCCCCGCATCTCTACGCCGGGCCGATCGAGGCGGCGGCGAACATCGCGCTGGCGGCGTCGATCCCGAATTTCCTGATTCTGGAGGCGATTGAACAATTCGACGGCTTCCACGCCACCCTGCTGAACAAGCCGATCCCTTGGGATCAGGGCTTCACCGAGCCGCTATCTGAACCGGGGCTGGGGGTGTCGCTCAATGAGGCGGTGGCGCGGGCGCACCCCTATACGGACGCCGCGCTGCACCTTGAACCGCCGTCAAATCCGGTGGATTAAGACGTTTCCGCACGATTTTGGGCCGCTTCGGTCATTGACCGGGGTTGACGCCACCGCCCACGATCGCGCTCAACAGCGCCGCCGCGTGAATTACGGCGGCGCTGCAACAAGAAGGATTTCACGATGAACGCCATCGCCCCGCGCCTCACGGCGTTAACCGCCGCCGCCCTGCTGGCTCTCTCCGCCACAGCCCACGCCGCCGAGCCGGAGAGCTGCGGCAGCGTCAGCTTCTCCGACGTCGGTTGGACCGATATCACCGCCACCACCGCCCTAACCACCACCGTGCTTGAAGGCCTCGGCTATGAGACCGACATCAAGGTGTTGTCGGTGCCGGTGACCTACACCTCGCTGGCCAACAACGACATCGACATCTTCCTCGGCAACTGGATGCCGACCATGGAGGGCGACATCGCCTCCTACCGCGAAGCAGGCACCGTCGACACTGTCGGCGTTAACCTCGAAGGCGCGAAATACACCCTGGCGGTCAACAAATCGCTGCATGACGCCGGGCTGAAGGACTTCGCCGACATCGCCAAGTTCAAGGATCAGCTCGACGGCAAGATCTATGGCATCGAGCCGGGCAATGACGGCAACCGCCTGATCCTCGACATGATCGAAAATGACATGTTCGGCCTGAAAGACTTCGAGGTGGTGGAAAGCTCCGAGCAGGGCATGCTTGCCCAAGCCACCCGCGCGGCGCAGCGCGACGAGGGCATCGTGTTCCTTGGCTGGGAGCCGCACCCGATGAACGCCAACATCGAAATGGCGTATCTGACCGGCGGCGACGACGTTTTCGGCCCCAATCTCGGCGGCGCCACCGTCTACACCAACACCCGCGCCGGATATGTCGGCGAATGCGCCAATGTCGGCAAGCTGCTGGGCAACCTCACCTTCACCCTCGCCATGGAGAACGAGGTGATGGGCGCGATCCTGAACGACGGCGAGGAGCCGAGCGACGCTGCCGAGGCGTGGCTGAAGTCTAACCCGGATGTGCTGGGCGGCTGGCTTGACGGCGTCACCACTAAGGACGGCGGCGAAGGCTTGGCGGCGGTGCGCGCCAGCCTCGGCCTCTGAGCCTGAGGGCTGACGCCGAACCGGCGGCGGATCTGCGCGTCGCTCCGGCCCGGCCGGAGGATTGGGCGTGGATCGCCGCCGAAAGCGCGCCGGTCGGCGGGATGGAGGTGGTCAGTCGCGGCCGCCTTCTTCAGCTGCGAGATCATCAGGCGTTGATCGCCTGGGAAGGGACGGCACGCCTCGGCTTCGCGGTGATTTCCACCGAGGACGCCGCCAAGGCCGAACTGCTGGCGATCCGGGCGGTGACGCCTTGGCGCGGGATCGGCTCGGCGCTGTTGGCGGCGGCGGAAGCCCAGGCCGTCGAGGTCGGCGGCGTCCGCCTGTTGGTCGCAACCACCAACGACAATGTCGACGCGCTGAGGTTCTATCAACGTCGCGGCTTCGTGCTGACGGCGCTGAGGCTCGGCGCGTTCGCGGAGGTCCGGCGCCTCAAGGGGCTGCCGGAGACTGGGGAGTTTCTCGGGGCCTACGGCGTTCCGATCCGTGACGAACTGCTGTTAAGTAAAGATATGCGTTAGTTTGCTTATGGTGGAAGGGGTATAATGCTCGAGATTTGGAGTGAATGGGCGTGGCTCGCGGCCTTCATCCCGGCCTGCTTCGCGCTCAACATGTCGCCGGGGCCGAACAATCTGCTGGCCTTCGCCACGTCGGCCACCGCCAGACCAAGCGTCGCGATCCTCGGCGGGTTGGGCCGCCTCGTCGCCTTCGCAGGCATGATCGTGATCGTCGCCGCCGGGCTTGGCGTGCTGCTGCTCACCTCCACTCTCGCCTTCACGATCGTGAAATTCGCAGGCGCGGCGTATCTGATCTATGTCGGCTGGAGTCTCTGGCGATCTTCCGCGTCAGCGGCGGCGCCGAACGCCGGCGAAATCGCCCTCCCGCAACAATTCCGGCGCGAATTTCTCATGGCCGCCGGCAACCCTAAGGCGATTGCGATTTTCACCGCCTTCTTCCCGCAATTCCTGGACCCTGCCGCTAGCCTCGCTCCCCAATTCGCCGTGCTCGGCGCGCTCTTTCTGTTGCTGGAGATGGTCGCGATCACCCTCTACGCCCTTGCCGGGCTCTTGATGCGCGGCGCGCTGGAGCGGCCCAGCCGTCTGCGCCTGCTCAATCGCGGGGCCGGCGCTTTCCTGATCGGCTCCGGCCTGTCGCTCGCCCTCGCTTCAAGGAACTGACATGGAATGGCTTGAAGACAATAAACTGCCGATCGGCAAATGGGCGAAAGCGGCGGTGGATTGGTTGACGGCGAACGCCGCCTGGTTCTTCGACGGGCTTTCCTTTCTGCTCGACGGCGCGATTTCGGCGCTGCTGTGGCTGTTGCAAACCCCGCCGCCACTGCTGGTTGTGGTTGCGGCGACCGCGCTGGCTTACGCCGCGCGCCGCTCGGTCGGCTTCGCGCTGTTCACCCTGGGCGGGCTGCTGCTGATCATCAATCAGGGCTACTGGGAAGAGACCACCGAGACGCTTGCATTGGTGCTGGCCGCCACCATGGTCTGCATGGGGGTCGGCGTTCCAGTTGGCATCGCCACCGCGCGGCGGCCCTGGCTCTTCGCCGCCCTGCGCCCAGTGCTGGACCTGATGCAGACTATCCCGACCTTCGTATATCTGATCCCGGCGCTGATCCTGTTCGGCCTCGGCATGGTGCCCGGCCTGATCGCCACGGTGATCTTCGCCCTCCCCGCCCCGATCCGCCTGACCCATCTCGGCATCACCGCAACGCCGAAGCCGCTGCTAGAGGCCGGGGAGGCGTTCGGCGCCTCGAAGTGGCAATTGCTGTGGAAGGTGGAGCTGCCCTACGCGATGCCGCAAATCATGGCCGGACTGACGCAAACCATCATGCTATCGCTGTCGATGGTGGTGATTGCGGCGCTGGTGGGGGCGGATGGGCTCGGGGTCCCGACATTGCGGGCGCTCAACACCGTCAATATCGCCAAGGGGTTCGAGGTCGGCGTGGCAATCGTGTTGATCGCCATCATTCTCGACCGGATGTTCCGCCGCAACGAGGGAGCGCAATGACCAATCCAGCGCCTATGGTCCGCTTCGAGGCGGTGAATATCGTATTTGGCGCCCGCCCCCGCGACGCGCTGCCGTTGCTGGACGCTGGCAAGTCCCGCGAGGAGATCCAGGAACAAACTGGCCAAGTGCTTGGGGTGCATGATTGCACCCTGGACGTTGGCGCTGGCGAGATCGTGGTGCTGATGGGGTTGTCCGGCTCTGGAAAATCCACCTTGCTGCGGGCGGTCAACGGCTTGAACAAGGTCGCGCGCGGGCGGGTGCTGGTGGCGCGCGAGGGGCAGGAGATGCTGGACGTCGGCGCCGCCGATGACGCCGCGCTCTGCCAGCTTCGCATCAATCAAGTCGCCATGGTGTTTCAACAGTTCGGGCTGTTGCCCTGGCGCACAGTAGTCAGCAATGTCAGCTTCGGGCTGGAGCTAGCGGGCGTGCCCGCCGAGGAGCGGCGCCGCCGGGCGATGACGCAGTTGGAGCTGGTGCATCTTGAGGCCTGGGCCGAACGCAAGGTGCATGAGCTGTCCGGCGGAATGCAACAGCGCGTCGGCCTCGCCCGCGCCTTCGCCACCGAAGCCCCGATCCTGCTAATGGACGAACCATTCTCCGCGCTCGATCCACTGATCCGCAATAAGCTGCAAGATGAGCTGCTGGCGCTGCAAAAGCAGCTGGGCCGCACCATCGTCTTTGTCAGCCATGACCTCGACGAGGCGATCAAGCTGGGCGACCGCATCGCGATCATGGAGGGCGGGCGGATCGTGCAACAGGGCACGCCACAGGAAATCGTGCTGGCCCCCGCCACCGAGTATGTCGCCGAGTTCGTCGCGCATATGAACCCGCTGAGCGTGCTGCGCGCGGCCGAAGTGATGCGGCCGCTGCCGCCCGGCGCCGCGCCGGACGCTGACGCACTCACCCTGAGCGCCTCGACGACGCTGCGGGAGTTGGTGGCGGCGCAGCTGGAGACGCCCGGCCCGATCTTGATCAGCGGCGAGCACGGCCCGATCGGGGTGGTTGAGACCGACGACATCATGAAATCGATCATAGGCCAAAGATGACCAGCAGCGGCGGGACGAAGCCCAATATCCTGATCCTGATGGTCGATCAGCTGAACGGGACCCTATTCCCGGACGGCCCGGCCCCGTGGCTGCATACGCCGAACCTACGCGCGCTTGCAGAGCGCTCGACCCGCTTCGCCAACGCCTACACCGCCAGCCCGCTGTGCGCGCCAGGGCGGGCGAGTTTTATGTCTGGCCTACCGCCGCGCCGCACCCGCGTCTATGACAACGCCGCCGAATTCGCCTCGGACATCCCGACCTACGCGCATCATCTGCGTCGAGCGGGATGGCGCACTTGCCTCTCCGGCAAGATGCATTTTGTCGGACCAGACCAGCTTCATGGCTTTGAGGAGCGGTTGACGACCGACATCTACCCCGCCGATTTTGGCTGGACGCCTGATTATCGCAAACCCGGCGAGCGGATTGACTGGTGGTACCACAATCTCGGCTCGGTGACGGGCGCGGGCGTCGCCGAAATCTCCAACCAGATGGAATATGACGACGAGGTCGCCTTCAACGCCGTGCGCAAAATCCAAGACTATGCGCGCGATGACACCGACCGGCCCTGGTGCCTGACCGCCAGCTTCACTCACCCCCACGACCCCTATGTCGCCCGCCGCCGCTATTGGAATCTGTATCAAGACTGCGCGCATCTAACGCCCATTACGCCAGCGCTGTCTTATGAGCAGCAAGACCCGCACTCCAAACGGCTGTTCGACGCCAATGACTGGCGCTCGTTCGACATCACCGAGGAGAATATCCACCGTTCCCGCCAGGCTTATTTCGCCAACATCTCCTATCTCGATGACAAGATCGGCGAGATTCTGGCCGCCCTGGAAGCGACCAGGCAAGAAGCGGCGATCCTGTTCGTCTCCGACCATGGCGACATGCTGGGCGAGCGCGGGCTGTGGTTCAAAATGAGCTTTTACGAGGGCTCGGCGCGGGTGCCGTTGATGGTGTCGGCGCCGGGAATGGCGCCGGGGCTTGTGAAGGACCCGGTGTCCACCATGGATGTGACGCCTACACTCTGTGATCTGGCCGGGGTCGATCTCAGCGAGATTGCTCCCTGGACCGAGGGGGAAACCCTGAAGCCGCTAGCGAACGGCGCCGCGCGGTCTGGTCCGGTGGTGATGGAATACGCCGCCGAGGGCTCTTACGCCCCCTTAGGCGCGCTGCGCACCGGACGCTGGAAATACGTCCACTGCGAGTTAGACCCGCCGCAACTGTTCGACCTGGAGGCCGACCCACAGGAGGCGCATAATCTCACCGAGGACCCGGCGCATGCGGCCATCGCCGCCGACTTCGCCGCCCAGGTCGCCGCGCGTTGGGATATGGCGGCCTATGACGCCGAGGTGCGGGAGAGCCAAGCCCGGCGCTGGGTGGTGTATGAG
>JAHQVS010000284.1 GCA_019634215.1 Paracoccaceae bacterium | reverse complement strand
GTTTCATTGGTTGTCGTTTCGGCGGGGGCTTGATTCTGCGCCCACACCGGAGTCGGCGCCATTGCCGCAAGGCCCACGCCCAACATCAGCGCCGCCGCTGTCGCCGCCTTTCGGAACCCGCCGGCGAGCATGATCGCGATCACCGAGTCGATCATGAGCAGTAGCAAGCCGAGCGCCAACAGCCAGGGCTTCAGCGCCGTTTCGGATTGGCCCGAGAGCACCTCAACCACTGCGCCGTCAGGCGCTTCGGGGCCAGCCGACAACTTAGTTCCAACCGGCGTCGCGGACAGCGCCAGCCGTGTCGGCGCGTCGCCGCTTTCGCTCACGTATATCCCCGGAGCGACGCCGAGTTTCGAACCATTGGCCAAATCAGCGCCAGCCACTGGCGTGGCGTCGTCCGGCGCCGGAGCCAATTCGCCATAGGCGTCCATCAATGTTTCGGGTTTCCACACCGCTGAATCCTCCGCCAGCGAAGCGGCGCTGGCCGCGAGGCCTGGCGCCACAGCCACCAATCGGCCCATCATATCCACGAACAATCCCGATAAAGGCAGCGTCGACCAAGCCGCGCTGGCGGTGACGTGAAATAGCACCACCCTGCCCTCGCCAACCGGCTTGGACGTCACCAGCGGCGTGCCATCGGCCAAAGCAGCCCACACCCTGCCGGACAGCTCCGGCCCCGGTTCGGCCAATACCTGACGGGTGACTGTCGCCTCCTCGGGCGCGCCCAGGCCGGCGAAGGGGCCGGTTCCCGGGAAGGGTTGCAGCGATTGCGGGGCTGCCCAGGACAACGCGCCGCCCAGCGCGCGGCCGCCACCGCGCAGACGGGTTGGCAACAGCGGGTCTTCCTCCAGGACCTCGCCGCCCCGCGCTTGGGTCCGACGGCCAATTTGGCTGCGCTCGGCCGCCGCCGCCGCCAATTGGGGCCCGGCGAAGCGCACTAACAGCCCGCCGCGCTCCACCCATGCGATCAGCGCCTCCTCAGTGGCGATGTCCAAGCGTCCGATGTCGGACAGGATGATCACGTCAGCCCAAGCATTGGCGACATCCTCCACGTCGATACGGTCGACCCCGCCAAGGTCCGCCGCATCTTCGCCGCCGAGAGCGGAGACCAGGCTGGATTCGCGGTAATCCGCGTGCGGGTCCAACGCGGCGCGTAGATAGTGAACGCCGGAGAGCAGCGGTTGATCCGAGCGTGAGCGCTCACCAGAGACCAGCGCCACCGTTCGTCGCCGCCAACGATCGTCCAGCAGCGCGGCGGCGCCGGCGTGCCCCGCTGCGACAATCTCAATGCGCGCGAGAGCGTTGCGGAGCTGAGGCGGCAGGTCGATCTCCGCTTCAGCACTGGCGCCTCCGATCTCAAACACCGCCTCCGCCGCCGCCAAACGGCGCACCCCACCCGGTTCCGTCGCTTCGCCGTCGACATTGGGATCACGGCCAATGGCCGCCACGCGTGATGTCGCAGCCAAGTCGGTCGTGGCCCGCGCCACGGTGGCGACCAAAGCGCCATCGCGGATCTCCGGCGGCGCTAATGCTTTGGTCAGCAGGCGCGGCTCGATCAACCTTAGGGCCCCCTTCTCACCGAAAACCTCCGCCAGTTCTGCCGCGCCGGCCTCATCAAGACCGTCATGGAGCCAGATCACGTCCGTCTCCTCCAACGCCGCGGCCACTTGCAGCCAGCGCGATGGATCAGGCCGCCAAGGATAGGGCTCCGCCGCCGCCAACACCCGGGATTGGGTCTCCGCATCCCGGAACTCGATCACTTCAGGTGTGGGCGAGGGGTCCGACAGGTTGATCAACGCCACAGGCAGCTCCGCTTCGCGCGCTTGCGTCACGATCTCTAAAGCCGCAGCCCGCCGAGCCGGCCAATCTGGAGCCGAAGCCCAACCGCCGTCCATGACCACCGTCACCGGCGCTGAACCGCCCAGCCGCTCCTTCGGATTCAAAACCGGTTGGGCGAAGGCGAAGATCAAAGCCGCCAGCGCGAGCATACGCAGCAACAGCAACCACCAAGGCGTACGATCAGGGGTGCGTTCGCGGTCGACCAGGTCCAGCAACAGTTGCACACCGGGAAACCGGACACGGCGCGGAGCTGGGGGCGAGACCCTGAGCAGCCACCACAGGATCGGTAGCGCAATCAGGGCTGCAAGAAACGCCGGTTGCAGGAAGGCGAGGGTTCCGAACGCGGTCATGGCTCTACTGCCTGTGTTGTTGTTGCACTGCGTAGGCGGCTGATGTTCACACGATCAGACGTCAGCGTGGATAATTCACGGCTCTTATGCGCCAAAATCTTGGGCCAGGGATTGCGCGAGCCACAACAGAGCCGGTGTCGCCGAGTCGTTGGTTCGATGGACGCTG
Source organism: Paracoccaceae bacterium (assembly GCA_019634215.1). GTDB lineage: Bacteria > Pseudomonadota > Alphaproteobacteria > Rhodobacterales > Rhodobacteraceae > JAHQVS01. The sequence goes on along the minus strand of JAHQVS010000284.1, from coordinate 8,545 downwards.
AAGCGCCAACCGCTGCGGCGCGCCGTCTCACGCATGCGATCGCGCCGCGCCGCCAACACCGCCTGATAATCCGAACGCAATGCGCCGGCCCGGTCCGTCTCATAATTCACGCTGCGGCCCATGCTCTCGAACCGCACCCGCCCGTCGAATGGAAACGCCTCCTCAGCGGGATCGACCACTTGCAGCACCGCACCGGTCACGCCCTGCGCCGCCGCTGCCCGCATCGCCTTCAGAATCGACTCCTCAGGAGCGAAGAAGTCGCTGATAAAAACTGCAGCACCACCGCCGCGAACAGCGTCGAAATGAGGCGGCGCGGCGAAATCCTCCGCCGGGTTCTGGGCGTCGAGGCCTTGGGCGAATCCCATCACCACACGCTCAAGGTGGATTTCGCCGGTGCTGGGCCGGGCGGCGTCGGTGCGCAGCGCGGCGATGCGTTCACCGCCACCGTTCAGCAACACCGCCATCGCCGCCGTCAGCAGGGCGGCCCGCTCGCCCTTCGTCGGCAGCTCTTCATTGGACCGGTAGCGCATCGAGGCGCTGGCGTCGGCCCAGAGCCACACGGTTTGGGCCGCTTCCCACTCTGTCTCGCGTACGAACAGCGCGTCCGATCGCGCCGAGCGTCGCCAATCGACCGAGGGCAATGGATCTCCGGGAGTGGCTCGGCGATATTGCCAAAAGGTTTCCCCCAAGCCGGGGCGGCGCCGGCCATGGGCGCCGAGGATCACCGTCGCCGCAAGGCGTTGTGCGGCGACGAGCAGATCCGGCAAACCGCCGGCGGCGGTTTCGGCCCCGTGGCGCAGACGTGCGGCGCGGGCCGAGGAGGGTTCGGTGCGGGCCTCAGCCACAAGCCGCCTCAACCATGCCGTCAATCACGGTCGGGAGCGCCACGCCCTCCGCCCGCGCTGCGAAAGACAGCGCCATGCGGTGTTTCAACGTCGCCGGGGCCAACGCCTCGACGTCGCCTATAGAGGGTGCGAACCGGCCCATCAGCAGCGCCCGCGCCCGGCTGGCCAGCATGAGCGCTTGCGCCGCCCGTGGCCCCGGACCCCAGGAGAGGTTTTCTTTCGCCAGCGGATGTGCTTCCGGCTCCTCTGGCCGGCCCGAACGCACGAGGTTCAGTATGCCCTCTAGCACCGCTTCGCCGACAGGGATGCGCCGCACCAGCGACTGCATTTCCATCAGAGTCTGTGGGTTGAGAATCTGCCGCGCCTCTGGCTCGGTCGCGCCGGTCGTGCTGATCAGGATGTCGCGCTCAGCGTCGCGATCGGGATAATCCACATCGATCTGCACCAGAAAACGATCAAGCTGCGCTTCCGGCAGCGGATAAGTGCCGTCCTGCTCAATCGGGTTCTGCGTCGCTAACACATGGAACGGCGCGGGCAGGTCGCGGCGTTGGCCGGCGATGGTGACGTGCTTCTCCTGCATCGCTTGCAATAGCGCGGATTGGGTGCGCGGGCTGGCGCGGTTAATTTCGTCCGCCATCATCAACTGACAGAACACCGGCCCCTCGATAAAGCGGAACGCCCGCCCGCCGCCGGTGGTCTCCTCTAACACTTCAGCGCCGAGGATGTCCGCCGGCATCAGATCCGGGGTGAATTGCACGCGTTTGGCGTCGAGGCCAAGCACGATACCCATCGCCTCAACCAGCCGGGTTTTCGCCAGACCGGGCGCGCCGACAAGCAGGCCATGGCCGCCACAAAGGATCGAGATCAACGCCAGATCGACCACGGCCTCTTGTCCAATCACCCGCCGCCCGATCTCAGAGCGAACTTGAGACAGCGTCTCCGACGCACGCTCGACCGCTTGCGCGGCGACTTCTTCGTCTGGGCCGGAGAGGGGTGATTGGGTGGCGTGTCCCGCCGCATCGGTGCTCACGTGTTGCTATCCTCATGACCTGCGCCAAGTTTTGGACCATCCTTAACTCGGCGGCGTCTGTGTTCCTGTGCGCTGCACGGCGCTCTATCTTATGCCATATTGGCTATCATGCGCCGCTTTCCACTATCTGACGAAACTGGCGCCGCGATTGGGGCGAAGCAATGTCTGACGCGCACAGCACCAAGGTTAAGCATGACGCGCCCTCGGCGGAAGGCGTCGCCGCCGCCGCAGCGCAGGCGGGACGTAAGGGGCCGCCGCCTGTGCATCTATGGAATCCGCCGTTTTGCGGCGACCTCGATATCCGCATAACGCGGGACGGCCTCTGGTATTATCTCGGCACTCCCATCGGACGTGAAGCCCTGGTGCGATTGTTCGCGTCGGTTCTGCGCCGGGATGAGGATGATCGGTACTACTTGGTCACCCCTGTGGAGAAGGTGGGCATTCAAGTCGAGGATGTTCCCTTTGTCGCTGTGGACGTTGTTCCCAGCGGAGTGGGCGGCGATCGTCGCCTGATGTTTGAAACCAATGTCGGCGACTGGGTCGCCGCTGGCGCAGAACATCCCCTCCGTGTGGAGCGGGACCTGGAGACGGGCGAACCGACGCCTTATGTGCATGTCCGAGGCCGGTTGGAGGCGCGCATTGATCGCAAAAGCTTCTACCGTTTGGTTGATCTTGGCGAGGTGGTCGCAAAGCCCGAAGGCCGGTTGTTCGGCGTTTGGTCGGATGGGTCGTTTTTTGCGTTAGCCGACGCCGCCGAGTTGGATTTGTAAGCCCCTGGAAGCAACAAGGGGTGATTGCGGAGAATATGACAACACCACCTGACGAGCAGGAAAGCAGATGGGCGTTGACCCGGCAAGATGTCGAGGCGGCGGTATGGCGGTCGACCCCGAAGGGCGGCCGTAGCGATTTCGACTTGAATCCGACGGCGCAGAGCAATCGGCCGCAGCGTCGGCGCTTGGCGGCTGTGTTGTGTCCACTGGTGGCGCGAGACGAGGGATATACCGTGATTCTCACCCGTAGGGCGGACCATCTGTCGAGCCACGCCGGTCAGATCGCCTTCCCAGGGGGGAAGGTCGATAGCGACGACACCTCACCGATGGTGGCGGCGCTACGCGAGGCTGAGGAGGAGATCGGCCTCACCCGCGCCGAGGTCGACATCGTCGGCGCCATCGATCCTTATGTCACCGGCACCGGGTTTGAGGTGCGCCCCTTCATCGGTCTCGTATCTTCGGCGTTTCGGCCCCTAGCGGATGAAAATGAGGTTGCGGAGGTGTTTGAGGTGCCGTTTGATTTTTTGATGGACCCTCGCAATCACCGCCGTGAGAGTCGGATGTTCAATGGCTATGAGCGCAGATACTGGGCCATACCTTTCGAAGAGCGCTATATCTGGGGCGCCACGGCTGGCATGCTGAAAAACCTAGCGGATCGTGTCGCCTTAGCGCGGTCACAGCGGAGCTGGGTGTGAGTGGAAGTATCAGCCTGAGCGGAGGCGAGGTTCGAATCGCCCCTTCCTGGCTGACAGCGCCGGCCTTGCGCGCGTTGATGGCCGCTCTGGCCTGTGAGGGAGCGACGCCGCGTTATGTCGGTGGCTGTGTCCGCAACGCATTGTTGGCGAGCGGCGCGACTGATATCGACGTCGCTATTGACGTTGAGCCGACGGAAATCATCCGCCTGCTGACGGTGGCGGGGCTGCGCGCCATTCCCACCGGCGTGGAGCACGGCACGATCACCACGCTCGCTGAGATCGACGGGGCGGAGTATCCGATCGAAGTCACCGCGCTGCGCCGCGATGTGGAGACGGATGGCCGCCGCGCCGTCGTCGCCTTCACCAATGATTGGGTCGAGGACGCCAACCGGCGCGACTTCACCATGAACGCGCTTTACGCTGACAGTGAAGGCTGGGTGTTTGATCCCTTGGGAGACGGCCTCGCCGATCTGGAAGCCCGCCATGTGCGCTTTATCGGGCGCGCCGAGGACCGTATCCGTGAGGATTATTTGCGGATTCTGCGGTACTACCGTTTCTTTGCCTGGTACGCTCAAAGCGCGCCGTCGCCCGAGGATGTCGCCGCCACCGCGCGCCTTGCGCAAGGGATCGACACCCTGGCCAAGGAGCGGATCGGCGCGGAGATGAAAAAGCTGCTCTCAGCCCCTGCTCCGATGGCTTCGCTAGTGTTGATGGAGGAGAGCGGCGTCCTCGGTAAGGTTTTGCCGTCCTGCGCGCCAGCGCCGGAGATGCGTCGCCGATTGGAGACTCTACTCCTGTTGGAGGCGTCCGCACAGCATCACACGCCCCCAGAAGCCCCGCTGTGGATGCGGCGACTTCTCGCAATTGTGAACTTGGACACACTGAGTCCCAGTGATCTGATGGGTGAATTCCGCCTGTCCAACGCCGAAAAAACCGCCCTCGCCGCTCGTTACGACGCCCTCGCCGCCGACTCACTCACCGAAGCCGCCTACCGTTTTGGCGCTGAGGCGGCTTGGGACGCCGCGTTATTGCGGGAAGAGACATCGAATCAGGCCGCCGTAAGCATCGCCGCTGGAGCAAATGCCGTTTTCCCCCTCGCCGCTTCGGACTTGATCGTCGCTGGTGTGAAGCCCGGCCCCGCCCTTGGCCACGCCTTGAAGGCGGCGGAGAAACAGTGGCTTGACCAAGATTTTGCGCTGGACCGGGCAGCGCTGTTGGAATTAGCTCTGAGAAACGTCTGAATCACTGACCTATTAAGGGCTATAACTATGGACCCGGCACTCTCGGCGTCGAGCGTGTTTGAGTGGGAGCGGTTGACCGTGCTCGCCGGTTTCGCTTTCGCCAGCACTTGGACACCCGGCCCCAACAACATCATGCTCGCCAATTCCGGCGCGACTTTCGGCTATCGCGCCAGCCAGCCGCACGCCTTCGGGGTCGCTTTGGGCTTTCCGGTGATGATGTTCTTTATCGCGCTTGGACTAGGGGAGCTGTTCAAGGCCTCGCCATTGTTTCGAGAGCTGCTGAAATGGGCAGGGGCGGCCTTGATGATTTATCTCGGGTGGCGCGTCGCCACCGCCGGACGCGCATCAGAGGGGTCCATGGCGGCGCGGCCCTTCACCTTTGTCGAGGCGGCGGGCTTTCAGTGGATCAACCCGAAGGCCTGGACCATGGCGATCGGCGTCGCCTCGCTGTTCATCAGCGGCGGCGCGCCGGTGGCGGAGGCGTTGTTGTGTGCGTTGGTGTTCGTGGTGTCGGGTCTGGGGTCGTCGCAGACCTGGACGGTGTTCGGCGCTGCCATTCGCCGTTTCCTCTCCACCGAGGCGCGGCTCAGGGCGTTTAACATCGCCATGGGGGTGTTGGTGGCGGGTTGCGCGGTGTTTTTGTTCGCCGGGGGCTGATCTACTCCCTCGGCAAGCCTCGCCACCATGGGTCATCCGCCAACAAGCGTCGCAGCGGCGTGTCGGTCTCGGGCGGGGCAGATTCGATGTAGCGCACCGCCTCCACCAAGCTCTCGGTTGGCAGGGTCTGCAAATAGGTGCGCGCTTCGGCCAATGTGAACGCACGGCCATATTTCTCAGCGAAATTTGGCCCGAGGTCGGTCCACACCGCGCCGACATACCCTTCCATCACGCACCACGCCGCTACGGTTTCGGCGAAACTGGGATGGCGCGTTTGCGAGTCGTCGGCGCTGAGATCCAGCCAGCCGATGCCGCTCGGCTTCGTGCGTTCCCTCGCCGCCAGGTCGGCCCAGGCCTCGCTGATGGCGGCCCGGGCGCTATCGATCACTGCCGTTGGGCGCGGTTCCCCAACTTCAGGGTCGATCACCACCGTCAGGGCGTTGAGGCGTTTGGGGGAGATCCGTGAAAACTCCAGTGGCGCCGCAGGTCCGGCGGCGTGTCGCCATGGACCCGAGATTTTCGGAGCCAGATCGTCAAGATCCCAAATCAATGAGCCCCAGCCAAGAATGGCGATGCGGCTCATTCCGATGTCGCGGCTGTCTTCGGTGCATCCATGATGTCGAGCATGCGCCCTAACGCGAAGGGCAGCCAGGATTTTGGCAGGATATGCCCATATTTATGCAAACATACACCCGCCGCGCCGACGCCGTCGCAGGAAGACCAGAATCGGCATTGGTACACATGGAAGTCCTTGCGCGCGTCTGGTGTCTCCTGGCAGCCGCTCAGTTGGCGCCAGAACGGCAGATCTTTCGGCGGGCTTTTCCCGAGCGGCGGCTTATACACCACGTCGGTGCGCCCATGCACTTGCAGAACCCGCGCCGGACCACCCACGCAATCCGTTGGTTCGGTTGTGCGCAAATCGCCTGCAATCGGCAGATAGCCAAAGTAGGCGTCTCCCCTTGCACAGGCCACCCGCGCGGCCATCGCGCCGCCGTTGGAGAAGCCTGAGAGGATGACTCGATCGCGGTTGATGGGAAGGCGTCTTTGCAAATCAGCGACAATCAGGTCCGTGAGCAACACGTCTCGTTGCTCATCGCCTTGGTGGGCCCAATCGCCGTCGATCCCGTCTGGGGCCACTAGCAGTGCGCCATGGGTGTGGGCGGGGTCCGCGACTTTTGGATTGCGCAGCACATGAGCGCTGTTCCGTTTGCGGCCATGGTAATGAATAAGCACCGGCAGCGGCGTCTTGCCGTCCCACCCCTCCGGCGTTTGGTAGCGATAGCTGCGCAAGCCGATGCGGCAGATCTCGCCGGATTTGCAGGATGCAGGCTGTGTCGGTGCTGGCGCGCGCCATCCTGCGGGCGGCGGCAAAATCGTCGGAGCCGCCATGGCGATTTGCAGGGTCTCCGAAAAGAACCCTGTCTGAGCCATGGCTTGCGTCGCCATCAGCGGCGTGGTGAGAATCATCGCCGCTGTCAGTTTGGCCAGGTTTCTCGCCCGCATTGGCCGTTCCTCATCCGGTTCGCTCCGGGGCCAGAGTAGCGGAGCGTCCACTCTCAAGGGTTAGCGAACAGCTCACGGGCAGGTCACGTTTTACGGCGCGCTGTCGGTTGTTTTAACGGGGTTTGTGTGTGTTTTGCCGCCATAACGGCTCATAGCTGTTGCAGTCAGGTACAAGGTGACCGAGTTCAACAGGTGCCAAATGAAATGCGCTCCAAGCGGATAGCCTCCAACGAGCAACAGATCGCACATCTGCTTATCCAGCGTCCGTGCGGTTAACGATACGGCGAATACCGCACCCGCCGCCATCAGGCGCGGCCCGGCGGCGCGCCCCATGGCCGTGAGCACGCCGCCGATGCTCAACAACATCAGCAGCGCTGGCGCATAGCCGATTGAGCCGCCGAAACAGGGCGTCCCCACTTGCCCGCCAAAACTGACGCCTTCAATCGAGCAACGAAATTGAAAGGCGAGAAACAACAACCCGATAAAGCCTGGCACCGCCAGCAGAGACGCCCACACCGGCGCGCCGAGCAACCGCCTGAACGAGGCGTAGACCGCCAACAGCATAAACAACACGATCGGGATCACGTCGGCCGCCCCTGCCCAGCGGGTGGCATAGGTGTGAAAAAGGAAGCTGCCGATCCCGATGACAATGATCAACGCGGACAGCGCCGTCGCCATCCAACCGCGTTGGTTGGGGGGTTGGCGCAGGATCTCAAGCAGGCACAGCATTCCGGCGATGATAAACCCGGCGTTGCTCACAGCGTTGGCGGGTTCGGCCCAAAAGCTGGCATCGAGCCCGCGCTCGCAATAGCGGATAAATTGGCGCTCCATCGCAGGCTCTCACTTCTACTTTTGATTAACGCGGAATCGCGCCATGGTAGAAGTAGACCCCGAGACCCGCTGTAAAGAGGATTTGCCCTGCGAAGCTGTGCCACAAGCACGCCAATAGAAACGAGCCTCGACGCACATAGGCCCATGCGAACAGGGTCGACCCTACGGTGGTTAACAATACCGCCGTCCAATTGGCGTAGAAGGCGTGAGCGAAGCCGAAAGCAACTGAATTGACCAGGATGGCGACGGCTTGAGAAGGGAACAGCGCGCCATAGCGCTCAAAAAACAGCGCCCGATATAGTAGTTCTTGCGGTAGCACCGATAAAATCGGGTACAGCGCCATCACGACTAACCACAGGTCTGTGCGGTATTTCGGGAAGGCGAGAAACCTGTCTGGCCGCAGCTCCAGCGTCAAAGCTGTCAGCGCCGCCGCCATCGCGGCCGTCACCAGCACCGTTTCAAGCCAATGGCGCAGCAGGCCGCCGCGCAACAGGTCGCGCCAACGGAACTCCCTGGTGAATGACAACAAGATCATACCCAAAAGGGTCATGCCCGCCAGAACGCCAAAGGCATGCCTGGGGTCCAGCGCCAACGCAATCGCCGCTGGCACTCCGCCAAACAGCGCTAGAAACTCGATCCACAACACCAAACGTTGAAGCTGCGACGGGCGCGCGCGGCCAGAAAAATCAGCCGACGCTGGCTGGGAGGCGGTGTCGGACATATGCGATCCAATCAGCTCTTGCGGCGCTCACATAAGCGTTCCAGGAACGAAAACGACCCGCTTTGGCGGATGGATCAGGATATTGAGTTTATTGCTGATTGCTATTATGACGGTCAATATTGTAGTTCATTTAATGGATATTCTCAAATAGATAGAAATATTTTCTCGTTTACAAAACATTAATAAGCATAAAATCTATTCAAAAAATAGGGAGTTTCTTTCCAAAAGATGAATATGGGAATATCATTAATC
>JAHQVS010000283.1 GCA_019634215.1 Paracoccaceae bacterium | reverse complement strand
TTGGTGGTGCCGCCGTCCCATGGCGCGCCGATCAGCCCGACCTCCACCTCGGGCAGGCGAGCGTCTTCCAGCGGCACATGCGGCAGACGCATAAAAGTGGGCACGCCAGCGAATCGTGGCAGCTCGAAGCCGGAGATCGGCTGATAGTCTGGGTTGGGTGCGCGCGACATAGTCAAGCTCCGCTCTATGAGGTCGGAGCGATGCTAAATCGCTTTTCGAAAATGTGTAGCCGTTACAGAGCGCTTGGGCAGGAGATGAAGCCGGTTCACCAGGGGCGGCGGCGCTGGCCAAGCTTGATGGCGATAAACACCACGAAGGCGATAACCACCACCGAGATTAGAAAACTCTCCATAGCGCCGTCTCCTTGATGGCGTGTGCAATGTCGGCATGTAGAGACCGGCCCGCCTGGCTATTAGAGGGCGGGAACATTTCTTTCCCGATCAGAGCCGCTACCTCTCCCTATGGCGGAACGAGCCGATGGCGCCACACTGGTCAATAGGCCAATTGTTGTCTGATCCAGCTCAAGGCAACAATCGGGCCAAGTTGAGATGTCGTCTTCGGGCGGCGGGAACTCGCCGTGACATTATCATTGTCAGAATGACGCAAGACCGATTTGGAGGTGGGCCCTTGTTCTTGAAAGCGTTGGTTCCAGTAGATCTCACAAAGTTGGATGAAGCGAGAACCGCAATTGATGCGGCTCAGAAATTAGCTCCGAATATGGCGGCTGAATTAATTATTTTAGCGATGGAGGGAAGTGGGGCTTCCGAAAGATTACAAAATAGAACTTCGCAGGCTAAAGAATTTCAGAATTTTGTCGATGATCAGTCCAGCCGGCTTCAGCGTATTATCTATGGGCGCTATTGTCAGGGTGATGATTTGATGACGGAAGTCACTTCAATTGTGGACAGTGAGGGAATCGATTTAGTGGTGATGCCGCCACGAGAGTACGAGAAAATGGGAAGTTTGCTTGGGGCCGCCGCTATTGCTGACGAGCAGCCGTCCTGCTCAGTGTTGATGCTGAGGTAATAAGAAGCTGGCCGCAGGTTTAGAGCGCCACCTTCTCACGCCGAGCCCGCTCAGAGGCGCTTTTGAGCTGACCGCAGGCAGCTAAAATATCGCGACCACGCGGGGTGCGAATCGGGCTGGCGTAGCCAGCGCGGTTGACGATCTCAGCAAAAGCTTCGATCCGGTCCCAGTCTGAGCACTCATAAGGCGCGCCGGGCCAGGGATTGAATGGGATCAGGTTGATCTTTGCCGGAACTCCTTGAATGAGCTTCACCAGCCGCTTGGCGTCCGCGTCCGCATCGTTAACACCTTTGAGCATCACATACTCAAAAGTGATGCGCTCGGCGTTTGAGAGGCGCGGGTAATCACGACAGGCCTGGAGCAAACTCTCCAGATTCCACCGTTTGTTGATCGGCACCAGAACATCACGCAATTCGTCGGTGGTGGCATGTAGTGAAATTGCCAACAGGCAACCGATTTCTTCACCGGCGCGGGCCATGGCGGGGACCACGCCGGAGGTCGACAGCGTGATTCGCCGTCGCGACAGGCTGACGCCCTCGCCATCCATCACGATTTTCATCGCGTCGCGCACGCCGTCGAAATTATACAGCGGCTCGCCCATGCCCATGAGCACCACATTGGACAACAGGCGCTTCCCGCTTTCGTGAATGTCCTGGGGCCTTTGTCCAGGTTGGGGCCATTCGCCCAGATCGTCGCGCGCCACCAATACCTGTCCGACGATCTCGGCGGCTGTGAGATTGCGCACCAGTTTTTGGGTGCCGGTGTGGCAGAAGGTGCAGCTCAACGTACAGCCGACTTGGCTGGAGATGCAGAGCGTGCCGCGATCCTCTTCGGGTATGTAGACGGTCTCGACCTCATGCCCGCCACTAATCCGAAGAAGGTATTTGCGGGTGCCGTCTGCGGAGAGTTGACGCTCCACGATTTCGGGGCGCTGAAGCTCGAACTTCTCAGCCAGCGCGGCTCGAAACGGTTTAGCGAGGTCTGTCATCGCCTCCCACTCGGAGACGCCGCGCTGATACAGCCAGCGCCAGACTTGGTTGGCGCGCATCTTTGATTGGCGTTCGCTAGCGCCCGCCTCGATCATTGCGGTGCGTAACGCTTCGCGCGGCAGGCCGATAAGATTGGGGCGATTCCCCTCGTTCCGAGGAACCGCCACCACATCTGGCGTCACCGCACCGTCTTCTGACGACATATCAGGGCTCAGGGGCATAGCTCCCGCACTCGGCCCAGCGAGTCAGTGAAACCGATCAGCGAGTAGGTGTCGGTCAATACAGTGCCGCGCTGAGAGGTCGAGACCACCACGGCCCGTGCCCCGCGCCGCATCGCTGACACCACTTTCGTATCGGCGGACGGATCTTCCAACCATGCCTCTTCGCCATCCGAGAACATGCGGAAATTCTGTCCGTCAACGCGCAAAGAGGGGGGGCGGTTCGGGTCGGCTGGGAAGCCCAGCTTGACGCTAATTTCATTGGAGACGCTCGCCGCTGGGAAGGTCGACACCAATAGATAGGCGTCACCCCGGCCACGGATCGGCTGAGAGATCTGGGTGTCAGTCGGCACTGTGGCCGCATAGCAGTATTTCTGCGGCGCGCCTTCGTCGACGAAGACTGACCAGAACTCAAAAGCGTCGACACGCTGCAACTTATCTTGAGCGGCGCTGGTTTGGGGCGTCAAAACCATCAGAGCCGCCGCGAATAAGACCGCGGTTGAAAGAGTAGAGATGAGGCGCATCACTTGCATAATCCTCCAGACTAGAGGCGCCGTAATTTGCCCGTTCGTTCACAGCTTTGGGCGTGGGCGCACGAATCGATTGCTGTTGTTTCCGTTTCGTCGATAATCGGGGCTAGGGCTTTGTCGCGACGCCCGCCGCTGCGTCGCACCCATAACATCTTGGATCTGTTTTGCCAGCTCTGTCGCTTAAGCATGTAGACCGTAACTCCAGCTCTGATGCGTGTTCAGCGCTGTTGCGCCAAGTTCAGACTGTGAAAGCCGTCTTGTCTTTTGAAAAATGAGGCATAGCTACCAACGTAGATTTGTGGGATAATTTCCCTCTTTTCGGTTGTCGGCAGCGGCCATGCGCCTTCCTTGACTGCGGCGTGTTTGCAGAGTGACGATATTGGGCGAAAGGATTTTGACGTTGGAGTCACCTGCTCAGACAGCGCCTACATCCGAGGATTCAATGTCGCCGAATGAGGAGTCTAGCGCCTCCGCGATTTCTGAATGGGACGATGCCGCTCTCATCAGCCGCATCGCGCAGGCGAAGGACAAAGCAGCCTTTGCTGAGTTATTTCGGCGGTACGGCCTGAAGCTGAAAGCTTTTATGATCCGTTCCGGCGCCGCCCCTGATGTAGCGGAGGAAGCCGCTCAGGAGACGCTGATCGCCGTTTGGCGCCGGGCGGAGACCTTCGACCCCGAACGCGCGTCCGCGACTGCTTGGTTGTTCGCAATCGCTCGCAACAAGCGCATTGATCTCTTAAGACGCGGCGCTCGCCCCGAGCCTGATCCGGAGGACCCAAGCTATCGCCCCGATCCCGAACCACCCTCTGATCAGCGCCTCGCCGCTGAGCGACGGGATCAGGCGGTCCGAGCGGCGTTGGTTGAGTTGACCGCTGATCAGCGCGAGGTGGTTATGCTGTCTTTTTATGCCGGTTGCGCTCATGCCGAGATTTCAGATCGGCTCGACATTCCGCTCGGCACCGTGAAGTCTCGTCTCAGGCTCGCTTTTGGCAAATTACGAGCGGCGTTGGGTTCTGAATTCAGAGATGAGCTCGACGAGAGCTAACGTTTCTCCCGCCCACCTTGGGGCGGCGAGCCATCCATAAATCGACGTCGTTCTTACAGGCCCCTTGCCGGCGAACCCGGTTGGATACGGAAAATCAACCCTCCTTGAGTAGCGTCCCCAAATGAAACGCTAGCCAAGGAGGTCCATGTGCGCGGCCTGAGATTGCTCATACTCGCCCTTGCAATTGGTTGTGGGTTGGGCGCCGTGGCGCTGGTTCAAGCCGAACTTGAGCGTGCGCGCCAAGCCTCCGCCGTGCCGGCCTCGCCCGGCCTCGCGTCGGATGAACCGCAAGAAGCCCCAAAGGTTGATGTGTTGGTCGCCGAGCGTGAGCTTCGGATGGGCGAGATAGTTCAACCCGACGCCCTACGCTGGCAAGCGTGGCCCGCCGAGGCGGTGTCGGAGTTTTACATCACCCGAGATATGCGCCCGGACGCCCTGGAGGACGAGGTCAAGCAATTGGCCGGCGCCAGGATTTTCTCCGGCGAGCCGATCACGGACGACAAATTGCTCCAACTGGATAATCCCGGCGTGCTCTCCGCAATGCTGCGCTCGGGCATGCGGGCGGTGGCGGTGCAGATCTCGCCCGAGACGGGCGCTGGCGGCTTTATCTTACCGGGCGATTATGTCGACGTAGTGCTGACCCGTGAAATCGAAGTGCTGCAAGGCAGCGCGCGTTCTCTACGAAAGAAGGTGGCGAACACGCTGCTCAGCTCCGTGCGTGTGTTGGCGATCGACCAGTTCTTCGCCCAAGGCGACGGCGGGGCCACTGAAGTTGGCCGCACCGCCACGTTAGAGGTCACACCCGCCCAAGCGGAGAACCTCGCTCTGGCCGAACAGAGCGGACAATTGAGCCTTGCGCTGCGCGGCTTGTCTGAGCTTGTCCGCGCTTCTGGCGCGAGCTCAGACAAGCCTTTGCCCGAACCCGTGCCCGAAACCCTGTTTGATCTCCGCGACGGCCAATTCAGCGACGGCCAGGACAGTGAGGAGAACGCTGACGGTCGCGAGATTGTCGTCGTTCGTGGAAGCAGCAAGATACGGATGACAGTGGAATGATGTGCCGCCTCCCCCGCACGCGCATGGACGCGGCGCCTCGCTTTGAATTCTCCCGTTGGATTCTCGCATTGACATTGTGCGCTCTGCTGGTGTTCGACACTGGCGCAGCGCAAGCCCAGAATCACTCTCAGGACGGCGCCCTTGTTGTCTCGATCGGGCGGGCGCAGGTGCTGCAACTGCCGCGTGACGCCGCCGATGTTGTGGTGTCCGATCCAAGCATCGTGGACACGGTGCTGCGCACCGCGAGCCAGCCGGTGCTGTTCGGCCTCAAGATTGGCCAGGCGAATGTGCTGTTCTTCGATCAGAGCGGCGCCAAAATGCGCGAGATCCAGGTGCGGGTCGAATATGACACCGGGATGCTCGACCGTCTGATCACCGAGCAATTTCCAGAGGCCCGCGTCACAACTGAGTCGGTGCTGGGGGAGGTGATCCTTTCCGGCGAGGTGGCTGTTTCCGCTGAGGCGGCGGCGATTGGCGCCCTGACGCAACGCTTCGTCGCGGCCTCGCGCAAGGCGCAGGACCGGGACGGCGGGGGAGAGGCCAAAGAGGCGTCCACCGATGGCGGCGGCGTCGTCAATCGCATCGTGGTTTTGAATGAAGAGCAGGTCCTGCTGAAGGTGCGGATCGCCGAGGTCAACCGCAGCGTGTTAAAGCGCCTTGGGGTCGACTGGAACGCCGGTTTGCAAGCTTCAACCCTGACCACGTCGCTCGGTTTCACTGGGCGCACCCTGGCGGGCTTCTTACAAAACTACTCGATTGCCCAACTCACCGATCTTGATGGCGCCATCATCGACGCAAACGGCGACGGTGTGCAGGATATCATCTTTCAGCAGAACCGGCCGATCCAAGTCGGCCCCCAGTCGCTCGACAGCTTCCTCAAGGCGTTGGAGCAGCATCAGATGCTGCGCACGTTGGCGGAGCCCAGCCTGACGGCGGTTTCTGGTGAGCGCGCCAGCTTCCTGGCCGGCGGCGAGTTTCCGGTGCCGGTGTCTCGTGATGAGAACTCGATCAGCGTAGAGTTTAAGCGCTTTGGCGTTGGATTGGAGTTCACCCCCGTGGTCGTGGGTGATGGTCGTATCAGCCTTCAAGTTTCGACCGAAGTGTCTGATCTCACTGACCGGGGGTCGGTGAACTCTAATGGCTTGGTGATCCCGGCTTTGAGTGTGCGGCGCGCCAACACGACGCTGGAGATGACTTCCGGCGGCACCATGATGATGGCCGGTCTGATTCAGCAGAACACCCGGCGCCTTTCCTCTGGTTTGCCGGGGCTTCGGCAGGTGCCGTTGCTTGGTCAGCTGTTCCGCAGCGAGGAGTTTCAGAGCGAAGAGACCGAGCTGGTGATCCTGGTCTCCCCTTATGCCGTGCGTCAGGGCGAGATGTCAGATTTCCGTTTGCCGACCGACGGCTTTGCTCCGGCCAGCGACCTCGACATGTATCTCTTTGGTCAACTGCACCGCGTCTATGGCGATCGCGATCCAGACAGCGATCCCACCGCCGCCGAAACCACCGCCGAGGCGCTGCGCGCGCCTGTCGGCTTCATTATGGAGTGACGAGCATGTCTTCCACAAAACTCACCGCCCGTTACGGAGCGATTGTTTGCGTCGGCGCTGCGATATTGGGGTTGGCTGGTTGCACCAGTGATGGCGTCATCGAACGCTATGACCAAGTGCACCGGATTGATGTTCGAAGCGTGCCGCAAGTGCTGGAGACGCCGGTGACGCCAATTCTGGCGCCGCGCGCTGTCGCTGAGGTCGCCGCTTTTGCTCGAGCGTTCGCCAAGGACGGCCAGGGGCCGCTGTCGGTGTTATACCCACAGGAAGCGGGCCTGAATGGCTTGGCCGCCTCCGCCGCTGTGATTGACGCGCTGTTGGCGGGCGGCGCCCCTACCGCGCGGATGCTGCGTGGCTCCTATTCGGTTGCTGTCGACGGCGATCGAGGCGTGGTGCTGTCATACAGTTCTCCAACCGCTTTTCGCCCGGAGTGCCCTGAGCATCATGAGGATAGCACCCGCGACCACAACAACCTGACCCCACGCGGCTTTGGTTGCGCCTTCCAGAACAATCTGGCGGCGATGATCGACCGCCCGATGGATCTGGCCTCGCCTCGCCCCGCAACAGCGACCGACACCGCGCGGCGTGAGGTTGTTCTTGGCAAATATCGCAAAGGCGAACTCACCGAGGCTGAGGGCGGCAAGCGCCGGGTCAGCACGGACAGCAATTAACCGAGGCCGCGCCAAACGCGGGGAGAGAGTTGATGGTCAGCATTGCTGAAATTGTTGGACTAAACACACCGGCTCCTGTGGAGAGCGGATACGCCCGCCAAGTGGAGGCGAGCGTACCGCGTTTGACGTTGGATGTGTTTTGCGCCTCGCCAGATTTCGCCAGCGTGGTTCGGGAGGCGCTAGATGATCGGCGCATGAGCCGGGTGGTCTCCAATCTCGCCATGGGCGGTGTGGAGGCTGTGGCTAAACGCTATGAGATCCGGCCAGAGCCAAATCTGCTGATTTTCGAGACCAGCAAAACTGGGTTCGAGATGTTCCCCGAAATGGAGCGGCTAGCCTCCTTGCTGAGTGGGGAAGCGCTGGTGGTGTTGGTTGGCGACTCCAATGATGTCTCTTTGTATCGAGA
Organism: Paracoccaceae bacterium; assembly: GCA_019634215.1. Classification (GTDB taxonomy): domain Bacteria; phylum Pseudomonadota; class Alphaproteobacteria; order Rhodobacterales; family Rhodobacteraceae; genus JAHQVS01. The sequence continues at coordinate 2,050 of JAHQVS010000283.1, read as the reverse complement.
ACTGATCCGGGAAGGTGTGGCCGACTATTTGGTGAAGCCGTGTGCGCCAATCCAACTGATCGACGCTGTCGGGGGATTGTTCACTGAGCCCGACGCCGCTCCGTCGGCGAAGGTGATCAGCGTGTTCGGCGCCAAGGGCGGCGTCGGCGCCAGCGTTTTGGCGCACAACCTCGCCTGGTTGATCGCCGAGGACGCCGAGGCCGCCACAATCCTGATGGACCTGGATTTGGAGTTCGGCTCAGCAGGGTTGGGCTTCAACGCAGAGGTCAAGCATGGCGTGTCTGACGCGCTGCTGGACAGTGACGCGCTCGACGACGTCAAACTTGCGCGGCTGCTCTATACTCAAAGCGAGAAGTTGAAAATTTTGCCATCTCGCGCTTCGGTGCGTGATGAGGCTGTGCTCGACGCCAAAGGCGCGATGGCGCTGATCGACATCGCCCGTAAGGCTTGCGACGTGGTGGTGTTGGATGTGCCGCATGCTTGGGGCGATGGAGTCCGCGTCGCCTTGCGCCAGTCAGATGAGGTGGTGCTGGCCATCACGCCAGAATTGACCGCGCTGCGCAACGCCAAAGCGGTGATGGAATGGTTGTCGATGGAGCGCCGCAACGACGCACCGCCGCGCATCGCCTTGCTGCAGACCGGCGCGCCAAAACGCTTGGAGATACCCCGCCGTGAACTTGCGGAGGCGCTGGGCGCGGAGATCGATTTCGAAGCGGCCTATGACGGCGCGCTCTTCGCGAAGTCGGTCAACAATGGTCAGATGATCGCCGAGTTAAAACCGGACGCGCCGTTTGTTGAGGACGCCAAGGCGTTTTGCCGCCAACTCCTGGGTCGTCCTCAGCCAACAGTTGCTCGGCGGCGTTCGCTAATTGCTCCGCTGGACTTACAGGCGCTTGGCCTGGGTGCGCTGGCGAAAGCGCTGGGTGGTAAATCTGGCGACGCTGGACGCGCCAAGACTGACGCTTGAGCCCCGGCCGTCACGGAGAGTCGCCACCATGTTCCGAAAGCGCCCTAACTCACCGAAGCCTCGGGGACTGACCCGTCCCTCGGCGCCAGCTCCCGAGCCCGGCGGTGAGATGGACCCGGTCGAGGCCTTCAACGCCGAGATGAATGACGAGCCGGGGGGCTGGCCGCAAGAGGCGATGTTCCAGCAGGCGGCCTCCGAATTGGTGGGCGCGGAAGCTGAGCCTGTGGCGGATGATCTGGCTTGGCCGCAGGAAAAGACTCAGGCCGACCGCCAGAGAGAGACAAAACAGCCGCCGAGCCCGCCGCCGGCCGAGCCGCGGCAAGCGCCAGCCAAGGAGGAAGATCGCCGGGGCGGAGCGCGATCCAGCAATTTCTACGAGATCAAGGCCGAGGTTTTCGCCGCGTTGATGGACGCGATGGACATGACCCGCATCGCTCAGATGCAGCGGGATGAGGCTGAACAGGAAATCTCGGCGATCGCGGTCGACATCATAGCTGTCCGCAACATCGTTATCTCCAATTCGGAGCAAGCGGCGCTTGTCGCCGAAATCTGTGACGATGTGCTGGGCTATGGCCCGCTGGAGACGCTGCTCGAGCGTGACGACATCGCCGACATCATGGTGAACGGCGCAGGGCAAGTTTTTATCGAGACCGAGGGCAAGATCGAGGACACTGGCATCCGGTTCAGAGATAACGCCCAATTGCTGGAGATCTGCCAGCGCATGGTCTCCAAAGTTGGCCGCCGGGTTGATGAGGCTAGTCCGATATGCGATGCGCGTTTGTTGGATGGCAGCCGGGTTAACGTGATCGCACCGCCACTATCGATCGATGGGCCGGCGCTGACGATCCGAAAGTTTAAGAAGGACAAACTGAAACTGGCTGATCTGGTCGGCTTCGGTTCTATCTCGGAGCTTGGTGGCAGGGTGCTCGAGATTGCCGCTGCCTGCCGGTGCAACATCGTCATTTCTGGCGGCACCGGTTCTGGCAAGACCACGTTGTTAAACTGTTTGTCCTCGTTCGCAGGCGACGATGAGCGCATCATTACCTGTGAAGACAGCGCCGAGCTACAGCTCCAGCAGCCGCA
>JAHQVS010000282.1 GCA_019634215.1 Paracoccaceae bacterium | reverse complement strand
CGTCCACCGCCTGCAAGGCCATGCCGATCCACCACTAGACGCGGAGGGACGCGCCGAAATCGCCGATTTACGCCCCCCACCATCTTGGCGAGAGGCGCGTTTGGTGACGAGCCCGCTGGCCCGCGCCCAAGAGACGGCCGAGGCGATCGCGCGCGGGCGCCCGGTTTCGACTGACGCTCGGCTGATGGAGATGGATTTCGGCGTGTGGGAAGGGTTGTACAGCCAGGCCCTCGCCGATGATCCCAGCAGCGGCTTTAAACCCATCGAAGATTGGGGCTGGAGCTTCCGTCCACCCGACGGTGAAAGCGTCTTGGAGTTGCGGGAAAGGGTGACGCCGTTTCTGCAGGATGTTGCAGCGGCAGGATTCCCGGTGTTGGCGGTCTGTCATATCGGGGTGATGCGGGTGATCCTCGCCGTCGCCCATGGCTGGGATTTCGAGGGTCCGCCGCCGTTCCGGGTGAAGCGGCGGCGGCTGTATCCGTTAAGGCTGACGCCGCAGGGGCTGCCAGAGCCGGATGGGCCATCCATCCCATTGGTTTCGGCGCTTGACGCCCCCGCCAAGAGCGCCTCATGCGGATAGCGATTTTAACGACCCACTTGCTCGGAACCGGCCACCTCTCCCGCGCCATCGCGCTGGCGGACGGCTTCGCCGCCGCAGGCTGGGAAGCTCTGGTGATCTCCGGCGGACGTCCAGCGCCACATCTCGCGCCGACAGCGGCGCGGCTGCTGCAATTGCCGCCGGTGGCCTCAGATGGGGTGAATTTCCGGCGCTTGCTGGATGAGAGCGGCGCGCCGGTCTCCGAAGCGCTGATGGCGGCGCGGTTAACCGCGTTAAGTGAGGCGCTAGAGCATTTCGCGCCGGGCGTCCTGATCACCGAGCTGTTCCCTTTTGGCCGCCGAGTGCTTGCAGCAGAGTTCGAGGCGGCGCTTTCCAGCCCGGCGGCGCGGCGGGCGCGGGTCTACGCCTCGGTGCGCGACGTGCTCGCGCCGCCCTCCTCGCCCGCAAAGGCGGCGGCGACTGAGGCGCGCGTGGGCAAGTTCTATGACGGTGTGTTGGTGCACGCCGATCCGGCAATCATTCGTTTGGAGCAGAGTTGGCCTGTCAGCCCTGATTTGGCTGAGCGGCTGCGCTACACCGGATTTGTCGCCCCACCGCTGCCCCCTCCGGCGCGCCCAGGCGCTGACGGCGAGGGCGAGATTATGGTCTCCGCTGGCGGCGGATCGGTCGGGGCGGCGCTGTTCGAAGCGGCGGCACTCGCGGCGGCACACAGCACTGATGGCGCGCGCTGGCGGTTGTTGGTCGGTGGCGCGGACCGGGCGGCCCGCATCACCGCCCTCGCAAGCTTGGCGGCAGGGGCCGCGCCCGATTGGCGCGCGCGCCTGACCCTGGAGCCGGTCCGTCCGGACTTCCGCGCGCTACTGCCCCGCGCGGCGGTCTCGGTAAATCAGGCAGGCTACAACACCCTATTGGACGTCGCTTTGACAGGTGTGCCCAGCGTCACTGTCCCCTTCGAGGAGGGCGGCGAAACCGAGCAAGCGCAGCGTGCGAGCGCGTTCGCAACAAAGGGGCTCATGATATTACGCGAGGCGGAGTTGACGCCGGAAAGTCTCACGGCCGCCGTATCAGCCGCACGAGATGCCGGGCCGCCTGATATCGGCCCCATCGCGGTTGACGGCGTCCCCGAGACGGTGCGGATCGTGTCAAGTGAGGCTAGCTTATGAGCGCATCCGAGCTTTCCCACGCCGCTGATGTAACGGCGCTGAACGCCGAGTTGGCGCGGCTCGACGGCCCTTTGGAACTGTGGTGGCGTGATGACGACGCGGTCGCCGCCACCCCGGCGCTCGATCAACTTCTGGAGCTTTGCGCTCGCTGGACGGCGCCCCTGGCCTTGGCGTCAATACCGGCGCGGGTGCAGCCCTCCCTGGCGCAATGTATCGCCCCCATCCCGCTGGAGCAGGTCGAGATCCTGCCTCACGGCTGGGCCCATACCAACCACGCCGCCCCTCCGGCGAAAAAATCAGAATTCGGCTTCGACCGCTCGCTGTCCGACCGCCTCAGTGACGCCTCTCTGGGTCTTCAGCGCCTTGAGGATAGTTTCGGCCCACAGCTGACGCCCCTGTTCACCCCGCCTTGGAATCGCGTTGACCCAGGGCTGTTGCCGCATCTGCCAACTGCGGGCATGCGAGGCGTCTCCACCTCCGGCCCGCGCACTCATGTCGAGGCCGCGCCCAGCCTGTTGCGGCTCAATATCCATCTCGACCCGATTGATTGGCGAGGCGGGCGCTCCCTGGCCGACCCTCAGGCGCAGGTCGACCGTCTAACCACGCTGCTCGCCGCCCGGAGAGATCCGAGCCTAGCCCCAAGCGCGCGCGCCGCGCCTGATCCGACGGAGCCGATCGGCCTCCTCACCCACCATCTCGACCATGACGCCGCCATTTGGGCGTTCCTTGAAGCGCTGTTGCGGCATCTGAGCGAGCACGCGGTCCTGAAATGGTGGTCCGCGCGCACAGTTTTACGAGCGCATGACGCATGATGTTAACAATCATTTGGTAAAGCCAACGGCGAAAGCCCAGCATGCAGGAATAGAATGGGCGCCTCGCGCCGGTTCTTGCTTATCAGATGAAGCCATGGCCTAGAGTTGGAGATTAAATCACAACCGTTTTAGGCCATAATTATCGCGGAAACACGTCCTGGCCGAAGGATGACGGGTTTCACGGTGCTGAAACGCGCGAGATCGCGCCGGGGAGGTGGGGAATGCCGAATGGACGGGGTCAAGCCGACGCCAGCTAAGGCGGCGCCAACCAAACAGAGCGGCGCGTCGGCGCCTGGGCGGGCCAAACGAAACGACGTTATCCTCAACGTTGAGAACCTTGGCGTTCGTTTCGGCGCTTTCGACGAGAACGTCCGCAACGGCGGCGAGGTGGTGAGCGGCGTATCGTTCACATTACGGCGTGGTGAGACGGTGGCGATTGTTGGAGAGTCCGGTTCCGGCAAATCCCTAACCGCGAAATCCCTCATGGGGTTGTTGCCGCATAATGCTGTGATTTCAAGAGGGCAAGCGCTGTTCCACGATGAGATCGCCGCTGAATTTGGCGTCGAAAATGGCTCGCTGGATCTGTTCAAGCTGCCTCCTCACCAGATGCGGCAGATCCAGGGCGGCCGTATCGCGATGATTTTCCAGGAGCCGATGAGCTCGTTGTCGCCGTTTCACACCATCGGCCAACAGGTCGAAGAAGCGTTGCGGCTGCACCAACAGGTCCGAGGGCGCGCCGTCAAAGCCCGTTGCCTGGAGGTGTTCACGGAGGTTGGCTTCCCCGACTCCAACCGCGCCTATGACGCCTACCCTTTTGAACTTTCAGGCGGTTTACGCCAGCGCGCAATGATCGCCATGGCGATGGTGTGCCGCCCCGCGCTTTTGCTGGCCGACGAGCCCACCACGGCGCTCGACGTCTCCACCCAAGCGCTGATCCTTGATCTGATCAATCGCCTGCGGGCCGAGAACGGCCTGTCGGTGCTGCTGATCACCCATGACCTCGGCGTAGTCGCCAACGCGGCTGACGCCGTAGTGGTGATGTCCAAGGGCGAAGTGGTCGAGTCCGGCCGGACGGCTGAAGTGCTGAAGGCGCCCGGCCACGGCTACACCCGTCGCCTGCTGGCCGCCGCGCCGAAAGTCGCGGACGGGCTGGACAGCACAAGCGAATTGGCCGTGCCGACGGCCCTGACCCGGACCGTGGTGCTGAATAAGATCACCAACCCTGAGGCTGAACTGGAGACGCCGGATTTCATCCTCAGCGGCGAGGGGGTCCGGAAAACCTACCTCTCTCGCAAGGGGCCAATCTGGGCGCCGTCGCTAGAGATCCCAGCCCTGGTCGGGGTTGATTTCGCCCTCCAGCGCGGCAAAACCTTGGCGCTGGTGGGCGAGTCCGGCTCCGGCAAAACCACCCTAGCGAAAATCGCCATGCGCGCCGAGGCCGCAGATCCTGGCGCCCGCCTGCTCTATAAAGCCAAAGGGGCCGAGGAGCAGGATCTGACGACGATGGACGGCGAAGCGCTCCGCGCCTTCCGGCGTGAGGCGCAAATCGTGTTTCAGGACCCCTACGCCTCGCTGTCGCCGCGGATGACGGTTCAAGACATCATCACTGAACCGCTTTTGGTGCACCGCGACGCTCTGCCGGAATATCGCTCCCGCACCGCCCGCAGGGACCGCGCCGTGGAGCTAATCCGGCGGGTTGGTTTAGACGAAACCGCCCTCGGCCGCTTCCCGCACGCCTTCTCCGGCGGTCAGCGCCAGCGCATCTCCATTGCGCGCGCCCTGGCGCTAGGCCCGAAACTGTTGGTCTGCGACGAGCCGACTTCGGCCCTCGACGTCTCGGTTCAGGCGCAAGTGCTTGATCTGCTGGAAGAGTTGCAGAAAGAGTTCGGCCTCTCCTATCTGTTTATCAGCCATGATCTGGCCGTAGTTGCTCGGCTGGCGGACGAGATCGCGGTGATGTGCCGAGGCGCGATTGTCGAGCAGGCCCCGACCAAGCGGCTGTTCGAGGCGCCGACGCACCCCTACACCCAGGCGTTAATCGCCGCTGCGCCAGAGCCGGACCCGTCGAAGCCGCTGGATCTGGCCAAAATCGCCGCCGGCGCCGGGGCCGAGCCTGAGAAATGGCCCGAGCCGTTCGGCTATCCGCGCCTACAGCCGCCGCCGATGATTGAAGTGGCGCCTGAGGCCGCCCCTAGACATCTTGTGCGGCAAACCGGTCTGGCGTCTCATATCGAAACCGCCGCATAAGAGAAGAATGAAGTTTCAGGGTGAACGCCCCGTGGGTGGGGTTAGGAGGGATTGATGGGGAAGAACTGGACCATGGATCGGCGCAGCTTCGTGATTGGCGCCGGCGCGGCGTCGGTTGCGCCGAGCTTGGCCTGGGCGCGCAGCGCGGTGGAAGTTCCGTCGCTGCAACCTCTTGTGGCGTCGGGCGAACTTCCCCCGCTCTCCGGCCGCCTGCCGCTGGAGCCTTTGGTGGTGGATCTTCCATCGAAAGGCAGAGAGCCAGGCCGCCATGGCGGTCGCATCCGCACCCTGATCGGTAAGAAGAAGGCCATCCGCTACGCCGTGGTCTGGGGCTACGCCCGCCTTGTCGGCTATAATGACGAATTCGAGTTGCAGCCTGACCTGCTGAAGGCGGTGGAGGTTGAAAACGGCGCCGTCTTCACCCTGACCCTCCGCAAGGGCCATAAATGGTCTGACGGCGCGCCATTCACCTCGGAAGATTTCCGCTATTGGTGGGAGGACGTCGCTAACAACTCCGACCTCTCCCCCTCCGGCCCGCCTGCTTTTCTGCTGGTCGACGGCGAAGCGCCGACTGTCACCTTCCCAGACGCGACCACTGTCCGCTATGCCTGGAGCGCGCCTAACCCGCTGCTCCTGTCAGAGCTGGCGCGGGCGCGGCCGCCGTTTTTGTACCGTCCCGCGCATTATTTGAAGCCATTCCACACCAGCTATGGCGACGCCGGCAAAATCGCGAAATTGGTCGAGCACAAGCAAATGCGGAGCTGGGCGCAGCTCCATAACAGCCTCGACAACATGTACAAAAACGACAACCCAGAGCTGCCAACCCTTCAGCCCTGGCGCAACGTCACCAAGGGCAAAGCGCTGCGGTACATCATGGAGCGCAACCCATTTTACCACAGGGTCGATCAGGCTGGCCGCCAACTTCCCTATATCGACGCCATCGAGATGACGGTTTCAAACAACGGCCTCGCCGCCGCTAAGGCCAACGCCGGTGAAGTCGACCTGCAAGCGCGCGGTCTCAGCTTCAGCGACGCCGCGATCCTGAAAGCGGGTGAAGACAAAGGCGATTACCGGCTGTTGTTGTGGCCGGAGGGCGTGGCCGCCCATATCGCGCTCTACCCCAACCTCAACACCAACGACCCGGTGTGGCGCAAGTTGATGCGCGACGCTCGATTCCGGCAGGCGCTGTCGCTCGGCGTTGATCGGAAATTGATTAACGAAACGCTTTATTTCGGCATGGCCAAACCCTACGGGAACGCCGCCATCGCCGCCAGCCCGCTGCACGATCCCGATCACGCCGCCGCCTACACCGACTACGACCCGGAGGCCGCCAATAAGCTGCTCGACGACGCCGGCCTCGCCAAGCGCGACCACGCCGGCGTCCGGCTGCTCCCGGATGGGCGCCCACTAGAGCTGGTGATTGAGACCGCCGGTGAGCGCAAGGAAGAAGTCGACGCGCTGCAGCTCATCACCGAGACATGGCGCGAATTGGGGATCAAGCTGTTGGTCCGCCCCACAGACCGCGACATTCTCCGCAACCGCACCTACGCCGGAGAGACCGTGATGACCGTGTGGTCTGGCTGGGACAATGGCGTGCCCACGCCGGACGCCAACCCCGCCGAATTGGCTCCGACGCAGCAGGACATGCTGTGTTGGCCGGGCTGGGGGCAGCATCACCAAACAAAGGGCGAGAAAGGCTCGGCTCCTGACATGGGCTCAGCCCAGCGCCTGCTGACGCTCTATAATGATTGGCTGCATGCAGCCTCCACTGAGCAACGCACGGAGATCTGGACGGAGATGCTCTCAATTCATGCCGAAGAGCAGTTCGTCATCGGCGTCGTCTGCGAAGCCCCGCAACCGGTGGTCGCCTCCAAACGGCTGGTGAACGTGCCCGAGCGCGCGCTGTATGGCTGGGACCCGGGCGCCCATTTCGGTGTGCATCGCATTGACGAGTGGTGGTTCAACGACGCGTAACCAACGGGCGCGCATCGCAGCGCCTGAAACACCGGAGCCGACGCCATGATCCAGTTCTTGCTGTATCGCCTCACGGCCATGGCCGGCACGATGGTGGTGGTGTCGGCGCTGGTGTTTGTCATCATCAACCTCCCACCCGGCGATTATCTCACCAATATGATCGCCGAGCTGGAGGCGCAGGGCGAGGCGCGCAACCTCGCGACAGCCGAATGGCTCCGGGTCCAGTACGCCCTCGACCGCCCGATCTGGGAGCAATATCTGATCTGGATCGGCGCGATTCCGGG
>JAHQVS010000281.1 GCA_019634215.1 Paracoccaceae bacterium | reverse complement strand
TAGGAGATCACCCCGGACCGGGATCAACCATGAAAATGGTCCACCAGCTCGCCGCTGGCTGCAATCTGGCTGTGGCGGCCGAAGTGATGAGCTTCGGCGCGCATCTCGGGTTAACGCCTGCACAAGTGCTCGAAGTGCTGAACGTCTCCGCCGGGGGCAGTTGGATGATCGGCAATCGCGGCCCCCGGATGCTGACTGAGGGAACCGAAGCGAGCTCGGCTGTGGATATCTTTGTGAAGGACCTGGGGATTGTGCTGGACGCCGCACGGGCGGAGCGGTTTCCGGTTCCGCTGTCCGCAGCGGCGCTGCAAGTGTTCCTGGGCGCGAGCGGGGCCGGATACGGCCAGCATGACGACAGCCAGGCGACGCGGTTTTATGAGGGGTTGGGTGGCAAGAAAGTTCGCAGCGATGGTTCTTAGAACATTTTCAGCAAAAGTGTTTGCGGTTTTGCGCTTCGAGAATGCGACAAAAAACAAGGAATGAGAGCCTTTGGAGTGAACGGGAGTTCATGGAAAAGGCTCTAGCGCGGCTTCAGCAGGGGCGGCCGAGACCGCCCCTAGTGGTTCGACTGTGACGGAAGGCTCCGTCGCGCCGACCACTAGGCTCTTGATTTGGTTGCGCAACTTTCGAAACAGATCGGGTTCGATCTGTTTCGGTTGCTCCACTAGGTTTTAAAGCTCGGATATTTCAAGAATAGCCCCGCGACGCCTCAGCGCTCCAGCCGGACTTCTTCAACCGGGTAGCCAAGGCCCTGCGTTTCGCCAAAATTGCCTTGATGGCATTCGCTGCAGGCCTGGAACACGTTAACGCCCTGAGGCGCGCCGCTTGGGGCGACCATCATGTAGTACCAGTCGTCCGTCTTCGGGGATTTCCCAGCCTCGACCTTCTGCATAATGAACAGCGGCCCGGCCTTAGCGTTCCCCTTATCGTCGACCATGAAGGATTCTTTCGCGATCACGGTTCCGGCCGGAATCGCGGCCTCGCCCCAAGTCAAATAAGCGTCGGCGCCAGCGTCGTTAACATAGGTGACGAGGAAGCGGCCGCCGTGAAAGCCGGGCGCGGCCGGTTTGGTGCTCGCCTGGGTCCAGCCCGGATAGTCGGTGACGAACTCCTCCGGCACCCAACGCTTCGGGCCTTTGGCGTAGCCAGCCTGCATGCTCTCTTTCAGGCATTCATAAACTGTCTGCGCCTGATCGAAGCTCATATCGTCGCCCGGCGTGTCGGACGTGCAAGCGGCGTGCGCCGCGCTCCCGCCCATGAGAATGACGGTGGCGGCGATTGCGAACCGTTTCAACATTATAGTTCCTCCCGTGATGACGTGTTTGCGCGCATATTCTCCGGGAGCAGGCGCCATGACGGCAAATCACGGGTTGGCGACGGGTCGTGACCGAACGTGCGCGATACGAAACAACGTATGCGAAACGGGGCGAGGGTTTCCCCTCGCCCCGCCTGTCAATCGGACAGTTTCGCGATCTCGGTCATCAGACCCTTCGGCCCGTTGTGGACCACCAGGCTGTCGACCTTCTCGGCGATGGTTTCGAGCGCCTCCAGCTCCTTCAGGCGGAGCATGATCGGGTTCTCCTCCATCACCTTCGCGGTATTGAGCAGCGAGCGGGTCGCGGCGGTTTCCTCACGGCGGCGGATGACGTTGGCTTGCGCCTCTTTCTCCGCCAGCACCACGGTGTTTAGGATCTCGCGCATCTCGCCCGGCAGGACCACGTCCTTCAACGCGATCTCACCGACCTCAAGGCCGATCTCCTTCATCGCCGTCCGCACCCGCTCCGCCGCCTCGGCGTCGACCGAGATCTTTTGCTCAAGGATCTCGTCGAGCGTCTTGGCGCCGAGCGATTTACGGAACGCGTACTGCACCTCGCGGTACAGCGCATCGGCGAAATCTTTCACCATGGTCGCAGCCTTCACCGGATCGACCACGCGGTACTCGGCCGCGAGGTTCACCCGGATCGAGACGCGATCCTTGGTCAGGATTTCCTGACCGGTCACGTCCAGCGACTGACGCCGGGTCTCGATCAGCTTCACCATCACCCGCCGGCCGACATTCCAGAACATATGCGCGCCAGGGGCGAGCATGCGCAGGAATGCGCCGTCGACGAACAGCAAGCCTACTTGCTCCTGCTCGACGTTGAAGCGGGTGATCCGGTCCGTTGCGCCGAAACGCTCGAACCGCCGCTGCAAACCGGCCGGCAGGGCCAGATCCGCCGAGACGTCGATCCGCTCCACCTCCCACGGGCCGGCATCTTTCCAGAACACCGAGCGGCCGTCGGGCTTCAGGATCGCGTAGATCCGGCCATCTCTCAGCACCACGCCGACTTCGTCCGGCCCGGTGCGCACCTCGATAAGATGCGCCTCAACCAGATCAGTACGCTCACGGAACAACGCCGCCTCCAATGAGGTGACCAGCTCCGGGCGCGTCAGATCATGGGTTTCAAGCTCCATGTCGGTCATCAAGTGCCCGTCATAGCCCGAGAAGAGGTGCTCTCCCGGACCGAGAATGTCCATGAAACGCCCTTTGTGCAGCGCTATCACGCGCTGGTTCTCTTTCACAGTCAGGCGGCGGCGCCCCAGCATGGCGTCCAGCATCGTGTATCGAGTCATGGTCATGGCTGTCTTCCTTATTGGTTTCGCGTCAGCGTCCGGTTACGGCGGCATGACTGTCCTTTTGGTTCAGGTTAAAGATCGGCCCAGAACTGACGCCCTGGACCGGGCGGCCCCCTCCGCGCGAGCGCGGCGGGGATGGCGGACGCCCCTTCACAGGGGCGGAATTCGATAGATCTCCGAGACCCGCCGTAACGCTCCGGCGCGCGGGCGGCGGCGAGCGGGCGTCGAGGACCAGCGGCGGAGCGCGTCCCTTAGGCGGAACACGCTTGACCATCGGCCGTCTTCACCATCAGCCGCCGCGCTAGGCGGCCGACGCGCGGTTCTTCCCCCCTCCCCCGACGCCCCGCAGGGAGCCGGGATCAGGCGGTCGAACCAGGTCAGGTCTCGGAGACCCGTGTTGCTAAACCAGCGTTAAAGGCTGGGGGGCTTTCCAGGCCCTGGTGGAATCGACGGGAGTCGAACCCGCGACAAACAGATTATGAGTCTGCTGCTCTAACCACTGAGCTACGGTTCCCATGGTGAAGACGGCGGGAGTCGAACCCGCAGCGCCCGGCTCTCGCCAAGCGGCATCCAGCTTCCGCCGGACGGCTTTACCAATTTGCCCACGTCCTCGGCCCGACCCACGATCTGGTTCACGCATATGACTCAGCAGAGCAGGCCACACGGGGGAGGTTTGGACCCTCGCCCACTTGAACTCACATCGCGTTGCGATCGGAGACGCCGAAATGGGGAGGGATTTCCGCTACGAAACCCCTTGAAGCAAAAAAATATGAGCCCATAACGGGGCTCCTGAATATTCATTACTTGGTTTTAGAGAAGTTTGACGCAGCTATTCGCGTAGCAAGGCGACAGCGACGCCAAAATAAGTGTCACCCCAAATCCTCACTGCACGCGGCGCGCCTGTATCATTGACGGCGAAGCGGATTTTGAATGGGTAGTTCGGCTTTTTCATCATCTTGGGCTTAAAGCCAGCCAGTCGCTCGTAGACCCCCTTGCATTCGATGAAGCGGCGCCCGTCTTCCTCATATTCCCGGATCTTCGTATGGAACTTCACGTCATAGCGCTTGCGCGCGTCAAACACCGGGATCACTTGGCTGCAGACCGTTTCAGCGTCTCGCGGCATGAAGGCGGCGACAATCGCGCTCATCGGATCAAGCGCGCCGTTCTGCTTGGCGGGATCAATCTCATAGCGCTTCTTCCGAAACGGAGGGGAGGCCTCGACTGTCTCTGGCGCATCGTCGGCGAACACCATTTTGACGTCCTGGCGCTTGTCCTTGGTGCGCGAGCGCATCTCGAACAAGGCTGGCGACAGCGCTTCGCCCTCCATAAGCTGGCCGTCAGCGCTTGAGACCACCTCGGTGTCGAAGAACAGCCCGACGATTCCCACGGTTTTCAAGGCCGAAACGGCGTTGTACCGAGTGTCCTCGATGCTGGCCTGAAACTTTCCGACTGCGACTGGCACGCCGCTGAGGTAAAAGTCATAAGTGTAGTGTAAATCCGCAGTCATGTCGGCGGTAGTCGCCACCGGCGTCACCTTCGGCGCGGTTTCATTGGCGGATGCCCACGGCGCGACCCCTGTTGACACTAGGGCGCTGATGGCGGCGGCCGCCAAAGGGGCGAGATGAAGTCGCATATTCGGGCTCCCACGCAAAACTATCCGGATTTATGCACAAGGTCTTGTGAGCCGTAAAGAGGAGCCGACAACCGAGTGTGTATGGTTCGTAATAATATGAAAGAAATGGCGCCGAATTCAGGCACATTTGCAACCAATTGGTCGAAGCGCTTGACCGCAGGCGACCGTAGAGCCCTCGCCCGGGCGATCACGTTGGTTGAATCCAGCCGGGACGATGATCGCGCCCTCGCCAGGGAGCTATTGACGGTTTTGGCGCCGCATACCGGCGGCTCACTGCGCATCGGCTTGTCAGGCGCGCCAGGCGTTGGCAAATCAACTTTCATCGAGGCGTTCGGCAGGGCGCTGCTGGCTCTCGGAGAGCGGGTGGCGGTGTTGGCGGTAGACCCTAGTTCGGCGCGAGGCGGCGGCTCTATCCTGGGCGACAAGACACGGATGGAGCGGTTATCACGGGCGAAAGAAGCTTTTATCCGTCCCTCGCCGTCGAACGCAGCGCTGGGTGGTGTCGCCCGTCGCACCCGAGAGGTGATTCGGCTGTGCGAGGCCGCTGGCTTCACAGTGACCTTGATCGAAACCGTCGGCGTCGGCCAATCGGAGACCATGGTCGCCGACATGACCGACGTGTTCGTGCTGTTGTTAAATCCCAGCGGCGGCGATGATCTCCAAGGGGTCAAACGCGGGGTGATGGAGCGCGCCGACCTGATTCTGGTCAACAAGGCCGACGGCGAGCTAGCGTCGGCCGCGCGGGCGACGGTCTCAGACTACGCCAACGCGTTGCGGCTGTTGCGCGCGCGCCCGGATGATCCGCCACCGGAGGTCCAACAAATTCCCATGGCGATGCCGGTCTCGGCCCTGACCGGCGATGGATTGGAATCCGCCTGGACACAAATCGCCGACCTTGCCAATTGGCGTCGTGATCAGGGGTGGCGCGCAAGCCGCCGCCGCGATCAGGACGTGCACTGGATGCAGGAAGAGATCGAACGCCGACTGATCGCCCGCTTCGCCGCGAATCCAGCGGTCTCAGAGCTTTCCCCGAACCTACGAGAGGCGGTCGCCACCGGCTCGCTCTCGCCCGAGGACGCTGCGGATCGCGCGCTCGCGGCGTTTTTCAGCTCCATGGCCGCCGCGAAGGCTTGACGCACTCGCCCCGCCGCCGTTATCGACGGCTCCTACGCCGTTGACGCATCGCGTCGACGGTTTTCGTATTTGTCAAAACTGGCCCGCCTATGGGCGCGCCACTGCATAGGGGTGACCTGTATGTCCCGCCGTTGCGAGCTGACCGGCAAAGGCGTGCTGACAGGCAACAATGTCAGCCACTCCAATATCAAGAGCCGCCGTCGCTGGCTGCCGAATCTGAACCAAGTGACGCTGATGAGCGACAAGCTTGGCCGTTCTTATCGCTTCCGGATCGCGGCCAGCGCGCTGCGCACGGTGGACCATCGTGGCGGCCTCGACGCGTTTCTGCGCAAAGCCCGTGACACCGAGTTGTCCCCGCGCGCGCTGAAGGTGAAGCGCGATCTTGAGAAGGCCGAAGCCGCCGCCGAGTGAGGCGCGGCCGACGGATCAACCTCCGCTGTTCAGGATCTCATCTACCCAAGCCGGCGTCACTTCAGTCGCCGGCCCAAGACGCCTTTGCGTGAAGGCAGGGTTGGTGGCCTCTAGGTTAAGTTCCAAGCAGGCCGCCCCACTGTCCCGCGCCATCTCCACAAATCCTGCGGCAGGGTAAACCTGCCCGCTGGTGCCGATGGAGACGAACATCTCTGCTTTCGATAAAGCGGCGTAGATTTCGTCCATGTGGTAGGGAATTTCCCCAAACCACACCACGTCCGGACGCATCTGCCCCACCACACCGCAATCGGCGCAAACCTCCTCTACGGAGATGTCGGTCTCTTGGCGTCGACGCGCCTGGCAGCTGGCGCAAAACGCCTTCAGCAATTCCCCATGCATATGCACGACCCGCTTGGCGCCGCCACGCTCATGCAGATCATCAACGTTCTGGGTGACAAGCAAGAGTTCAGCGCCCAACGAGGCCTCCAACTTCGCCAAAGCCTCATGCGCCGCGTTTGGCCGAGCCGTGACGACGCCGCTGCGCCTTGCGTTGTAAAAAGCCTGCACCAACTCAGGGTTGCGCACAAACCCCTGGGGCGTGGCGACATCCTCAAGATCGTACTTCGTCCATACGCCATCGGTGTCGCGGAAGGTGCCCAACCCCGATTCAGCTGAAATCCCAGCACCGGTCAACACCACGATCGCCACCATCATCCGTCTCCTGATTCGTCGAATTCACATGTAAGTTTACTCGTAGAAACCAAAAAGTTTGCCAGACAGAAGAAGAACATCTTGACGAAGGGGGAAAGCCCCCCTAGAACAATAAGTGAACAAAAGCGATGGAGATCATCATGCAACCTCTCTCCCCAACTTTAGACCGCCGCTCCTCATCAGAAACTAAGTTTAGGCCGATGATCGTGGTCGAAAACGCCCGCGCCGCGTCAGCCGGATTCGCCGCCGTTCTTGGCTCTAGTGACGCGGTGATTGTGGCCACTGCGGATGAGTTGCGGGACCAGTGGCCTGATTACGTCGTCGCTCGGGCCCGAACCTCCGGCGCGATGGTGGTCGACGGCGGCGAAGAAGGTGCAACATTTCTGCGGTTGGCTGAGGGGCGCTTGGACGGAAACCCGGCGATCGCCGGACTCGTTGCCGGCACATTGATTTTCCTGACAAAATCGTCGACTAGTGCGCAGACTGAACTCAATTTGCCCATCGCCGCCTGAGCCTTTCGGACCTCCGTGGCGAGGCGCTGCGTGAGATCTGCGACAACAAGCTGCGGGTGACATTGACCGGGGCGAGAACCGCTCCCATAACCGCGTTATGACCGATCTCTCGCATATTCGAAACTTCTCGATCGTCGCTCACATCGACCATGGCAAGTCGACGTTGGCGGACCGCCTTATTCAGACGACGGGCGCATTGTCTGATCGAGAAATGAAGGCGCAGGTGCTCGACTCGATGGAGTTGGAGCGCGAACGCGGCATCACCATCAAGGCGCAGACCGTGAGGCTGCATTACAAGGCCTTGGATGGGGAAGAGTATGTGCTGAACCTGATCGACACGCCTGGACATGTCGATTTCGCCTATGAAGTCTCACGCTCGATGTTGGCCGTGGAGGGTTCGCTGCTCGTGGTCGACGCCAGCCAGGGGGTCGAGGCGCAAACGCTAGCGAACGTCTATCAGGCGATCGAGGCCGATCATGAGATCGTGCCGGTCCTGAATAAAATCGACCTGCCGGCAGCCGAGCCGGAGCGGGTCTGCGAACAAATTGAAGATGTCATTGGAATCGACGCATCCGACGCGGTGCACATCTCCGCCAAAACCGGCCTTGGGATCGACAAGGTTTTAGAAGCCATCGTGAAGCGGCTGCCAGCGCCCAAGGGGGACCGTAGCGCGCCTCTCAAAGCGCTGCTGGTCGACAGTTGGTACGACGCCTATCTCGGTGTCGTGGTGCTGGTGCGCATTGTCGATGGCGTGCTGAAAAAAGGCATGAAAATCAAAATGATGTCCACCAAGGCGACCTATCCGGTCGACCGGGTCGGCGTCTTCAGCCCCAAAATGCTCACAGTGGACACGCTTGGCCCTGGGGAGTTGGGCTTTATCACCGCCTCGATCAAACAAGTGGCGGACACACGGGTGGGCGACACTATCACGGAGGATCGTAAGGAAACCACCAGCGCCCTCCCAGGTTTTAAGCCTGCACAGCCGGTAGTTTTTTGTGGAATATTCCCGATAGACAGTGCCGAATTCGAAGGGCTCCGCGAAGCAATGGAGAAATTGGCGCTGAATGACGCCAGTTTCTCGCATGAAATGGAGACCTCGGCGGCGCTAGGGTTCGGCTTCCGCTGCGGCTTCTTGGGCTTACTGCATATGGAGATCATCCGAGAGCGGCTGGAGCGCGAGTACAATATCGACCTCATCACCACCGCGCCCTCTGTTGTCTATCAGGTCCACACCACCGACGGCGGAATGATGGAGATGCATAACCCCGCCGACATGCCTGACCCCGTGAAGGTCGACCGAATCGAGGAGCCATGGATCAAAGCCAACATCATGGTGCCAGACGATTATCTCGGTGATGTGCTGAAGCTCTGCCAAGACCGGCGCGGCGTACAAGCCGACCTGACTTACGCGGGTTCACGCGCCATGGCGGTGTATCGCCTGCCCCTGAACGAAGTGGTGTTTGATTTTTACGACCGTTTGAAGTCAATTTCGAAGGGCTACGCCAGCTTCGATTATCAATTGGAAGGGTATGAGGCTGGAGACCTCGTCCGAATGTCTATTCTGGTGAATGCCGAACCGGTGGACGCGCTGTCGGTGATTGTCCACCGCAGCCAAGCCGAGCGCCGCGGGCGGGCGATGTGTGAAAAGCTGAAGGAGCTGATCCCTCAGCATATGTTCCAGGTGCCAATTCAGGCCGCCATTGGAGGCCGGATCATCGCCCGGGAGACCGTTAGAGCGTTGCGCAAGGATGTGACAGCAAAATGCTACGGCGGTGACGTCACTCGTAAACGCAAGCTTCTGGAGAAGCAAAAGGCTGGTAAGAAGAAAATGCGGCAATTTGGGCGCGTCGATATTCCACAAGAGGCGTTTATCAACGCATTAAAAATGGATGAATAGCGATGGTTGCGCGGGGGCGGGCTTTTTTTATTGAAGGAACAACGAACTATCGGCGCGCACTGAGCGTTCTGTTACTCGCTTTCCTAAGTCTTATCCTCATGATCCCCTTTTCCCAAGCGGGTGAGCGGGAATCCAACTCAGACGGCCCTGCGAAATTGCTGTTTGGCGGTGTCGCCGCGCCAAATGAGGCCAAACCGCAAGTGTATGGTGGTTACGCCAATGGTTGCGTCGCTGGCGCTCTGCAGTTGGCGGCCAATGGCGCAGGCTGGCAGGCAATGCGGCCCAGCCGCAATCGCGGATATGGCCACCCCTCATTACTCGCCTTTATCGAACGCCTCGGGGACAATGCGCGCGAACTTGGCTGGCATGGTGTTTTGGTTGGGGATTTAGCCCAACCGCTCGGTGGGCCGATGCTAACGGGCCATCGCTCCCATCAAGTCGGGCTGGATGCGGATATCTGGTTCCGCCCGGCGCCTGAGCGTCGCCTCAGCTCGAAAGAGCGTGAATCGCTGTCCTCCGAGCGGCTGGTGACGCGCAATCGACTGCAAGTCACAAAGAATTGGCGGGAAACGCATGGCGAGATCCTAAAAGCCGCCGCCAGCGACGCTGCGATCGCCCGGATCTTCGTCAACGCCGCCATAAAACAGCGGATGTGCGGCGACTATGGCGGATCAGACGAGGCGATCGGCTGGCTTCGGAAACTTCGGCCTTGGTGGGGGCATGACTCGCACTTTCATGTCCGGCTGAATTGCCCTGAAGACTCGCCTCAGTGTGTACCACAAGATGCACCACCGCCGGGCGACGGCTGTGATCAACTCGCTTGGTGGTTCTCGGACGAAGCGCTAAACCCAAAGCCGAAGCCCGGGGCAAAACCCCGGCCGGAGATAACGCTCAATGATCTGCCGGAAGCCTGCGGCGCACTATTGAGTTCAATGCAGAGATAAGATGCCAAATTTGAACTGCTGGGCCCGGCGACGCCTCGGCGCAATGGGGCTGTGCGTGCTGGCGTTCAGCGCCATCCCTCTCGCGGCATGGTCGCAAGCGCAAGACATCATCATCACCATGACCCCGCTGTCCTGGCCAGCAGGTAAGCAACGAATTGACGCGCTCACCCATGTCGGCGGATGGGAGTTTAGGTCGGATGAGAAGCGCTTTGGCGGCCTCTCAGGCCTGGAGATGCGCGGTGAGAACGGCTTCGCCGTCACAGACCGCGGCGCATGGCTCACTTTCAGCTTCGACCGTGCGCCAAACGGCGTTCTGACTGGGCTGAAGCACGCCCAAATGGCGCTGTTGCGCGACGCCGCGCGCCAGCCCTTAACCGGCAGATCCGCCGACGCCGAGGCTTTGGCTGTCGCGCCAGGCGGGCGATTAGCGGTCAGTTTTGAAGGTGGACACAGGATCGAGCAATACGCTGTGGTCGACGGCGAGACCTTGGCGGAAACCGCCGCGCCCGCATTCGAGCTGCTCCCCCGCAACGGAGGGCTCGAGGCGCTTGCGACGGCCCCGGATGGGGCGTTGATCGCCATCGCCGAAGAGCCCCCCCGTAACGGCAGCCCACCAGACGCCGCCCAGGGATGGCGCATCGCCGCCCCATGGGCGGAAGGAGAGACGCCATCTCCGTTCCGTTTGGACCGCCGCGACGGCTTCGCCCCCACTGGCGCGGCCTTCGGGCCAGACAAGGCGCTGTATCTGGTGGAGCGCCGGTTTCACTGGATGACCGGCGTCGCCGCCCGGGTCCGGCGCTTCCCCAATCCTGATTTCGCCAGTGGCGACCTCGGCGGTGGAGAGGTGTTGGCGACCCTTAGCGGCGGTTTGCCGATCGACAATATGGAGGCGATCACGGTCGAGGCGTCACAGGATGGCGCGCTGCTGCTCACCCTGCTCTCGGACGATAATTTCAGCGGCTGGCAACGCACACTGCTGTTGCAGTTCCAATACACGCCGCCCGGCTCCTGACCCCCAGACCATTTGCCAGCCGGGGCCGGGGCGCTTAAAGCCGATCGAAACAAGAGGACAACGCCATGACCGCCACATCCCCCACCGATCCCGTGCAGCTTGAGCAGTTGCGCGCGACGGTCGAAGCCGCATGGGAAGGACGAGACGCCCTGACCCCCGCTACGTCAGGCGAGACCCGTGAGGCGATTGAAACATCACTTGGCTTGCTGGATGCGGGCCAAGCGCGAGTGGCGGAGCGGGGGGCTGATGGGCAGTGGTCCGTAAACCAGTGGTTAAAAAAAGCGGTGCTGCTATCGTTCCGGCTCAATGACATGACGACAATCCCTGGCGGCCCCGGCGGCGGATCGTGGTGGGATAAGGTGCCGTCGAAGTTCGATGGATGGGGCGCTGACGCCTTCCGCGCTGCAGGTTTCCGTGCGGTGCCACACACGGTGGTGCGCCGTTCGGCTTTTAGCGCCAAGGGCGTTGTGCTGATGCCGTCCTTCGTAAATCTCGGCGCTTATGTGGATGAAGGCACCATGGTCGACACTTGGGCGACCGTCGGCTCCTGCGCGCAAATCGGCAAGAACTGCCATATCTCCGGCGGCGCCGGGATCGGCGGCGTTCTGGAGCCCCTTCAGGCCGGACCGGTGGTGATCGAGGACAACTGCTTCATTGGCGCTCGGGCCGAAGTGGCGGAAGGTGTAATCGTACGCGAAGGCTCGGTGCTGGCGATGGGTGTGTATCTGGGGGCGTCGACCAAAATCGTCGACCGCAACACCGGCGAGATCCATATCGGCGAAGTGCCGCCCTATTCGGTTGTGGTCTCAGGTACACTGCCCGGGCGCAACTTGCCGAATGAGAATTGGGGACCGAGCCTGTACTGCGCCGTAATCGTGAAGCGCGTTGATGAGCAGACGCGGTCGAAAACCTCGATCAACGACCTTCTGCGCGACTGATGGAGACGCCTGATCCCGTCGCCCTGACGCAAGCGCTAATCCAATGCCCCTCGGTCACCCCCGAAGAAGGCGGAGCGATCCGCTTAGTGGCGGAGGCGCTGACTCCCTTCGGGTTTGAGTGCCGCCGCGTCGATCGTGGCGGGATCGCCAACCTCTACGCCAAATGGAGCGGCGGCGACGGCCCCTGCTTCGGCTTCAACGGCCACACCGATGTGGTGCCAATCGGCGATCGCGCCGCCTGGAGCCGGGGGCCCTTCGGCGGCGAGCTGGTCGACGGCGTGATCTGGGGCCGGGGCGCAACTGATATGAAATCCGGCGTAGCAGCGTTCATATCAGCCGCCTGCCGGTTTGTGACGGCGACACCGCCCCAAGGGTCAGTGGTGTTGATGATCACCGGCGATGAGGAGGGCGACGGCGTCGACGGCACTCGCGCTCTTTTGGATTGGATGGACGAAAGTGGTGAGCGTGTCGACCACTGCCTGGTGGGTGAGCCGACCTCGGTGTCCACGCTTGGGGATGTGATGAAGATCGGCCGGCGCGGCAGTATGACAGCCAATTTCACAGCCAAGGGCAAACAGGGCCACACCGCCTACCCGCACCGCGCCCGAAACCCGTTGCCCGCACTGGTGAAGCTTCTGGATGGGTTCGCGAGCGCTGCGTTGGACGACGGCTATCCACATTTCGAGCCGTCAACGCTGGCGCTGACCACTGTCGACGTCGGCAACCCAGCCAACAATGTCATTCCTGGAATAGCGCGCGCACAGCTCAATATCCGTTTCAACCCCACCCATACGGGGGCTGCTCTGACAGCGTGGCTGAAAGATGCCGCCGCCAGGATGAGCCAAGAGACGGGCGTAGAGATCGAGATGCAGTCTCGGATTTCCGGAGAGGCGTTTCTGACCGAACCTGGATCATTCACCGAGCTGGTGGCCAAGGCGGTGGCAACGTCCACAGGACGCCAGCCACAGTTGACCACCGGCGGCGGCACCTCGGATGCGCGTTTTATGAAAGCGCACTGTCCCGTCGTCGAGTTCGGCCTCGTCGGCGACACCATGCATCAGGTGGACGAGCGGGTGCCAGCGAATGACGTGGCGGCGTTATCAACAGCCTATGAGGCTATTCTGACGCGGTATTTTCAGCAGGCTTGATAGGGGTATTACACGCAGTTGCGGCAGCGCGCCGCTGTGGGCACCGCAATCAGACGCTCCGGCGATATGTTTTCACCGCAAGCGACGCAGACGCCGTAGCCGCCAACCCGCAGCCGCTGTAGAGCGGCCCGGATCTGCCGGATCTCTAGCAACCCGGCCTCACCGAGCTGCTCCCTCACCTCGTCACCCTCGCGTTCAGTGGCGTCTTCTTCGAAGTCGGGGTTATGGGGGGCATCGAGGCTCTCCTCGATGCGGGCTAGGCGCTGGTCCAGCTCACCCAGGCGAGCCAGAAGCTTTGACTTTTGTGCGGCTAAATCAGTCATGACACGACCTTAGCCGGAATACACAGCAGCGCCTTGATGCGGATCAACCACCCGCCGCTCGCACCCCCTCACGTGCTTCGTATTGGATTGTGACGATTGCCTTGGCCATAGCACCGACATTGACGGCGCCCTCAAACACGACCCCTGTCGGTGTGTCTGTCCAATATATTCCGCCGCGTGAAAACATCGGTATCTGACGCCCGATGGCGAAGTCCTCCCCACTCCGAAAGAAACTTCGTGAGACGGTAGTGTCCGCGTTGATGGAGTGAGAACACATTAACCGCCCCCAGGAAGCAGCGACGATCAGCGCCCGCTGATTGGAGGTTGCGAAAGAAGTTCTCTCACGCTTCATGGCGTCGAAAATGAAGCGGCCTGCCACGAAGTGAAGGCCCGCAAACAAAATGAACAGCCCGGCAATATTAAACAGTATGGTAGCGCTGATATTCTAAACTGTGACGTTCCAGAACAGTGCAAACACAACCCAGAGCAAGCTCAAGGGTATAGCGACAGCATCATAAGAACGCATGCTCCACTCGGGCGAACCACGCCATAACAGCCGTTCGCCCGAGTGGAGTTCTTAACTACAATTCACCATTTCACACACCCAGATACGATCACTCCAACGTCCGAGTGATCTCCTCGGTCTCAAAAATCTCGATGACATCGCCTTCACGAATGTCCTCGTATTTCTCGAACGCCATGCCGCATTCCTGGCCCGACTGCACCTCTTTGACTTCGTCCTTGAAGCGCTTGAGGGTCTTCAGAGTGCCGGTATGGATGACGACGTTGTCCCGCAGCAGGCGGACGCCGGCGGAACGGCGCGCCACACCCTCGGTGACTTCGCAACCCGCAACATTGCCGATGTTCGAAATCCGGAACACCTGCTTGATATTGGCGTAACCGATAAAGGTCTCGCGCACTTCCGGGCTGAGCAGGCCGGAGGCCGCCGCTTTCACATCGTCCACAAGGTCGTAGATGATGGAGTAATAGCGGATCTCGACGCCCTTTTGCTGCGCCG
This sequence comes from Paracoccaceae bacterium, assembly GCA_019634215.1. Classification (GTDB taxonomy): domain Bacteria; phylum Pseudomonadota; class Alphaproteobacteria; order Rhodobacterales; family Rhodobacteraceae; genus JAHQVS01. Next base: position 2,268 of record JAHQVS010000281.1, on the reverse strand, counting down.
CGTCCCTTGCTGGGGCGTTGGCGCGGACGTTGAAGCCGATGATCGGGGTGCGTGACGCTTCGGCCAATGTGACGTCAGACTCAGTGATCGCGCCGACGCCGGAGTGCAGGAGGCGGATCGACACTTCGTCGTTGCCGATCTTCTCCAACGCCTGAACAATCGCCTCGACAGAGCCTTGCACGTCGCCCTTGACCACCACCGGCAGTTCTCTGACGTCAACGTTCTGCTTGGCCTGCGCGAGCAGTTGGTCAAGGGTCACCCGTGCGCCGATAGCCGCCTGGTTCTCCTTGGCCTTGCGCTGACGGTAGTCCGCCACTTCCCGCGCCTTGGCCTCGTCCTCAACCACAATCAGGGTGTCGCCAGCTTCCGGCGTGCCGTTGAGGCCGAGCACCTCGACCGGGATAGAAGGCCCCGCCTCCTTCACCCGATCGCCCTGGTCGTTCACCAAGGCGCGGACCTTGCCCCACTGTTCGCCGACAACAAAGATGTCGCCCACGCGCAGGGTGCCGCGCTGGATCAGAACGGTGGCGACAGGACCGCGACCGGTGTCGAGCTTGGCCTCGATCACAGCGCCTTCAGCGGGGCGATCGGGGTTGGCCTTCAAGTCAAGCAGCTCAGACTGAAGCAGGATGTTTTCAATGATGCTGTCGAGGCCTTGGCCGGTGATGGCCGAGACTTCCACGTCCAGCACCTCGCCGCCCAAGCTTTCGACTTGGATGTCCTGTTGAAGCAGTTCGACCCGCACCTTCTGGGGATCGACGTTAGGTTTATCGATCTTGTTGATGGCGACGATCATCGGCACGCCAGCCGCCTTAGCGTGGGCGATGGCTTCGATGGTCTGTGGCATGACCGAGTCGTCGGCCGCCACCACCAGAATAACGATGTCCGTCACCTGTGCCCCGCGCGAGCGCATCGAGGTGAACGCGGCGTGGCCGGGCGTATCGAGGAAGGTGATTTTCGCCCCTTCGGACGTCGTCACCTGATAGGCGCCGATATGTTGCGTGATGCCGCCAGCCTCACCAGAAACCACGCTGGTTTTGCGCAGCGCATCGAGGAGAGAGGTTTTGCCGTGGTCGACGTGACCCATCACAGTGACGACAGGCGAGCGTGACTCTCGATCTTCGTCGCGCTCGTCCGAGACCACTAAGCTGTCTTCAACATCTGCTTCCGATACTCGCTTGACGCGGTGACCAAACTCTTCAACCACTAGCTCGGCCGTATCCTGATCAATGGTGTCGTTGATGCGAGCCATGATGTCCATTTTCATCAACGACTTCACCACATCGCTGGCGCGCTCGGTCATCCGCTGGGCGAGTTCCTGGACGGTGATCGCCTCGGGAATAACCACGTCGCGGAAGACTTTAGCGGGGCGATCGCCACCGCCGCGCTCGGCTTTGCGCTGCTTCTCTTGCCGGCGACGCATCGCCGCCAGTGAGCGCTGCCGGCCCTCCTCACCCTCGCCTGACGTAGCGCGGCTGATGGTGAGCTTTGACGAGCGGCGACGGTCGTCGTTCTTACCACGGGTCGTCGTAGGCTTTTTCGGCGGCTCTGCGGGACGCAGCTTCGGCGGTGGACGCCGCTCTTCGGTCGAAGCTGTGGTCTTTGCGGGAGCATCCGACGTCTTGGCGCTCGCTTTAGCCGCCGCAGCAGGCGCGGCAGTGGTTGCATCCGCAGCGACCTGACGCGCGGCTTCATCAGCCTCACGGCGCCGGGCCTCTTCCTCAGCAACCTTTTCCTCGGCGCGGCGGCGCGCGGCTTCCTCAGCCTCGCGACGTTTACGCTCCTCCTCCTCGGCCTTTTTACGGACCTCTTCCTCGGCGCGGCGCTTCGCCTCTTCGACCTCGCGCTTCTTGCGCTCAAATTCCGCTACTTTAGCGGCTTCGACCGCGCGCAGGCGTCGCTGAGTTTCATCCTCGGACAGGCCCGCTTTCTGGGCGGCGCGCTTGATCGGATCAAGCTCCGCAGAGTTGGCCTTACCGTCGCCGTCCTTTGGTTTAACCACCCGCTTGGCGCGCTTGGTCACCACCTCGACCGACTTGCTGCGGCCATGGGAGAAGGACTGGCGAACCCGGCCAGACTCCGACCCACCGCCGGACCGGAGGCTCAAGGTCTTGGACCCCCCGCCCCCTGTGCCGCCGCCAGAGCCGCGTCTCCGTCCGCCTGTGTCTTTCTCACTCATTCCATCGCCTTTTCTATCGACCGCCCGCGCGCTTAGGCGCCATGCGGCCTGCGCGCGCCAATCATCGAAGACAAGGTCATCGACTTCAT
>JAHQVS010000280.1 GCA_019634215.1 Paracoccaceae bacterium | reverse complement strand
CATATGGACGGACGCGGCGCGCCGGTGTGAGCGAGAGTGGTGGCGCGCCGCGTCCGCTCCAGGTCTCTGACGCGAGAGGTGCGCCAGAGACTAGGATCAGGAGTGGCCTACTGGCCTTCGGCGAGCTTTCGGGCGTGGTATTTCTGGAAGTGTTCGCCGCTCTCGTAACCCTTCTCAACCACCCATTGGAACATGTGCAGGGTGGTGCCCTTGCCGAATGCGCCAGGCATGGTCGCAACAGCGGCCTGATTGGCGACGGCGGCCTCGGCAGCGATTTCCGGCATGAACAGGATGGTGGGGGTGAACACCACGCCCCAGCGCCGCGCCATCTCCTTCTCAGGCAAGGCCTCGCCGTCGAAGTCGGTGACCTCTTCATCACCGAATAGATTCATCTGCACCATGATGAAGTTTTCAGCGATATATTGAGATATCTTCGGGTCTGAGAATACTTCTTCGTGAAGTTTTTCGCAGTAGATGCAGCCGCGTTGCTCGAAAATAATTGCGAGCCGTTTGCCCTCTGAAGCAGCTGTTTCAAGATCTTCGGTCAAATCCTTGAAGGTGACCGCGAACCAGGGCTGTTTGTGCAGACCATCTTCGCCGACTTCCACCGCGTGCCCCGACGAGGCGGCGCTAAGCATAAACAAAATGCCGATAAGCAAGGGTTTAATCATTCCTACCTCCCACTACACCTGGTTTTTATTGCAGAGTGCCAATATTGGGCGCAATTTTTAGCATCCATTCGGCGATGATGTTGACGCTGTTTGTTCCGATTAGGACGCTGAAGGCGATCAGCAGACTGCCCATCACCTGCTCGACGGTTTTGAGGTGTTTTCGGAACCCCTGCGTCCAGCTCAGAAACGGGCCCGCGAACAGCGCCGCCAGCACGAACGGCAGGGTCATGCCCAAAGCATAGACCAGCAGCAGCAGCGCGCCGTCGGCGGCAGTGTCAGCGGCGCTGGCGGTGAACAGGATGGTGGCCAACACCGGGCCAACACAGGGCGTCCAACCGAAGGCGAAGGCGAGGCCGATGAGATAGGCGCCCAGATAGCCGAGCTTCTGCTCGCCCAGGTCGAAGCGCGCCTCACGATAGAGCAGCCCGATACGCAGTACGCCTAGAAAATGTAGGCCCAACAGCAGGATTATTCCGGCGGCGACGTAGCGCAGCGAATCGAACCACTCCCGCAACTGTTGACCGAAGCTGGTGGCGACAGCGCCGAGACCGACGAAGATGGTGATGACGCCGAGAGAGAACAGGATCGAGGTCAACACCACGCGGGTGCGGATATGCGGGTCGATTTTGCCATCCGGCGTCAACGCGCTAAAGGAGACGCCCGCGATATAACAGAGATAAAATGGGACGATCGGCAGGATACACGGAGAGAGGAACGAGAGAAGCCCGGCGAAGGCGGCGGCTCCGTAGCTTATGTCAAATCCCATGTGTCTCGCTCCGCCCTGTCATGAAGCTTATTCTTATATTCAAGAATTATTGTATGTTTGTGTGTAGCGCAATGGAGGTGGTGATGAGGCGGGTGGAGATTCTGTCGTTGGCGGTGGTGGCCTGGGCGTCATTGGCATTGGTTTGTGCTCCGGCTTGGGCGGCAGCCGTCGAACTGGTGATGGTTGAGGAGAAGCTGTGCCCGTGGTGCGCACAATGGAACCAAGAAGTTGGCGTCATTTATGAGAAGACCGAGGAAGGACGCCGCGCGCCGTTGCGCCGGGTCGACATTCACAGCGCTGAGATCAATAATCTTACGTTAAAAAGCCGGGCTCACTACACGCCCACCTTCATCTTGATGCAGAATGGTGAGGAAGTGGGACGGATAGAAGGCTATCCGGGCGAGGATTTCTTCTGGGGGTTTCTCGGAAATTTGCTGGAGAAAGTTCCGGTGGACGCATCTGCACAATAACGATTGCGAAATATATGTTGATATTGGAATTTATTCTGATGAACCGTGACGGTAAAGATATGACTCAGGGCATGGAGACACTGGGGGAAGTGATAATGTTTTGTCTATTGACGTCTATACAATGGCCAGAGGGTGGTTGATGGCGCTTCCGGTATTTGATGATGGTTTGGATACGGCTGAAATGTCCGAGATGATGGACAATGCTCGGCGCGCCACCAATTTCCTCAAGGCCTTGGCGCATGAGGGGCGACTAATGATTCTGTGTCATCTCGCCTCGGGCGAGAAGTCCGTCACGGAGTTGGAAGGGTTGTTGTCGACTCGGCAGGCTGCGGTGTCTCAGCAGTTGGCGCGGCTGCGGTTGGAGGGGTTGGTCGAGTATCGCCGCGAAGGCAAGGCGATCTATTACAGCCTCGGTGACGATCGCGCCCGGCGTATGATTGAGACTGTCTACGAGATGTTTTGCAATCCGCCGCTTTCTGACGCCTCCTCGCGCGAGGCGACGAAACAACTCTAACAGCTTTCGTTGCATTTTCACTGGAAACTGTCAGTTTTGAAAACTTATGACGCCGCGCAAGGCGGGCGGCGTCGATTAGGGGCTGCGTGCGATGGACGTGATCTCCGCCCTGCTGCCGGACGGCTACGCCGCCGGGATGTTTGGGTTGATTGGAGGCGCAATGTTGGGCATGGCCGCTCGCTACGGGCGGTTCTGCACATTGGGCGCGATCGAGGATGCGATTTACGCGCAGGATTATCGGCGTGCGCGGATGTGGGCGGTGGCTCTCGGCGTGGCGATTCTGGGCGTGTTTGTATTAGAGGCGCTGGGCGAGATTGATCTTAGCCAGACGCTGTATGCCAGCGCCGTTTGGAACCCTGTGGCGAGCGTGGTGGGCGGGCTGCTGTTTGGCTATGGCATGGCCATCGCTGGAAACTGCGGCTTCGGCGCCTTGAGCCGTGCTGCTGGCGGCGAGATGCGCTCGTTCGTGGTGGCTGTGGTGATGGGAATCGCAGCGTACATGACTCTCGGCGGGCCGTTGGCGTCGTTGCGGCAGGCGTTGTTTTCGGTCGAACGAACGGCGCCGGAGGTCGAGACCCTGGGTATCGCGCATGCCGCCGCCGCCTGGACAGGCGCTGCTCCGTTGTGGATTGCGATTGCGGTTGTGGGGCTGCTGCTGATTGTCGCTCTAGCCTCCTCATCATTTCGAGCCTCTCCTGGGTTGATGGCCTGGGGGGCGGTTGTCGGCGTGGCTGTTGTGCTGGGCTGGTGGGGCTCCGCCGCTGTCGCCCGCACCGGATTTGAAGCTGGAATGCTGGAGTCGCACAGCTTCACAGCACCTCTCGGCGAGAGCCTGCTTTATCTCATGACCTCCACTGGCGGCGGTTTCAGCTTCGGCGTGGGGTCGGTCGCTGGGGTGGTGCTAGGGTCTCTTTTGGCCTGCCTTGCCCAAGGGCATTTTCGCTGGGAGGCGTGCGATGATCCGCGCGAGCTGGGGCGCCAGCTGTTCGGTGCGTTCTTGATGGGCGTGGGCGGGGTGATCGCACTGGGCTGCTCAATCGGGCAGGGGCTAACCGCCTTCTCCACCTTGAGCGTGAGCGCACCGGTGGTGACGGTGTCGATCATCGCCGGGGCCGCGTTGGGGTTGCGGCAGTTGATCTCTGGCGGCATCGGACAGGGCTGGACGCCATCTTGGCCCCCGGCGTGGCCGCGCATTGGCGGTGAGCGGTCGGATCTCTAACCGGTGCTGGGTTGGCGGCGGCGTTCACACCCGATCGCGCCGCCAATTCGCTGAAAGATTTTCACTCTGCACCTCGACGCCGCTGATCATTTGGAGAGGCGGCGGGCGCTTCCGTCAGATCAGCGACGTTGAAGTGCGGAGCCGTCATGCGGCTGATGAGCGGTCCGACATCTGCCCCGCGATCGGAACCGACGCGATCGTTTTCAGAATTTGCGACGCGATCTGGTACGGGTCACCCTGGGAGTTTGGCCGGCGATCTTCCAGATAGCCTTTGTAGCCGTTATTCGCGAAGCTGTGCGGCACCCGGATTGAAGCGCCGCGATCCGCGATCCCGTAAGAGAACTTGTCGATCGCTTGCGTCTCATGCAGACCAGTCAGGCGCATATGGTTGTCCGGCCCGTAGACCGCGATGTGATCGGTGACATTCGCCTCGAACGCCGCCATTAACTTCTCGAAGTATTCCTTACCGCCCACGTCGCGTAAATAGGAGGTGGAGAAGTTGGCGTGCATGCCCGAGCCGTTCCAGTCGGTCTCGCCGAGCGGCTTGCAGTGGTATTCGATGTCGACGCCGTAGCCTTCACCCAGTCGTTGCAGCAGGTAACGGGCCATCCACATCTCGTCGGCGGCACGCTTGGAGCCCTTGCCGAAGATCTGAAACTCCCATTGACCTTTCGCCACTTCGGCGTTGATGCCTTCATGGTTGATGCCGGCCTCCAGGCAGAGGTCCAGATGCTCCTCGACGATCTTCCGCGCGATGTCGCCGACGCTGCTGAAGCCGACGCCAGTGTAGTATGGGCCTTGCGGCGGCGGGTAGCCGGCCTCGGGGAAGCCGAGCGGGCGGCCATCCTTGTAGAAGAAATATTCCTGCTCAAAGCCGAACCATGCGCCTTCATCATCGAGGATCGTGGCGCGCTTGTTTGATGGATGCGGCGTCACGCCGTCCGGCATCATCACTTCGCACATCACCAGAGCGCCGTTCTTGCGCGCTGGATCTGGGAACACCCGGATCGGCTTGAGGACGCAATCAGAGCTGCTGCCCTCCGCCTGTAGGGTTGAGCTACCGTCGAAGCCCCAGAGCGGAAGTTGCTCAAGCGATGGGAAAGACGCGAACTCTTTAATCTGCGTTTTGCCGCGCAGCCCTGGAACCGGCGTGTAGCCGTCCAGCCAGATATACTCAAGCTTATATTTAGACATATTCTTTTATGATAATTTTTTTGAGAGGTTTCATTAGCCTGCGACACCTTCGAGCCCGACTAACAATTCTTTTGACGTTGTGATTTCCTTGCGGAATGAGTGAACGGTCAAGCATATTCTGCGCCATCTACACCAAAAAAGCCCTTGAGCCGGTCGCTTTTTACTTTTATGGTCAAATATAGTCTACGGTATTCAGGTTAAGAGGATT
>JAHQVS010000279.1 GCA_019634215.1 Paracoccaceae bacterium | reverse complement strand
GCCCAGTTGTCCGGGGTGATCGGCGCAGTGTGGCTGGTCTTGGTATTGTTCGACCCGGTAAGATCCGCCGAGCCGCCAATCATTTCCGGGATCGCTTCGGTCAGCGGCTCCAGCGCAGCACCAGACCATTTACGGGTCGCATCATCCTTGCCGCCTTCGACGACAGACTTCTTGTGGGCGTTGACGATGTCAGAGAGGTTCGCGGGCAAGGCCCCGGCCATGGCCGCTTCGAAGGCGGCTTTGTCACCAGAGGCAGCGAGGCGCTCCTGCCAGGCGGCATAGTCACCCGCCGCGCGCTTGCCCGCTTCCAGCCAGGCCGCTTCAATCTCGGCCGGGACGTCAAACGGGGCATGCGGCCAGCCAATGCTCTCGCGCACCGTCGCGACTTCTTCCTCGCCATATGGCCCGCCATGGGCCGGGCCTGTGCCGGCCCGCTTGGCGCCATAGCCAATGATCGTCTTCACCGCCAGCATGACCGGTTTGTCCTGGTCCTGCGCCCAGGCCAGCGCGGCCTCGACATCAGCGGCGTCATGGCCATCGACTTTCTTTGTCACCCAGCCCGACTCCTCAAAGCGCATGCATTTGTCAGTATTGTCAGACATGTCCGTGCCGCCATCAATGGTCACGGCATTGTCGTCAAACAGGACAATCAGGTTTGAGAGCTTGAGATGTCCGGCCAGCGTGATTGCTTCCTGGCTGATCCCTTCCATAAGACAGCCATCGCCGGCGATGACATAAGTCTTGTGATTGATCAGCTCATCGCCGAAGCGGGCATTGAGGTGCCGCTCAGCCATGGCCATGCCGACGGCAGTGGTGATCCCCTGACCCAGCGGCCCGGTCGTGGTCTCAACGCCCTTGGTGACAAAATTCTCAGGATGACCGGCCGTGCTGCGCCCCAGCTGGCGGAAATTTCGGATATCATCTCTGCTGACACTGTCATAACCGGTCAGATGCAACAGCGAATAGACCAGCATCGAGCCATGACCAGCCGAGAGCACAAACCGATCCCGGTCAGCCCAATCGGGATCCGCCGGATTATGCTTCATGAACTTGCTAAACAGCACCGTCGCCGCATCCGCCATGCCCATCGGCATGCCAGGGTGACCCGAATTCGCCGCCTGCACGGCGTCCATCGCCAGCACCCTGAGGGCCGTCGCCATGCGCCAGTGTTCAGGATGCGAAGATTTGAGGGTGGAGATATCCATCGGGGACGTTCACTTTCGCTTTTTCGGACACGGCGACCCAGTTTCGCCACGGTTTCCCGCTTATTGCTAAAGGGTCTGAAAGGGTCAAGGCGCCGATGGGCGCACCGGCGGCGTTGCGGTCGCTGTGCGGGCTTGGGATACTCAGCCTTGGTCGGATGCCGAACCGGACGATTCGGACAAGCGCGAAAAGCGTGGAAAGGCGAGGAATGACAGATTTGAACGCGGCGACCCGCCGATTGCACGACGCCATCGAACGACTGGAAAATGTCCTTGCCGAGGAACGCAGAACGGCGGCTGACACAGCCGCCGCGCTTACCGCAGCCGAGGAAACGCTGGTCAAAAACGCCGAGGAGCTATCGGCCATGGCCGCGGCGGTCGCAGCCGCGGAAGGGACGGTCGAGACGGACCGCGAAGTTGCTAGCGAAGCGCTTGCCACGGCCCAGCAGGAAGCCGCAACACTGCGCTTGGAACTGTCCGAGGCGACCTCGAAGGCGACGGCGGAAGGCGCAGAGGAAATCGCCAGCCTTCAAACGGCGTTGAGCGCGGCGCAGGCTGAAGCCGCCAATCTTCAGGCGCAACTCGCAGAGCAGAGTGCGCCGCCTGAGGTTGATCCCGCTGAGATCGAAGGATTGAAATCGTCGCTCGGCGACGTGACGGCCCGCCTGGAAGAGGCTGAGCGCGCACGCGACGCCGCGATCGCCGACGCCAAAGCGGCGGCGGAAGAACGTGACGAGGCGGTGGCGAAAGCCGCCGATCTGGAAGAGGCCCGGCATGACGACGCCAAACTGCGCGCCGAAGCGGCTGACGCCCTCGACGCGGCCATCGGAGAGTTGAAGACACTAAGCGGGGACCGCGCTAATGGGTGAAGTAACCATCTCGGTCGCAGGCCGGGCGTATCAAGTTGTTTGTGAAGACGGAGAAGAAGACCGCCTCAGCGCCATCGCAGCGCGGGTCGATCGCGAATCGCGGACGTTCGGCGGCGCGACGCCATCCCTGTCCGAGCCGAGGCTTTTGCTGATGTGCTCGCTTCTTCTGGCGGATAAGCTTGACGATGCCGAACGGGCGATTGGCGCCGCGGGGGGCGCGCCCACTGCGCCCGCCGCAGCAGATCTGGGCGCCATCGAAGACGCCGCCGCACGGATTGAAGCGTTAGTGGGCGACGCGCCGGCGGAAGCTAACATCGCGCCCGAACCTGATCCCGCGCCTGAGATCGAGGTCGAATCTGAGGCTGAGGCTGAGGCTGAGGCTGAGGCTGAGGCTGAGGCTGAGGCTGAGGTGCAACAATCGGAACGGCGATCCAAGTCCAGCGCCGCCATGGCGGCGGAGAAAGATCTTCTCAGCATGCTCGACAAGCCTGAGGCGCGAAACGACGACGCTTCAGATGGCGACAGAGCTGACGGCGCCATTGCAGAGGCTGACATGGCCGAACCCGAGATTGCCGAGGAAAGCGCACCGGAGACAGCCGAAGACGTCGCCATGGACACACAACCTGAGCCAGCGGCCGAAACCGAGGAAGATGAAGAGGAGCGCGCCGCCCGCGAACGGTCTGAACGCCGCGCCCGGCGACGGGAGCGTTTGGCGCGCCTCGCCAAACAGGATGACGAAAACTAGACTTACCGGCCAGCATCCTGCCGCCAGCCCTTTTCATCGGCGCCTATGATCTCTATCTCTGCCTGAGGCGGATGCTGTCCTTCCCGTGCCGGGGCATGAATCCTGGTGGCCTTAATTTTTCTTGCGGGAGCTGGCTCTGTGTTTGACCCTGGTCTTACTCACCTGGCGCCCACCTGGTTCTCCAGGCTCGCAAGGATCATTCACCCCGACGGTCGCGATGGGTCCGCCGCCCATATCCCAGGAAAAAAACATGTACAAACTTCTCGGCAATCCCAAAACCCGCGCGGGTCGCGTCCTCTGGATGCTTGAGGAACTGGGCGCCGAATATGAGGTTAATCCCTGTAACCCGCACGATCCCGCTGTCGCCGCCATCAATCCAACCGGGAAGATCCCGGCGCTGATCGATGGGGACACGGTGATCTTCGACAGTATCGCCATGCTGCTGCATCTCGGCGACAAACATCAGAAACTGACTTATCCGGTCGGCTCGGCTGAGCGCGCAAAGATGATGAGCGTTATCTTTTTTGCCACCGACGCGATCGAACAGCCTTTGTGGACCGTCGCCAAACACTCGTTTGTTTATCCCGAAGACGTGCGCGCATTGGAGGCTGTCCGCCCCGCCGCGCGGCATGAATTTGGCAAGGCGATGGAGGCGCTGGATAAGATGTTGGGCGATCAGGAGTTCATTATGGGGGATGAATTCACCACCGCCGATATCGTCCTTGGCCATCTCGGCGGCTGGGCCAAGGGCTCTGGCTTTGGCGCGGATGATGGACGTATCGGCGCTTATATGAGCCGCGTCCGCTCACGCCCGGCCTGGAAGGCGGTGTTGAAAGCCGCGGCGGGGAAAACCTGATGGGCCGTTTGACGACCCATGTGCTCGATACCGCCCTCGGGCGGCCTGCGGCGGGCATGGAGATCACGCTGAAACGCGCGAACGGCGACGTGATCAAGACGGTCCGAACAAATGATGACGGCCGCGTGGATGCGCCCCTGCTGGAAGGCGCGGCGCTGATCAAGGGTGGCTATGAGCTGACGTTCAACGCTGGCGCCTATCTGGACGCAACTGGTCAGGCGGGAGCAGAGCCGCGGTTCCTAGACGAAATTCCGATCCGTTTTGGCGTCGCGGATCCGGAAGCGCATTACCACGTGCCCCTACTGCTCTCGCCCTTCGGCTATAGTACGTATCGGGGCAGTTGATGCTGGCCGCCCGGCTCATCGCCTGGGCCGCGGCGGGTGAAGCTGCGGCGCTGGTCGAAGTGACAGGCGTTGCAGGCTCAGCCCCCCGCGAGGTCGGCGCGCAGATGGCGGTGAGCGCGCAGGAAATCGCAGGCACGATCGGCGGCGGCGCGCTGGAGGCGGCGGCCATTCACGCAGCGCGCAGGATGCTGGCGGCAGGCGATGACACGCTGACGCTCGATCAGCCGCTCGGCCCTGAGATCGGGCAATGCTGCGGTGGGCGGGTGAGACTTTCAATCCGCCGCACCGACCCTGACCTAATCGCCACAATCGCCAAAGCGGAGGAAGAAGCGGCGCAGCGCCGACCCACTGTCCTGATTTTTGGGGCCGGGCACACTGGCGCGGCGCTGGCGCGAGCGCTTGCCCCCCTGCCCCTCAACGTCACTGTCGTCGACCAAAGGTCGGAATGGCTGGCGGACATTGCCCCGCCGGCGAAACGCGTCGAGACCGCCCTGCCTGAGGCTGAGGTCGCCGCCGCTCCACCAGGCGCCGCCTATATCATCCTGACCCATGATCATTCGCTGGATTTCCTAGTCGCCGAAGCCGCGCTATCGCGGGGCGATGCCGCTTATGTCGGGATGATCGGGTCGCAGACCAAACGGGCCAAGCTGGTCGCAGAGCTGACGCGCAAGGGCGTGTTTCATGATAATCTGATTTGCCCTATCGGCGCAGCTGGCCCCTCCGACAAGCGCCCCGAGGTCATCGCTGCGATGACGGCGGCTGAAGTTGCGGCGAAGCTGCTCTAGGGTATCTGTCTTGATCAGGACGAATACTCTAGCGATGGACAGCTGCGGCGACGGCTGACAAAACGGGCCCATGGAATCAACGCTTTACGAATGGCTCAGCTTCGGCCTGCGCTGGCTGCATGTGATCACAGGGATCGCCTGGATCGGCTCGTCCTTCTATTTCATAGCGCTAGACCTCAGCCTGAAGAAGCGCGACCACCTGCCGGTAGGCGTCTCAGGCGAGGCTTGGCAGGTGCATGGCGGCGGGTTCTACAACATGCGCAAATATACCATCGCGCCGCCGGAGCTGCCGCCGGAGCTGACCTGGTTCAAATGGGAAAGCTACGCGACCTGGATCACCGGCTTTTTCCTGCTTGCGACAGTCTACTATGCAGCGCCCGAGCTGTACCTGATCGACCGGAACGTAATGGATCTGACCGCCTGGCAGGCGGCAGGTTTCGGGATTGCGTCGATGGCCGTCGTCTGGCTGATCTATGACCGGCTCTGCAAGTCGCCGCTGGTCGAGAATACCTATCTGCTGCTCGCCGTCGTTTTCGCGATGCTCGCCTTTGTCGGCTGGGCGCTGACGCAGGTCTATTCGGGGCGCGGCGCATTCATTCATCTCGGTGCGATCACGGCGACGATCATGACCGCGAATGTCGCCCACACGATCATCCCGAACCAGCGCCGGGCGGTGGAGATGCTGAAACGCGGCGAAACCCCGCCAGCGGAATACGGCAAACAGGCGAAACAGCGCAGCCTCCATAACAACTATCTCACGCTGCCCGTTATCTTTCTGATGCTGTCGAACCACTACCCCCTGTCCTTTGCGACTGAGTACAACTGGGTCATCGCCATCCTCGTGATGGTGATGGGCGGCGTTATCCGCCACTGGTTCAACGAACATCACGCTGGGCGCCCGGCGCCGAACTGGTGCTGGGCCGCCGCCGCGATCTGCTTTGTCGGGATCATGTGGCTGAGCGAGGCGGGCCCGACCCGGCATGGCGAAGCCGACCAGCAGACCACGTCAGCGCTTCTCGCATCACCCCATTACGACGCAGTGGAGGAGATCGTCCTTAGTCGCTGCTCAATGTGTCACGCAGCGGAGCCTGTCTGGGACGGCGTCGCCATAGCGCCAAAGGACATCCGGCTGGAAACACCAGACGAAATCGTGCGCTACGCTTCGCTGATTTACGACCAGGCCGCACGCTC
>JAHQVS010000278.1 GCA_019634215.1 Paracoccaceae bacterium | reverse complement strand
ACGCGCTTGAAGTCGTCGCACGCACCCGCGCAAGTGCAGGAGGCGTGAAGATGAGCATTCGCCCAGAAATGTATGACGTGATTCTGCGTCCGGCGGTGACTGAAAAGTCGACGCTGGCGTCAGAGCATAATGCTGTCGTGTGTGAGGTGGCTTTAACGGCGACGAAACCGCAGATCAAGGAAGCGGTTGAAGCGCTATTTGGCGTCAAGGTGAAAAAGGTCAATACGCTGATCCAGAACGGCAAGCGGAAGTTGTTCCGCGGCCGTCCAGGTAAGCGTCGTGACTTTAAAAAGGCGGTCGTAACCCTCGAAGAGGGCAACATGATCGATATATCAACAGGTCTTTAACCAAATTGGTCTTTAAGGCTTGTTAATCAAAGGTTAGGGGTGTCGGCTTCAGATCGACATCACAACAGTTGAGCTAGCGGAAGACAGTAAGATAGGCGGATATCATGGCGTTGAAAAAATTCAAGCCGACATCGCCGGGCCAGCGCGGGCTGGTTCTGATCGACCGCGCCGGGCTCCACAAAGGCCGTCCTGAGAAGACTCTCACTGAGGGTTTGACCAAGTCAGGCGGTCGGAACAACAGAGGTCGCATCACCACTCGTCATGTTGGCGGCGGTGCGAAGCGGCTTTACCGGCGCATAGATTTTAAACGGCGGAAATGGGACGTACCGGCGACGGTCGAGCGGTTGGAGTATGATCCGAACCGCACGGCGTTTATCGCTTTGCTGAAATATGACGACGGCGAGCTGGCGTATATTTTGGCGCCGCAGCGTGTGGGGGTAGGCGATAAGCTTATCGCCGGCGCCAAGGTGGATGTGAAGCCAGGCAATGCGATGCCGCTTTCGGGCATGCCAGTTGGCTCAATCATCCACAATGTGGAGCTGAAGCCAGGCAAAGGCGGGCAGATTGCTCGGTCGGCTGGCGCTTATGCTCAGTTTGTGGGGCGTGACGGCGGTTATGCGCAGCTACGCCTAAACTCGGGCGAGATGCGTTTGGTGCGTCAGGAATGCATTGCGACCATCGGCGCGGTGTCGAATCCGGACCATTCCAACCAGAACTTCGGTAAGGCTGGCCGCATTCGCCACAAGGGCAAGCGCCCGACGGTTCGCGGTGTGGTGATGAACCCGGTCGATCACCCTCATGGCGGCGGCGAAGGCCGCACCTCTGGCGGCCGTCATCCGGTGACGCCTTGGGGCAAGCCGACCAAGGGACGGCGCACGCGGTCGAATAAATCGACCGACAAATACATCGTGCGCAGCCGTCACCAGCGGAAGAAATAGGAAGTCGTCATATGCCTCGTTCTGTTTGGAAGGGTCCGTTTGTCGACTCCTATGTGCTGAAGAAAGCCGAGAAGGTTCAGGAGTCGGGCCGCAAGGAAGTGATCAAGATTTGGTCGCGCCGCTCGACGATTCTGCCGCAATTCGTTGGCCTCACCTTCGGAGTCTACAACGGCAAAAAACATATCCCAGTGAATGTCACTGAGGACATGATCGGCCATAAGTTTGGCGAGTTCTCGCCGACCCGCACCTATTACGGCCACGCGGCCGATAAAAAAGCGAAGCGGAGATAAGCGATGGGCAAGGTCAAGAACCCGCGCCGTGTCGCGGAAAATGAAGCAATGGCGAAGACACGCATGCTGCGCGTGAGCCCGCAAAAGCTGAACTTGCTGGCCGCATCGATCCGCGGACTGCCGGTGGCTGACGCGCTGGCGGAGCTGACCTTCTCTAAGAAGCGCATTGCGCAAGACGTGAAGAAGACGCTGCAGTCCGCCGTGGCCAATGCCGAAAACAACCATAACCTCGACGTCGACGAACTGGTCGTGGCGGAGGCTTGGGTTGGCAAGAACTTGGTCCTGAAGCGCGGTCGGCCGCGTGGACGAGGCCGGTTTGGCAAACTCTTGAAGCCGTTCGCTGAAATCACGATCAAAGTGCGCCAGGAAGCGGCGTTTGAAGAGGAAGTCGCCTGATGGGACAGAAGATTAACCCCGTCGGGCTGCGCCTCGGCGTCAGTCGCACCTGGGAAAGCCGCTGGTACGCCGACACCAAAGAGTATGGCATTTTGGTCCATGAGGATCTGGCCATCCGCCGCTATATCAAAGAGCGGTGCAAGCAGGCTGGCGTCAGCCGTGTGGTGATTGAGCGCCCACACCGTAAGTGCCGGGTGACTATTCACTCCGCGCGACCGGGCGTGATCATCGGCAAGAAGGGCGCCGATATCGAGAAGCTTCGCAAGGAGCTGTCGCAGTTCACCACCAGTGAGCTGCACCTGAACATCGTTGAGGTGCGTAAGCCCGAGATTGATGCGCAGTTGGTGGCCGAGAATATCTGCCAACAGTTGGAGCGCCGGGTGTCGTTCCGTCGCGCACTGAAGCGGGCGGTGCAGAATGCGATGCGCATGGGCGCGCAAGGGGTGCGGATTAACTGCGCCGGTCGTCTCGGCGGGGCTGAGATCGCTCGGACCGAATGGTACCGCGAGGGCCGTGTGCCGCTGCATACTCTGCGAGCTGACATCGATTACGCGCTGGCCGAGGCTAAGACCGCCTACGGCATTATCGGCGTGAAATGTTGGATCTTCCGGGGCGAGATCATGGATCATGATCCCTCCGCACGCGACAAACGCAACACGGAGCTGCAGGAAAGCGGGCCGGCTGGCGGACGTCCGCCGCGCGGCGACCGTGGTCCGCGGCGTGACCGCTGATAGCGTCTGAGCGCGTCGAACCATAGGAGTGTGAGACATGCTGTCTCCGAAACGCACTAAGTACCGCAAGGCGCATAAGGGCCGCATCCACGGCCTCGCTAAAGGCGGCACCATGTTGAATTTCGGTCAGTTCGGTCTGAAGGCGGTGGAGCCTGAGCGCGTCACCGCCCGCCAGATCGAAGCCGCCCGTCGAGCTATGACGCGCCACATGAAGCGTCAGGGTCGGGTGTGGATTCGGATCTTCCCCGATGTGCCTGTGACTCAAAAGCCGACAGAAGTGCGGATGGGTAAGGGCAAGGGCTCGGTCGAATACTGGGCGGCTAAAGTAAAGCCAGGCCGGATCATGTTTGAGATTGACGGCGTGTCCGAACCTATTGCAAAAGAGGCGCTCCGGTTGGCGGCAATGAAACTGCCCGTCAAATGCCGGTTCGTCATCAGGGAAGATTGGTGAGTCGTTCGAGCGATCGAACGGCCATTGGCGTTTCTTCGGATGTTCCGATCTGAACATGCGAGCGACGCCGTGAGGTATGGAGTGAGCAATGAACGCGGCTGAGCTTCGCGATAAGACGCCGGATCAGTTGCGTCAGACGCTGATCGACCTGAAGAAAGAGCAGTTCAATATGCGCTTTCGCGCGGCGACTGGCGAAATGGAGAACACCTCGCAGTTCCGCAATGTGCGTCGGGACGTTGCGCGGGTGAAGACGATTTTGACTGAAAAGGTTCAGGCGGCGGCATCCGGCGACGCCGAATAAGGCGCGCCGCCCGCTGAGCGAAGTTAAGAGACGAAGGAGACGTCAGTGCCGAGACGCATTCTGCAAGGAACGGTTGTGAGCGACACAAACGACAAGACCGTGACGGTCTCCGTCGAGCGCGCCTTCCAGCATCCGGTGCTGAAGAAGACGGTGCGTAAGTCGAAGAAATACCGCGCCCACGACGAACTGAACGCCGCCAAGAAAGGCGAAATCGTGCGCATTATCGAATGCGCGCCGAAGTCCAAGTCTAAGCGTTGGGAGCTTGTCACCCAGGAGATTGATACGCAGTTGAAAGCCGCGGGCGAAGCGAGAACCGCTGAAGCCGCTGTGGAAGACGCTGCAAGCTAATCCTGACCTCCCAGCGCTTTCAATGAAACCCGGCGTTAGGCCCCTAGGAGGGCTGATGCGCCCAGGTCGGAGAAAGCCCGATGATCCAGAACGAGACTAAGCTCGACGTCGCTGACAACAGCGGCGCGAAGCTCGTCCAGTGCATCAAGGTGCTGGGCGGCGCTGGTCGCCGCTACGCCCGTGTCGGCGATATCATCGTCGTCTCGGTAAAAGAGGCCATTCCACGCGGTCGCGTCAAGAAGGGCGACGTGCGCAAAGCGGTTGTCGTTCGCACCGCAAAGGAAGTGCGCCGCGAAGATGGCACTGTCATTCGCTTTGACCGCAACGCCGCCGTCATCATCAACAACAACAATGAACCGGTTGGCTCTCGGATCTTTGGCCCGGTCGTACGCGAGCTACGGGCGAAGAGCTTTATGAAAATCGTCAGCCTCGCGCCGGAGGTTCTCTGATCATGGCTGCGAAGCTGAAAAAGGGCGACAAGGTCGTCGTGCTGGCGGGCAAGGACAAGGGCCGCGAGGGCCAAATCGCGCAGGTGATGCCGAAAGATGGCCGCGCGATCGTCTCCGGCGTCAACATGGTTGTGCGCCACACCAAGCAGAGCCAGACCAGCCAAGGCGGCCGGTTGCCGAAAGAGGCGGCGATCCAGCTCTCCAACCTCGCGCTGGTCGATCCCAAGGAAGGCGGCCCCACCCGCGTCGGCTTCAAGATTTTGGAAGACGGCAAGAAGGTGCGTTTCGCGAAGAAGTCCGGAGAAATTATCGATGGCTAACCAGACAGAAGACGCCACTCCGGAGTCCGCTGACGATGGGTATGTGCCGCGTCTGAAGACCGACTATGATAGCCGCATCCGCAAGGAGCTCATGGAGGAGTTCAGTTACAAGAACGCCATGCAGATCCCGCGCCTGGATAAGATTGTGCTCAATATGGGCGTCGGCGAGGCGGTGCAGGACACCAAGAAGGTTAAGTCCGCGCATGACGACTTGATGCTGATTGCCGGTCAGAAGCCAGTGATCACCAAGGCTAAAAACTCTATCGCGGGTTTCAAAGTGCGCGAGGGCATGCCGCTGGGCTGCAAGGTCACGCTGCGCCAAGCCCGGATGTATGATTTCCTGGACCGCCTGATCACGGTCGCCATGCCGCGCATCCGGGATTTCCGGGGCGTCAAGGGCAACGCCTTCGACGGCTACGGCAACTATGCGATGGGCATCAAGGAGCACATCGTGTTCCCCGAAGTCGACTACGACAAGGTGGATCAGATGTGGGGCATGGACATCATCATCTGCACCACCGCCCGCACGAATGCGGAAGCCAAGGCGTTGTTGAAGCATTTCAACATGCCTTTCACTAACTGACGCCCGAGAGACGAGGAGAAACCGATATGGCGAAAGTCTCGATGGTCGAGCGCCAGAAAAAACGCGAACGCCTGGTGGCGAAGTACGCCGAGAAGCGTGCAGAGTTGAAGGCAATTGCGTCGAACGATGAATTGTCGATGGAGGAGCGTTTTAAGGCGCGTCTGAAATTGGCGAAACTACCGCGCAATAGCGCAGCGACGCGTCTGCATAACCGCTGCTTGGTGTCGGGACGCCCGAAGGCGTATTACCGCAAGCTGAAAATGAGCCGGATCGCGTTGCGCGAGCTTGGCAGCCAGGGCTTGTTGCCCGGCGTCGTGAAGTCGAGCTGGTGAGGGGGCGCTAGATGTCCATGAATGATCCGCTTGGAGATATGCTGACCCGCATCCGCAATGCGCTTATGCGCGGCAAATCAGTGGTTCGCACTCCAGCTTCAAAATTGCGTGGTTGGGTGCTCGAGGTGCTGCTCGACGAAGGCTATATTCGCGGCTTCGAAAAGTCGGTGGATAAGCGCGGCCTGCCGGAGTTCGAAATCAGCTTGAAGTATTACGAAGGCCAGCCGGTCATTCGTGAGCTGAAGCGTTATTCCAAGCCGGGCCGCCGCGCTTACTCTGGCTTCGCTGAGTTACCGTCGGTGCGCAATGGCTTGGGGATCGCGATCGTGTCGACCAACAAGGGCGTGATGTCCGATTCCCGGGCGCGCCAGTTGAATGTCGGCGGCGAAGTTCTTTGCACGGTGTTCTAAGGAGAGAGCGATGTCTCGTATCGGCAAACAGCCGGTCGCCGTGCCGTCGAACGTCACCGCGACTGTGAAGGGGCAAATGGTGGAAGTGAAGGGGCCGAAAGGCCAGCTTTCCTTCGCTTGTCCGAAAGAAATCGACGTGGCGATGGCGGACAATGAGATCACCGTCAAGCCGCGTGACGACAGTAAGCGCGCCAAGCAGATGTGGGGAACGTCCCGCACGCGGGTGCAGAATTTGGTGACGGGCGTGACCGACGGCTTCACCAAGAAGCTGGAGATCCAGGGCGTCGGCTACCGTGCGCAAGTGCAGGGCAAAACCCTGAAGCTGTCGCTCGGCTACAGCCATGACGTTGATTACGCCATTCCAGATGGCGTCGAGGTCAAAGCCGCGAAGCCGACCGAAATCGAAGTGTCCGGCGCGGACGCCCAGGTGGTTGGTCAGGTTGCGGCGGAGATCCGAGATTGGCGCCGGCCGGAGCCTTACAAGGGCAAGGGTGTACGCTATGCCGATGAGTTCATCTTCCGGAAGGAAGGCAAGAAGAAGTAACGCGCCGTCTTCGCCGGATTGGCGCGACGGGTCGCTCGGAGCAGCATTATGCCGTTGAAAAAACATCTCATTGCGGCCCGCCGCAGGATGCGCGTCCGCAATAAGCTGAAGCGCATGGCCAATGACAGGCCGCGCCTGAGTGTGTTCCGCAGCTCGCAGAACATCTATGCTCAGGTGATCGACGACCGCGAGGGCCGCACTTTGGCCGCCGCCTCCACCGTCGAGAAGGATCTCGGCTTGAAGGGCAAGCGCAACGTCGAGGCGGCCACCAAGGTCGGCGCCTTGATCGCGGAGCGCGCCAAACAGGCCGGCGTTGAGGAAGTTTACTTCGACCGTGGTCCGTACCTGTTCCATGGCCGCGTGAAAGCGTTGGCGGACGCGGCCCGCGAAGCCGGCCTCAAATTTTAAGGAGAACACCCAATGGCGCGTGAAGACCGACGGGGTGGCCGCGACGATGATCGCGACAACGAATTTGTGGATCGTCTGGTCCACATCAACCGTGTCGCTAAGGTGGTGAAGGGCGGACGTCGCTTTGGCTTCGCTGCGTTGGTCGTGGTCGGCGACCAGAAGGGCCGCGTGGGCTTCGGCCACGGCAAGGCCAAAGAGGTGCCGGAGGCGATCCGTAAGGCGACCGAGCAGGCCAAGAACCAGATGATTCGGGTGCCGCTGCGCGAGGGCCGGACCATCCATCACGACATCGAAGGCCGTTGGGGCGCTGGCAAGGTGATCATGCGCACCGCGCCGCAGGGTACCGGCATCATCGCCGGCGGCCCGATGCGCGCTGTGTTCGAGACGTTGGGCGTGCAGGACGTGGTCGCCAAGTCGCTGGGGTCGCAGAATCCCTACAACATGGTGCGCGCCACCTTCGACGCGCTGAAAAAAGAATATTCGCCGCGCATGGTCGCCGCGCGCCGGGGTAAGAAAGTCGCCGACATTCTGCCCAAGCGTCCTGAGACCGCCCCCACCGAGCAGGCGGAAAGCTGAGCGGTTAGGATAGAGGAGCGTTTGCAATGGCCAGCGCCAAGAAGACATTAGTGATCAAGCAGGTCGGCAGCCCAATCCGCCGCCCGGCGGATCAGCGCGCCACCTTGGTCGGGCTCGGCCTCAATAAAATGGGCCGGGTGCGTGAACTTGAGGATACCCCGGCGGTGCGCGGCATGATCCGCAAGGTCGCCCATATGGTTGAAATCCTTGAGGAAAGAGGCTGACCGAAGCCAACGCGCCCTTGAAAGAGGGCGATAGGGTCGATGGCCCGCCGCCGTGACGCTGGCTGCGAGGTCCGACCAGAACCAAGAAGAAGGAGACGCGTCATGAAACTTACGGAATTGCGCGACAATCCCGGAGCCACAAAGAAACGCATGCGCGTTGGCCGTGGGCCGGGCTCTGGCAAGGGAAAGACCGCCGGACGTGGCATCAAGGGCCAAACCTCGCGCTCTGGTGTTGCGATTAAGGGATTTGAGGGCGGCCAGATGCCGCTGCACCGCCGCTTGCCGAAGCGCGGCTTCACCAACATCTTTAAAAAGTCATTCGCCGTCATCAACTTGAGCACGGTACAAAGCGCCGTGGATGCGGGCAAACTCGACGCCAAATCGGTGATCACCGAAGATATGCTGCTAAAGAGCGGCGTTGTGCGGCGGATCCGGGACGGCGTGCGCCTTCTTGGGCGGGGCGAACTGACCGCGCCGATGAAATTTGAGATCACCGGCGCGTCGAAAGCAGCCGTGGAGGCTGTCGAGAAAGCCGGCGGCTCGATCAAATTATCAGCGCCCGTTGTTGAGGGCGAAGCCGGAGCAGCCTAAGCGCCGCGCCGCGAACAGAGTTAGGAGTAGGGATCCATGGCCTCCGCCGCTGAACAACTGGCCGCCAATCTCAGTTGGAGCACCTTCGGCAAAGCCAAGGAGCTTCAGCAGCGGATTCTATTCACGATCTCGATTCTGATTGTGTACCGGCTCGGGACCTTCATCCCGCTGCCGGGTATCGACACGATCATGCTCCAGCAGTTCATTGAGCAGACCCAAGGCGGCATTCTGGGCGTGTTCAATATGTTCACCGGGGGCGCCGTCAGCCGGATGGCGATCTTCGCCTTGGGGATCATGCCGTATATCTCGGCCTCGATCATCATGCAGTTGATGACGACCATGGTGCCGAGCCTGGAGGCGCTGAAGAAAGAGGGCGAAGTCGGCCGCAAGAAGATCAACCAATACACCCGCTACGGCACGGTGTTGTTGGCGACCTTGCAGGGCTATGGCATCGCCATGGGCTTGGAGGCGCAGGGTTTGGCGCTCGATCCTGGCTTCTTCTTCCGGGCCTCCGCTGTGATCACCCTTGTGGGCGGCACCGTACTGTTGATGTGGCTCGGCGAGCAGGTGACAGCGCGGGGCGTCGGCAACGGCATCTCTCTGATCATCTTCGTCGGCATTGTCGCCGAGTTGCCGGCGGTGCTGGCGCAGTTCTTTGATCAGGCGCGAGTCGGCGCTCTGGGCGATAATGCGGCCCTGATGGTGATCGGGGTGATCCTGATGGCGGTGGCTGTGATCGCCTTCGTGGTGTTCGTGGAGCGGGCCCAGAGGCGAATACGGATACAATACCCACAGCGTCAGGTTGGGATGCGGGTCTATCAGGGCGACAGCTCGCATTTGCCGATGAAGGTGAATACCGCCGGTGTGATCCCGCCGATTTTCGCCTCCTCGTTGTTGCTGATGCCAGCGACGGTCGCCGGGTTCTCGACCCCGGGTGAGGATGGCGGCTTCTTGGCGGAGATCACGGCGCACCTTGGCCGCGGCTCGCCGCTGTTCCTGTTGCTTTTTATCAGTCTTATCGTGTTCTTCTGCTTCTTCTACACGGCCATCGTGTTTAATCCGGATGATGTCGCGGAAAACCTGAAGAAGCATGGAGGCTTCGTGCCGGGGGTGCGTCCAGGTAAACGGACGGCCGAATATCTGGACTATGTTCTGACGCGATTGACCGTGGTGGGGGCGGCCTATCTGGCGTTTGTGTGTCTGCTGCCGGAGCTCTTAATCTCAAATCTAAGCGTGCCGTTCTATTTCGGCGGAACGTCGCTGCTGATCGTGGTCAGCGTGACTATGGACACCATCAGCCAAGTGCAGAGCCACCTGCTCGCTCACCAGTATGAGGGACTCATCAAGAAGTCCAAGCTCAGGGGGAAACGGAAATGAACATCATCCTGCTTGGCCCTCCAGGGGCCGGGAAGGGCACACAAGCGCGAATCCTGGAAACCGAACGTGGCATGGTCCAGCTCTCAACGGGCGACATGCTTCGCGCTGCGGTGGCTTCCGGCTCGGATATTGGCAAGCAAGCCAAGGCCGTGATGGAGCAGGGTCAACTGGTGTCGGATGAATTGGTGATCGGCGTGGTCTCGGAGCGGCTGGATCAGCCAGATGTGGCAAAAGGCGCGATTTTCGACGGGTTCCCACGCACCGCCAAACAGGCTGAAGCTTTGGACGCTTTGCTTTCGCAAAAAAGCTTGGCGTTGGATGCGGTGGTCGAGATGAAGGTCGATGATGAGGAAATGGTCGACCGTGTCTCTGGCCGCTACGCCTGCGGCAAATGCGGCGAAGGCTATCACGATCGCAACAAGATCCCCAAAGTCGCCGGGGTCTGTGATGCTTGCGGTTCGACCGAGTTTAAACGCCGCCCTGACGACAACGCCGAGACCGTGCGGAGCCGTTTGGTCGCCTATCATGAACAAACCGCGCCGTTGCTTTCTTACTATGGCCCACGCGGCAAGCTAAAGTCGATCGACGGCATGGCTGCGATTGATGAAGTAACGCGGCAGTTGAAGGCCGCTTTGGACGGATAAAGCTTGCCGCGCTTATGCGTCGTAGCTTTTGAATTGACTTGAAAATCTGGTCGCGTATCTATCGCGGCTTCTGAATCGATGGAGACTAAACTTGGCACGTATCGCTGGGGTGAATATACCTACTGCAAAGCGGGTGCCGATTGCCCTGAGCTACATCCATGGCATCGGTCCGCAAGTCGCGAAAGACATCTGCGAGTCAATCGGCATTGAAGAGGGACGTCGCGTTAACGAGTTGTCTGACGCCGAAGTCCTGCAAATTCGCGAGTACATTGACGCGAATCTGACCGTGGAAGGCGATCTGCGCCGGGAGCGGGCGGTGAACGTGAAGCGGTTGATGGATCTCGGCAGCTATCGCGGGCTTCGTCATCGTCGCGGCCTGCCGGTTCGCGGCCAGCGCACTCACACCAACGCGCGCACGCGCAAAGGGCCCGCGAAACCGATCGCTGGCAAGAAGAAATAAGGCGGAGAAGCCGATATGGCGCGCGATAAGCAGCGGACGAAGCGTAAGGAGCGGAAGAACATCACGTCGGGTGTGGCCCATGTGAATGCTTCTTTCAACAACACCATGATCACTATCGCAGACGCCCAGGGCAACGCGATTGCTTGGTCCTCGTCGGGGCATATGGGGTTCAAGGGATCGCGTAAGTCGACCCCTTATGCCGCTCAGGTTGCGGCGGAGGACGTCGGTCGCAAGGCGCAGGAGCACGGCGTGCGCACTCTTGAGGTCGAAGTGCAGGGGCCGGGATCTGGCCGGGAGTCCGCGTTGCGGGCACTGCAGTCGATTGGCTTCGCGATTACCGCGATCCGCGATGTGACCCCGATCGCACACAATGGTTGCCGTCCGCCGAAGCGCCGCCGGGTCTGACCTTTTGGCTGGGTAGGGGAGCGCGCGAGCGACGGCGCCGCTTGGGCTCCACATCGATGGCGATTTATCCAGTTCGATGTGGGAATCTCCCTCAAGCCTCTTGACCTTTGCCAGCGCAGCGCGGATGGCTGCGGTGGGACGCTGCGGTATTGGTAGGAAGCCGCGCGCCTAAATTTCCTCGAGTGTCTTGGGCGTTTCGATCCGCGCCCAGGCGAGAATGGAGGGCCTGCCCCGTGATCGAAAAGAACTGGAAAGAACTGATTCGGCCTAACGGCTTGGATGTTACCCCGGGTCCTGATGCGCATAAGGTGGCGAACATCGTCGCCGAGCCGTTGGAGCGTGGTTTCGGCCTGACGTTGGGCAATGCGCTACGCCGGGTGCTGTTGTCGAGCCTGCAAGGCGCGGCGATCACGGCGATTCAGATTGATGGCGTGTTGCACGAGTTTTCGTCGGTAGCGGGCGTCCGTGAGGATGTGACCGATATCGTCCTGAACGTGAAAGGCATCGCGCTGCGGATGGCGATGGAAGGGCCGAAGCGCCTGACTCTGCGCGCCAAGGGCCCAGGTCCGGTGACGGCTGGCGACATCGCCGATTTGGGCGGCGTCGAGATCCTGAATCCGGATCACCTGATCTGTCACCTGGACGCCGGCGCCGAGCTGCACATGGAGCTCACCGCCGAGACAGGCAAGGGCTACATCGCCGCTGACAAGGCCCGGCCGGAAGACGCGCCGATCGGCATGATCTCGGTCGATGCGTTGTTCAGCCCGGTCAAGCGTGTCTCCTATAAAGTGGAGCCGACCCGCGAAGGCCAGGTGCTCGACTATGACAAGCTCTCGCTGACGGTGGAGACCGACGGTTCACTGAAGCCTGACGACGCCGTGGCTTACGCCGCGCGCATCTTGCAGGATCAGTTACAGTCCTTCATCAACTTCGAAGAGCCGTCTGATGACCGCCGGGTCGAGGAAGATCAGGAATTCGAGTTTAACCCGCTTCTGCTCAAGAAAGTTGATGAGCTGGAGTTGTCGGTGCGCTCGGCCAACTGCCTGAAGAACGATAACATCGTTTATATCGGCGACTTGATCCAGAAGACCGAGGCGGAGATGTTGCGCACGCCGAACTTTGGCCGGAAGTCTCTGAATGAGATCAAGGAGGTGCTCAGCAATATGGGCCTCCACCTCGGCATGGAGATCAGCGATTGGCCGCCTGAAAATATCGAGGAGCTGGCGAAGAAATTCGAAGACCAGTTCTAATAGGGCGTAGCCTTAACTTATTCCCTCCCTCAAGGGAGGGTTTGGCGCAGAGCCTCGGCCCTGCGCTTTCGTTGGCCGCAAGGCCCAAAGCGGCGGGGAAAACGGACAACCCGTCAGACAAAGCACAAATCAGCTCGTAAAGGAGTTTTCCCATGCGCCATGCTAAAGCGCACCGCAAACTGAATCGCACTTGGTCGCACCGCAAGGCGATGCTGGCCAATATGGCGTGTTCTTTGATCGAGCATGAGCAGATCAAGACCACGTTGCCCAAGGCGAAAGAGTTGCGTCCCTATGTCGAAAAGCTGGTCACGCTCGCGAAGCGCGGTGATCTGCATGCCCGCCGTTTGGTCCTCTCCAAGATCAAGCAAGAGCCGGCGGTCAAAAAATTATTCTCGGATGTCGCTGGGCGGTATGCCGAGCGCAAGGGCGGCTATCTCCGGGTCCTGAAGGCTGGCTTCCGCTATGGCGATATGGCCCCGATGGCGATGATTGAATTCGTCGACCGGAACCTGGACGCCAAGGGCAAAGTGGATCGCGATCGCGTCGCTTTGGAAGAGGCGGCGGCTGATTCAGAGTAAGCCGCTTTCACCTTAACGCTCATGGGCCTATCTTAGCAGGCGCGCAATTCCGTGCGCCGCTTCACCTAAGTAGGTCCATGCGCAACATCACCGCTCTCTTTATTTCAACCTTGGCTGTTGGCGCTTTCGCGATGTTTGCCGGCGCTGAGTCGCAAACGCGTGTCGACCCCACGGTGGTCGTCCCAAGCTCCCGCGCTGAAATGCAGCTGTCATTCTCGCCCGTTGTGAAGCAGGCGGCGCCGGCAGTTGTGAACGTATTCGCTCAGTCTGAAGCGGCTGGGATCGAGAATATGATCGGGCCGGAGCTGATGTTTGAGCGTTTCTTCGGCAGCCGGTTCAGCCGCCCGGAGCCGCGCCCGGAGCAATCGCTTGGGTCGGGGGTGATTGTCTCCAGCGACGGCCTAGTGGTGACCAACGCCCATGTAATTCAAGAATCGGAGACGATTCGAATCGTGTTGTCGGATCGGCGGGAGTTTAACGCCGAGGCACTGCTGATTGATCAGGATTCAGATATTGCCGTTCTGCGTCTTCAAGGGGTGAAGGAGCCGCTGCCGGCGCTGCGTTTTGGCGATAGCGACGGCATCGAGGTCGGTGATCTGGTGCTGGCGATCGGCAACCCGTTTGGCGTGGGTCAAACCGTCACCAGCGGCATCATCTCTGCGCGGGCGCGCACAGGCTCGGGCGGGCGGACGTTTATCCAAACCGACGCCGCGATTAACCCTGGCAACTCGGGCGGCGCGTTGGTGGATATGCAGGGGCGGCTGATTGGGGTTAACAGCGCGATTCTGACCCGCTCTGGCGGCTCCAATGGCGTTGGGTTTGCGATACCGGCGGGGCTGGTGGTGCAAGCGGTGGCGCAGGCGAAGCGGGGCGCCACCAAGTTGAGCCGTCCCTGGCTTGGGGTGGAGGGCGAGGCGATTGATGTCGAGATCGCCGAATCGATCGGGCTGCGGCGCCCGCAAGGGGTGATGCTGACCCGGGTGGCCCCGCAAAGCCCGTTTGCCCTCGCTGGACTTAGCCGTGGGTCGGTGATTTTGAGCCTAGACGGTGAGGCGATAGACGACATGTCGGAGTTGCAGTTTCGTGTGGCGGCGTTGGGAGTCGACGCCATCGCCGAAGTTGAGGCGCTGGTGCGGGGGAAACGGCAGGTGATGCAGGTGGCGCTTATCGCCGCGCCAGAGAACCCGCCGCGCAACGTCATGGATATCACCGGGCCGCACGACCTCTCGGGATTGGTGGTGGCCAATCTCAACCCGGCTTTGCGTGAGGAAATTGCCGAGGATGTCGGCGCGCAAGCTTTGGCGGCGTTGCCGGAAGAGGGGGTGTTGGTGCTGGGCCTCTCAAGCCGCGCCCGCCGTAGCGGTTTGCGGCCCGCCGACGTGGTGTTGAGCTACAACGGCCTGATTATCGAAAGGGTGATGGATTTGGTGAGCGCGGTGCGTGAGTCGCCGCGTGCGCAGGTGATTGAGGTGCGCCGTCGCGGGGGCGACTATCAGATCCTGTTCGGCGGTTGACATGGCGCCAAGCTACCTATTCGACAGCCTTGATCCGCCGCCCCGACCGCCACCTGTTTCGGTGACGGAGGAGCTTGGCGGAGCTGGCTCGGAGCGCCGTCCGTTGGCGGATCGGTTGCGGCCGGGACGGCTAGAAGATGTGGTCGGTCAGGAGCATCTGTTGGCTCCGGAGGCGCCGTTGGGCCGGATGGTTTCAGCGGGCGCGCTCGGGTCCGTGATTCTCTGGGGCCCGCCCGGTGTCGGCAAGACCACGATCGCCCGATTGCTGGCAGCGGGCACGGATCTCGCTTTTGTTCAAATCAGCGCGATTTTCTCCGGCGTGGCGGATCTGCGCAAAGTGTTCGAGGCCGCCAAGCAGAGGCTTCGGATGGGCGGCGGCACATTGTTGTTTGTCGACGAGATACACCGTTTCAACCGGGCCCAGCAGGATGGGTTTCTGCCGCATATGGAGGACGGTTCGATTGTTTTGGTCGGCGCCACCACTGAGAATCCCTCGTTTGAGCTGAACGCAGCGCTGCTTTCCCGTGCGCAGGTGTTAACCCTGCGGCGATTAGACGATGACGCGCTGGAGCGGTTGTTGGCGCGGGCCGAGGATGAGTTGGGCGGTGGGCCGTTGCCATTGTCGGCGGAAGCTCGTGCAGCGTTGCGGGCCATGGCGGATGGTGACGGCCGCGCGCTGTTAGGCCTCGCCGAGCAGGCTGCGGTGGCCGGCGCGGAAAAAACTTTGGAGAGCAAGGATTTGCCGACGCTTCTGGCTCGCCGGGCGCCGGTTTACGACAAAAGCGGGGAGGAACATTACAATCTCATCTCCGCCTTGCATAAGAGTGTGCGTGGTTCCGACCCGGACGCGGCGCTGTATTGGTTAGCGCGGATGCTGGAGGGCGGGGAGGACCCGAATTATATCTCTCGGCGGGTTGTGCGGATGTCGGTCGAGGATATCGGGTTGGCTGACCCGGCGGCGCTTCAGCAATGTCTGGCTGCGTCAGAGACGTATCGCCAGCTTGGCAGCCCAGAGGGAGAGTTGGCCATAGCGCAGGCCGTCATTTACCTCGCCTTGGCGCCGAAATCGAACGCAGCCTATGTGGCCTATAAGGCGTCACGGCGCAGCGCCGCCGCAACCGGCTCGACGCCGCCGCCCGCGCATATCCTGAACGCGCCGACCAAACTGATGAAAGAAATGGGCTATGGCGACGGTTATGCCTACGATCATGACGCCGAGGACGGGTTTTCAGGGCAAGATTATTTCCCAGCGGAGGTGCGAGACAGATCGTTTTACGCCCCCGTGGAGCGGGGATATGAGCGGGAAATGTCGAAGCGTTTGACTTACTTCAAGAAATTACGCGCCGAAAAAGGGCATGATTGATCCTGCGAAAAAGGGTCGCTGCGTCCACCTGGCGCCCAGTGCGTTTTGGTCGCGTGTGGGTGACGTATCGGTCTTCATGCAAGCATGCTAGTGTTGCGCTATGAGAAACGATAGCCCAGGGAGCCGGTCCCGTGATCTTCGGTGATCAACGACTACTGAGGCTAGTCTATGTCAGCGCCGCCGCACCCACCTTGTTGCGCAACGACCTGATTGAGATTGGCCGCACTGCGCAACGCAACAATGGCTCTTTACGCGTCACGGGCATGCTTTTGCACGTGGAAGGTGAGTTTTTTCAGGTGCTTGAGGGGCCTGGGGCGGCGGTGGAGGAGGTCTTTAGCAAGATCTGCGAGGATGATCGCAACGAGTGGGTGACGCCCCTGTTGCGGGAGCGCCCGCTGCGGCGAGTGTTCCGCACCTGGACCATGGGGTGTTTCGATCTGCCGTTTGAGGAGCTGCCGCGTGATCTGTTCTTCCGCGCCGATTGGGATGAGGTGCGTTTGCGCATCAAGGCCGACCGGCGGCAGGAGTTCTATGGGTTTCTTGAGCGGTTTTACCGGGTGAATTTGCAGTTTGGGCGTGCCGCCATGACCTGACGCGCTAGAGTATGTTCGGCTCGATGGCGTTCATCTCACACGGTCTAGCTTGCTGTTTTTCCGAAAATTTTCCCCATTTTTCTGAACCAGGTTTGTGGGGATTGGCTCTGGGGCTAGCGAGCAGGGGCCGTGTCGGTTATCCCCTCCACATGGCGACAGATCAGACACATATGGCGACCTCCCTCGCCCTGGTGGCTTGCGGCGGCGCGATCGGGGCCATGCTCAGATATGTGAGCGTGGCGGCGGTGATGCGTTGGGCGGGGCCGGGATTTCCCTACGGCACCATGACGGTGAATGTGGCGGGCTCTTTGGCGATGGGCGCTCTGGCCGTGTTGCTGTTAGAGCGAAGCCCTGGTGGATGGGACCGGCTCGCGCCGTTGTTGCTCACCGGCCTGCTTGGCGGCTTCACCACCTTCTCTGCGTTTTCGCTGGATGTGCTGGATCTGCTGGAGCGAGGCCGTATGGCGGCGGCGGCGGGGTATGTCGCCGGGTCGGTGCTGCTCTCGGTCTTGGGCCTGTGGCTGGGCTTGGCCTTGGGCCGGACGGTTTGGAGTTAAGCGATGGCGGGCGTTCAGCATTTAACCGTGACCGGAGATGAGCAGGATTCACGGCTGGACCGCTGGTTCAAGCGCCGGTTTCCGCACATTGGCCATGGGCGCGTTGAGAAACTGCTACGCAAGGGCGAGATTCGCGTTGATGGCGGGCGGGCGAAGGCGGGCGACCGATTGACGAGCGGGCAGGTGGTGCGGGTGCCGCCCTTGCCAGAACCGGGCGAGGAGGGAGCGGCGACGGCGCGGACACCGCGCGAGGATGCGCCGCTGTCGGCTGAGGATGTCGCGTTTATGCGCGCTTTGGTGCTGTATCGGGACGATGATGTGATCGCGCTCAACAAGCCACCTGGGTTGCCGGTGCAGGGCGGTTCCGGCCACAGCAGGCACATTGACGGGTTGCTTGACGCCCTGAGGTACGATGGGGAGGAGCGGCCCCGCCTGATCCATCGGTTGGACAAGGACACTTCCGGCGTTCTTCTGCTGGCGCGAAGCGGCCGGGCGGCGGCGGCGCTGGCGGCGGCGTTCAAGTCTCGGGCCACGGTGAAGCTGTATTGGGGGGCGGTCTCGGGCACGCCGCGCCCACGCGCAGGGACCATCCGCTTCGGTTTGGTGAAAGAGCCAGGGCACGGCCCCAATCAGGCTGGTGAGAAGATGCGCTGTGTTCATCCTGACGAGATCGAGGGGATCGAGGGAGCTAAGCGGGCCGTCACCGACTTTATGACCGTCGCCGCGCTCGGCGAGCGGGCGGCCTGGGTGGCGTTGAAGCCAGTGACGGGCAGAACGCATCAACTCCGGGCCCATATGTCGGAGATGGGCTGCCCGATCGTGGGCGACGGTAAGTATGGCACCAACCGCATTGAGAAGCAGGATGGCCGCTACGGCGCCCAGCTTGGGGGTGAGATCAGCCGCAAGCTGCATTTGCACGCCCGCTTGTTGGATTTACCGCATCCGGCGGGCGATCGCCGTTTGCGGATCGTCGCGCCGTTGCCAGAGCACATGGCCCGAACCTGGGCCAGCTTCGGCTGGGTGGAGGCGGATGCGCCGGGAGACCCGTTTGAGGAGACTTAAGTGCCATGATGGGTGACTCAACGCCATCTCCGCTTCGCCTTGTCGTCTTCGACATGGACGGCACCTTGATCGACAGCGGTGATGTGATTGCGGCGGCGATGCAATCTGCCTTCGACAGCGAGGCGCTGCCGCGCCCGTCGGACCGTGACATCCGTCGTATCGTTGGGCTGGAGCTTTATGAGGCGGTGCGGCGGCTGGCGCCAGAGCTGGAGGAGGCGGTGAATAAGCGTGTCGGCGACGCTTATAAGAACGCCTTCGTTTCAGCGCGGAGCGCTGGTGGCGGCGAGGGCGCAGCGGAGATGTATCCGGGCGCCTTGGCGGCGCTGGAGCGGTTGAACGCAGGAGAGGCGCTGATGGGCGTCGCCACGGGCAAGGCGCGGCGCGGTCTCGACCACACTCTCGAAGCCCATGATCTGGGTCGGTTCTTTGTCACCACCCAGACCTGCACCGAAAACCCCGGCAAACCGCATCCGGGCATGATCGAGAGCGCTTGCCGGGAGACGGGTGTAGAGGCGCGGGATGTGGTGATGGTCGGCGACACGGTTTTCGACATCGAGATGGCCATGAACGCCGGCGCCCAGGCGATCGGGGTGAATTGGGGGTATCACGAGACGGAGGAGCTGTTGGCGGCGGGGGCGTCGGTGGTGTTGGAGCGGTTTGACGGGCTCGATGCGGCTTTGTCGATGATTTGGGGTGCGGAGAGATGAGCACCGAGCCGGGCCGGGTGCGCAAACGTTTCTACGCCGAGGCGGCGGCGGCGTTTAGCGATGATGGTTGGACGGTGCGGCTGGACGGTCGGCCCATCCGGACACCATCAGCGAACCCGTTTATCGCGCCGCGCCCGGTGGCTGAGGCGGCGGCGGCGGAATGGGCGGCGCAAGTTGAGGTGATCGATCCGCGCGCGCTGCCGATCACTCGTGCGGTCAATACCGCCATCGACCGAATCGCGCCGCAACGTGAGGCAGTGGTTGACGAAATCTCGGGGTATGGCGGGACAGACTTGGTCTGTTATCGCGCCGAGGGTCCCGAGGGTTTGATCGCCGCCCAGGCCCAAGTCTGGGACCCGTTGTTGGAGTGGGCGGCCGAGAGTTTAGGTGCGCGGCTGATCTGCGTTCAGGGGGTGATGCACGCCGCGCAGCCACCCCAGGCGCTTGCGGCGTTACGGGCAGCCGTCGCTAGGCGCAGCGTTATCGGATTGGCGGCGCTGCACGAACTGACGACGATTTCTGGCTCTCTGTTGTTGGCTTTGGGAGTGGATCATACTCATCTGGACCCGGAGGCGGCCTGGACAGCGTCACGGATCGATGAGGAGTGGCAGATCGCGCAATGGGGTAGCGACGCTGAAGCGGAGGCTGTGGCAGAGCGGCGGCGGGGGGATTTTCTGGCGGCGGCACGGCTGGCGGCGTTGTTGCGGGAGATAGGCGATTGATCAACGTCTAGATGGGGCAATCCCCTTACTTCCCATGCAAACCATGCAAATGTGAGGTTTTCCTACTTATTTGAAGAAAGCAGCACTTCGATTGAGGGGAAGCGTACGAGAGGTCTTCACACCAAGGTTTTCGGCTGCTCGAACTCCACGACCTTAAACCGGCCTTGCCCTGCGACCGTCCATTCCTCTGTATCGGAAATGTCTTCCGCCTCCAGCACCGCTGCAGCGGCTGTGGGAAAGCGGGAGATACGACGGCTGCCTTGGGCCGTTAGCAGCGCGGTTAACGTCTCCATGCCCGGGTTGTGGCCGACCATCAGCAGGGTTTGCGCCGCGCCAGGGGTGACCCGGATTGCAGCTAACAACGCCGCGCTCTCCGCCTCGTAAATGCTCGCTTCGAACCGAACAGGCGGTGCGGCGTCCCACTGCCGCGTCAGCAAGTCCCAAGTCTGCCGTGTGCGGAGGCTGGTCGAGACGATTGCTGTATCGATCCGCCAGGGTTGTTCTCTGAACCATGCGCCCATCAACGCTGTCGCCAACCTTCCGCGTTGGTTGAGAGGGCGCTCGTGATCGGTTTGGCTGGCGTCGTCCCAAGAAGATTTGGCGTGCCGCAGCAGGATGAGGCGTTTCAAATGCTCTGCTCCTCCCATGCTTCGGGCGGGTCGACCTCGGTGGTGGGCAAAGCTTCAGCCAACCATCCATCGGCGTTGGGCATGACCCGCACTGGCAGGCAGTTCGGCATGGAGAAGATCGGGCGCTGTGGTGTCTTGTCTCGCGCGGCGCGCCATAGGCCGCCATGTGCAATAATCAGCACGTCCGGCCCCTTGGCGACATGGCGCGCCATCGCCGCCCACACCCGCTCAGTGAAAATCTCCATGGTTTCGCCGCCGTCGGGAGCGAAGCCCCCGCGCCAGAATTGGATAATTCTGTCGTCATGCGGATAGCCTTGAAGTTCGCCGAGATGCACCTCCATCAGGCCTTCGTCGAATGAGAGCGGTGCTCCGACGGCTTGCGCCACCGTTTCAGCCGTCTCCCGCACGCGAGAGAGCGGGCTGGCCACGATGCGGGTGATCTTCTCCCGCTTCAGCCTTTCGGCGGCGGCGGCGGCTTGGCGGCGCCCGAGTGCGTTTAGCGGCGTATCGAGCTGGCCCTGGGTGCGGCGTTCGCGGTTCCAATCCGTCTCGCCGTGGCGCAGGAACCAGAAAGGGTGGTTAAATTCATCAGACATACTCAAGCCCCCGCGCTGCGCGCTTTCATAAATGCGGTCATGTGAAACGCCGCCTGCGCCGGATTATGGGCGAAATCCCGGCCAACCGGACAAGCACGCCGCGCCAAACACCCTCCGGAGCGGCACGCCGCGCCATCTGGATGGCGCAAATGCGCAGCGCAGGCGTCGACATCGTAACCATCTGGACCAAAGGCGTCGACCGGGCAGGCCGTAAGGCAGGGGCGTCCGGCGCAACTTTCACATGGAGGTGAGGCGGGCGGCGGCGCGTCAGGCCAGTCTTCGCCCAGCGGGCCCGGCACCGCCAGCGCGGCTCTGTAGCCTGACCATAGGCCACGCCGCCTGTTGATCAGCATTCCTAACGGAGAAGGCCAAACCGCCTCCACCCGTCGCGCCCAGCGCAGAAACGGAGGCAGGGGCGTATCGGACGGATAGAATGCCTGTGCGCCCAGGGTGTGGGCTAGTGCATCTCCGGCGCGTTTGCTCCATCGGTCGAGCGGGTGTGGCGCGCCGTCCGCCGCTTCAGGGGAGGTGGAGAACGCGGCCCATAGTGTGGGGCCGTCATACCCGAACAACGCCAGCCCTCGCGTCATTGGCGGCAAGCCAAGGCTCGTGGTTTCATCATCGGCAAGTCGCACCGCCCCGAGCATGGACAATCCGTGCGTTTGTCCATGAGATATCAGCTTTTCAAGAGACATCACATCGATGTGTTGCGCCGACGCCGGATCATAAACAACATTTGCCACACTGGGGTCTCAACTTTAAGCAGGCGTCCTCGCTCAAAGATTGACGCAGAATTGCAGGGCGCGGAAGCTTTCAAGGTATTCAGGAATCGACTTTCGTTAAAGGGGTGCGCTCTTTTCGCCTCCGGGTTGTTTCTATCGTTTAATCTGAATGGTTTTGCGACGGCATGAACATGAAGGGTAGAGTATGACTTTGCGCATTAATGATGAAGCCCCGGACTTCGCCGCCGAAACCACGGTGGGTCAGATTCAGTTTCACGATTGGATTGGCGATGGTTGGGCGGTTTTGTTTTCGCATCCGAAAGACTTTACGCCAGTTTGCACCACGGAGCTGGGCTACATGGCCGGGTTGGCAGGAGAGTTCGAGAAACGCAACACCAAGGTCATCGGCATTTCGGTAGATCCGGTGGAGAGTCACCACGCCTGGAAGCAGGATATTCGGGATGTGACTGGCCACGCCGTCGACTATCCGCTGATCGGCGATCCAGAACTGAAGATCGCCAAGCTCTATGACATGTTGCCGGCCGCCGCAGGAGATAGTGCGGAAGGCCGCACGCCAGCGGACAACGCCACGGTTCGGTCGGTGTTTGTGATCGGGCCGGATAAGAAAATCAAATTGAGCCTGACCTATCCCATGACCACGGGCCGCAATTTCGATGAAATCCTTCGAGTGATCGACTCTATGCAGCTTACGGCGGTGCATAAGGTGGCGACCCCGGCGCAGTGGCGGCCCGGCGACGACGTCATTATCACAGCAGCGGTGTCAGATGATGAGGCGCGCGCGAAATTTGGCGGTTTTGAGCAGCCGAAGCCATATCTCCGCTACACCAAGCAGCCAACCGAGTGACGGCTCAGGGGCCGATCAGAACAAGTCCGCACTAAGCGGCGTCCTGTAAGACAGGGGTTTCGGAGCGGGTGGCGACATGAAGTTTCTCATGCGACTATTCAAGTCCGCGCATTCTTCTGCGCATACGGCGTGTGGTGTTGCGCCCTATGCGGCCACGCGCGCTGGTGTTTTGAGCTTTTGCAGTCTTATCTTGATCATGGGCGCAGGCGCTGCGGTGCTCAGCGCCCATATGGCTTTCGCGACCCCGCTGGCCCTGGCGCGTGTGGGCGCTTGGGTTTGCGGCGCGCCCGAGGTTCGGGAGAGGGCGGCTTGGTCCGCCGACAGGTTCTCCGCATCCGCCGCCGATCAGGAATTGCCCTGGGTCGCCAAGCTGGAGATCGTCGAGCAGATGTACGACGACGGCGGTATGACGGTCTCGAACTGCGGCGCGGTCGCGGTCAGTGAACGGTGGCTGGTGACGGCGGCGCATTGCGTTGGTGGTGACAAGTGGGTCAGCATCCGCGCCACTCTGGGCTCACGCGAGCTTGGCGACGCGGCGGCGGTTCGCCGTGCGGCGTCGGTGGCGATTTGCCATATGCGTTTTAATCCGACCACCCTGTCCCATGATCTGGCTCTGGTGCGATTGCAACGCCCGCTGCCAACCAATTTTCCGACCATTCGCTTGGCGCGTGATCATGAGATCCGCGCGTTGCGCCCAGGCGATGTGGCCAGATCTGCCGGTTGGGGGCGCATTTCACCGACGGAGATCTCGACGACATTGCGCCGGGCTGTTGTGCGGGTGGTGGACCCCTCGCGTGCGCGCGACGGCATGATCGTCGCAGCGCCCAATCGCAATGAACAAAGCTTGTGTGTGGGCGAGAGCGGCGGCCCATTGATCGCGAACACCGGTTCGGGCGAGGCGGTGTTTGGTGTGTTCTCCAGCGTGGACGCCTATTTCGACCCTCGCACAGGAGAGACGGTGGAGCTTTGCGAGGGGTTTGAGGCCCGAAGCTATTTCACTGCTATCAGGGGCTTGCAAAGCTGGGTGGATGAAGCGATCCGGGCTTGCGAAAATGACCTGGACGCCTGCATGCGCTGAACAAGGCCCGCTCTAGGAACGAGATAGCTATCGGCTTACCTTGGCCACCGCGAGCCTATGGCGCGCGCTCTTGGCATTCGATAGAAACACTTCGGCCCCAATGCAGCATTTTGCCAACAGAGTTTAATCTGGAAATACTCTAAAATTCAGGTGCGGTGGGGTGCGTTTTCACCTTGAACGAGAAGCAGATAAAAACAGTCATTAAAGGGCAGTGATAGCTAAACTGTAGTTCTGCCACCGACCTGTCATGGGTTTCTCACGCCTTGATCAGTGTTCCTGCGCCATGATCAGTGAACAGCTCAAGCAGCACTGCGTGGGGGGCGCGGCCGTCCAGGATCACAGCGGCGTCGACGCCGCCGTTGATCGCCTCCAGGGCGGTTTCGGTCTTGGGGATCATTCCGCCGGAGATCACGCCATCGGCGGTCAGGCGTTCGACCTCAGCGCGGCTCAGGTCGGTGAGCACCTCGCCCTCCGCGTTCTTCACACCCTCGACGTCGGTTAACAGCAGCAACCGTTTGGCCTTCATCGCCGCCGCCACCGCGCCAGCGGCTGTGTCACCGTTGATATTGAAGGTCTCGCCCTCTCGGCCGACGCCGACTGGCGCCACCACCGGGATAAAGTCGGTGGCCATAAAGCTTTGCAACACTTCCGGGTTCACCGCGACCGGCTTGCCGACGAAGCCGATGTCGAGTGCTTTCTCGATATTGCTCTCCGGGTCCTTGACCATGCGCAGCAGCTTCTCGGCGACGATCAGCCGGTCGTCCTTGCCGCAGAGCCCGATCGCCCGCCCGCCGGCTTGGTTGATGGCGGTGACAATCTCTTTGTTGATGGCGCCAGCCAGCACCATTTCCACCACCTTGACCGTCTCTTCGTCGGTGACGCGCAACCCGCCGACGAATTCGGTGCCGAGGCCGAGCCGGTCCAGCAGCTTCCCGATCTGCGGGCCGCCGCCATGGACGATCACCGGCTGGACATTGCACTGCTTCATTAAGGTGACGTCGCGGGCGAAATGCTCCATCAGCTTCGGGTCGCCCATGGCGTGGCCGCCGAATTTGATCACGACCACCTTGCCGTCATAGCGCTGTAAGAACGGCAGCGCCTCCGAAAGGGTGCGGGCGGTGGCGATCCAATCACGGCGGGTCGGGCGGGTGTCGATCATCTGCATCACTTTCCAACGCGCCGACCATCGCCGACGCGGCGTTTTGGGGAGCTTTTTGCGCCTGAAAGCGGCGTGCGATGGTGCTCTATAGCGATTTTCCGGCGGCAGTGACCGGAAAATCGCGTAAGTGATAATGAGTGAGCCCTATGCGGCGATCTGCTCCAGTGGTGGGAACCCATTGAAGCCGATGGTTGCGTAGGACGTAGTATAAGCGCCAGCGTCCAATATGAAGATCCGGTCGCCGGTTTCTAGGCCAGCGGGCAGATCGACAGGTTTCTTCTCAAACAACACATCCACTGAGTCGCAAGTCGGGCCGCTGATGACGAACGGCGACAGCGGGTCGCCGCTGGGGCGGTCGCTGGCAAAGCGAAACTGAATGCCCTCGCTGTAGGCTTCGAAAAGGCCGTTAAACACGCCGATGTCGAGATAGAGCCAGTGTGCGCCGTTGTGGGTGCGGCGGTCGCTTTTCAGCGCCACCCGCGCCTCTATCACTCCGGCGTCGGCGACGACGGCGCGGCCCGGCTCGCACATCAGCGTGACGGGGGTGTCATGGAACGCGTCTTCAAGAGCGCCAGCCACCAGTTGGCAATAGCGCTCCAAACCGCCGGTGAAGGAGGCGTAGGGCGCAGGGAAGCCGCCGCCGACGTTAAGGCGTGGCGCTTCAATGCCCTCTGTCCGAAGCCGCGTGACGATCCGTTTGGCCTCAGCCAAGGCCCATGGCCATTCGCCGACATCCTCCAATTGGCTGCCGAGATGGAACGACACCCCTTCAAGCGTGAGGTTCAGCCGGCGCAGGTATGGCAGTTGTTCTAGAAGATCGTCTGGCGCGCAGCCGAATTTCGCCGTTAACGGCCATTTCGCCGCTTGGCTGGCGAGATCTATTCGGCAGAGGGCGGCGGCGCCTGGCGCGTATTCTGCGATTTTGCGCGCCTCTTCCAGACAGTCGAACACGAATAACGGCACGCCGACCTGATAGGCGAAGGCGATGGCGTCGGGCGTTTTTATCGTGCTGCCGAAAGACAAGCGTGTGGCGGGCACGCCAGCGGCCAAGCATTGCTCAATTTCACCTCGGCTGGCGACATCGAAATAGGCGCCGATAGCGTTCAGCCGTTTCAATATTTCCGGGTGCGGATTGGCCTTGACCGCGTAGAAACAGGTCGCGTGCTTCAGAGCGCTTGCAATCGTCCTGTAATTTTCTTCGACACGTCTTAAGGACGTGAACAACCGTGGCGATGTGTACTGATGGCTCTCAAAGTACTCGCGGCTTTCGGTCGTGATCATCGGCGTCTCGTCGTACCTCACTTGTCAGGATTAATTATAGGGAATCGCGCCTGCGCACGCATGAGCGGCGGCGTATATGGCCTTTCCGGCCAGGGACGCAATGGGGATTCGGTGCTTCGAGGAAATGAAAACGGTTAAAGCCCGCCAGCCTCAGCCACCAACCCGGCAATCACCCCACGTAGTTCCGGCACACCGCGCCCGGTTTCGGAGGAAGTGACCCGGATATGCGGATAGGCGGCCGGATGGTTCGCCAGCTCCGCCTTCGTCGCCTCAATAGCCTTTTCCAAGTCGGGCGACCTCGGTTTATCGGCTTTGGTGAGCACTACCTGGAAATTGACCGCTGCTTCGCCCAGCAGCTTCATATATTCCCGGTCAACCGCCTTGGGGCCGTGCCGGCCATCGACCAGAACGAAGGCCCGGCGCAGGGAAGCGCGACCGCGCAGATAGGATTTCAGCAGATCTTGCCACGCGTCGACTATCTGTTTCGGGGCTTGCGCGTAGCCGTAGCCGGGCAGGTCGACCAGAAACAACCGGTCGTCGGCGTTGAAATAGTTCAACTGTTGGGTCCGGCCTGGAGTGTTCGAGGCCCTCGCCAGCGCTTTGCGCCCGGTCAATGCGTTGATCAAAGAAGATTTTCCGACATTCGAACGTCCGGCGACACAGATTTCTGGCCGGTCGCCTGGCGGCAATTGATCCAGGCGCGCGCAGCCGATCACGAACTCGGTTGGGCGTGCGAACAGCAGCCGGCCTTGCTCGACCAGCGCTGGGTCAAGTTCTGGGTCGATGAGGAACTGAAAATCGTCGGTCATGCCGCCAGCTATGGGCCACCAAAGGCGCGCTGTCGAGCGAGGTCATATCCTGTGCGATCTCCGGGCGTATCCACCCTCGCATCACTGTTCTGAATCAGTTATTAGACGCGGTTCTGGAGGAGCGTTAGGGGGAGCGGCGCTGGCCTGCGCCGAGTGGTGGTGGAATGGCGTTGTCCTTACAGTTGGTAGAAACGATGGCTCCGGATCAGTCGTCGTTGAAATCGGCGTCGAAGTTGATGAAAGAGTCTCAGTGGCCCCTACTAGCGCGGGACAACACGAGTGATTTGATCTGGGGTGAGTGCCAAGGTTCAGGCGCGAATCCTTACCGGGTGATCGTCGATTGCGCCGACCACGGCAACAAATGCACCTGCCCTTCCCGCAAGTTTCCCTGCAAGCACGTATTGGCGCTGATATGGCTGTTCGCGAAAGGGCCAGGCGGTTTCTCCGCAGCGGAAACGCCGGATTGGGTGACGGATTGGATTGGTCGCCGTCGGAAATCCTCGACTGCTGTGGCGATGGGCAGCGGCAAGGATAAAAACCTCTCCGCCGCTGCCTTGGATGAGCCTGAAAAGCCGATCGACCCAAAGGCGGCCGCCCGCGCAGAGGCGGCCGCCAACAAGCGCGCGGCGGAAACCAAGGCCTTAATCGAAACCGGCTTGCTCGACCTGGAGCAATGGATCGGCGACCAGCTGCGGCTTGGGGTTGGAGCGCTGTTGAAGGATCTTGGCCCGCGCTGCCGCACCATCGGCGCTCGTTTGGTC
This sequence comes from Paracoccaceae bacterium, assembly GCA_019634215.1. GTDB lineage: Bacteria > Pseudomonadota > Alphaproteobacteria > Rhodobacterales > Rhodobacteraceae > JAHQVS01. The sequence continues at coordinate 1,762 of JAHQVS010000278.1, read as the reverse complement.
GACGCCAAGGCGGCGGCGTTGGCCGGGCGGATCGATGACATGCCGACGCGGGTGATGTCGCTCCCGCAGGCTGAGCGCGGCGATGCGGTGTTGCGTGAGTTGGGTAAGGTGGTGCTGCTCTCGCGGGCTTGGCGCGCCGATCCATGTGCGCCGCATGTCGCCCGCGCGGTCGGCCCTTCGGTGAATCGGGATGCGGTGCTCAACAATCCGGATGTCCTACGGGTTGTCGGCGTTTGGGATGTGTTGGCGGAGCGGGTTTCGACTGGTCGAGATGGTTTGATCACCCAGGCGACTTGGTTGCTCAACCTTGCTGCTGAGCCAGAGTCTCCGCGCTTCGCGTTGTTGTTGGACTATTTTCCTGTGTCAGTCGGCAAGCGTGGTGGGTCTTTCACCGCAGGTGAACGCTTTGCGGCGGAGTTGGCCTTCTATCCGGGACCGCAACCGTTGCGGGCGCTGATCGCCTCTCGCAGCGATCCTGACACATCCTTGGTATCGGCCCCATGGCCTACGGGTGGCGGCGCCCTTGCCGCTGCTCGGCGCTGGCTTGATCTAGAGCCTTGGGCCCTGCGCGCGCCCCTGCTGTTGCCGCCGGGGCGGCTCTGTAAGGTGGGCGAGATGGTTTATTGGCGCGAAGCGGATGGCTCCACCGTGCTGCCTGTTGCTCAGCGCCCAGAAGATTTCACCCTTGGCGTCGACTTCGCCGCAGCTGTTGGGTTGTGGACAGGCGCGAGGCTCGATCTGCTGGCTGCTGAGATGCGGGGGTGGGGGCGAATGACCTTTGATGTCTGAGTTGGCTAAGGTGATTGGTCGGCTCAAGGGCCGTTGGATGGCTGGCGCAGGTGGCGAGCCACTGACCAGCGCCGCCCCGCCCGAGTGGTGCGCGGTTACGAGCGGCGTCGACGTCCTGGAGGCTGAACTGCGGCTGTTGGCGTTGACGGGACAAGCCGAGCAGGTGGCGTTTGAGCCGTCGCCGCCATCGGAGCTCCGCACGGCGCCTGATCTGCCTAAGCTCGCCATTCCCAGCATGCCGGCGGAAGTGCGCCCGCGTTTTCGGCGGCTGCTGTGGGGTAAGAGCGGCGCGCGCGCTGGCGGGGGGCATGACGGAGAGCGAACCTACAGGTTGCTGACCTTTCTGGCCGCCCGCCAGATCGCGGCGCATCCCGCCGACTGGTTTCCCCGCGCTGTGAGTTCTCGAGCGCCAACGCTCTATGCGCCATGGCTGGCATGGCGGGAGACGCTAAAGCAATCTGAAGCCGCCGTCGCTCCACGCCTTGCCGCTGATGAGGGTATCACTGCTGAGAATTGGGGCGCATTCTTGCCTGCCGAGCGCCGACAGGCGTTAGAGGCGTTGCGACTCGCTGAGCCGGAGAAGGCGCGCACCCTAATAGAGGCGCACTCGGCGATCTTGCCTGCGGATCAGCGTTTAAAGCTAGTGAGTGTTTTGGAGTTAGGCCTGTCGAAAGAGGATGCGCCCTATCTGGAAACGCTCAAGACCGAACGCTCTCAAAAACTGGTCGCCTACGCCGTGTCTCTGCTGGCGCGTCTGGGGGAAGCGCATCAGGAGGCGGGAGAATGTGAGCGGGAACTGGCCGAGATGCTGGAGGCGTCGAGAGATCATGCGGGTCTCAAGGTGGCGCCGAAACCATTGAAAAGCGAGGCGAAGCGGCGGCGTCGGCGTGAATTGTTCGAGACAGCCGCCTTTGCCGGCCTCGCCGACGCTTTAGGGATGATGCCGCTAGAGCTGGCGGCGGCATGGTCTATT
>JAHQVS010000277.1 GCA_019634215.1 Paracoccaceae bacterium | reverse complement strand
GGGGAAGACGACGCTGTTCAACTCCATCGTCGGGTATCACCCGATTGATAGCGGCTCGATCAAGTTCGAGGGGCAGGAAATTTCGAAGATGCTGGTGCCGGAAATCGCCCGTCTGGGCCTCCTTCGCACGTTCCAGCAGACCCGCATCTACGGCGAGATGAACTGCGTCGAGAACATGCTGATCTCGCTGCCGCATCGCAAGCTGAGCCTGATGGATGCGTTCAAGAAGAACACCAAATCCGACCGCGACAAGGCGGAGCAATTCCTCGAGTTCGTTGGGCTTTACGAAAAGCGGTTCCTGCAAGCGGGGTCACTGTCTTTCGGCCAGCAAAAGCTGCTGGAATTCGCCATGGCGCTTATGAATGAGCCGACGGTGCTGCTGCTGGACGAGCCGACTGCGGGTATTAATCCGACGCTGATCAACGGCCTTATCGACCGGCTGAAACGGGCGAACACCGAGTTCGGGATCACGCTCTTCATCATCGAGCATAATATGCGGGTCATCATGAACATGGCGGACAAGATCTACTGCCTCGCACATGGTCAGATGCTGGCCGAGGGGACGCCCGCCGACATCCAAGACTATCAACGCGTTATTGACGCCTATCTGGGGGCGCACTGATGAGTGAAGACGACAAGAAGCAACGCGCAGGCGGCTATCACGGCGGCGCTGTCGAGACGGTCATTTCCGTCGAGGCGGTTACTGCACAGGCGGCGGCGATTGCGCAGGATGTCTCTAATGAGGACCTTCTGAATCTCGCAGGTAACGACCCCTATCTCAGTATCGATAATCTTAACGCCGGCTATGGCCGGATGGAGATCCTGCACAACATCAACCTCCACGTCGCGCGCAAGCAGTCGCTGTGTCTGATCGGGCCGAACGGAGCGGGGAAATCGACGATCCTGCACGCCATCTTCGGTTTCAACGACATCTTCTCTGGTGCGATCCGGATCGGCGACGGCGCGAACAAACGCGAGATTGGCGCGATGAGCCCGTCGTCGAAGCTGAAAGAAGCAGGCATCGCCTATATCCTTCAGGACAAGTCAGTCTTCCCTGGCATGACGGTCGAGGAAAACCTCTGGATGGGTGGCTTTCTGAAAGACAAGCCTGCCGAGGCGAAAGAGGCGGCGGAGAAGGTCTTCGACAAGTACCCCCGTCTCGCCGCTCGCCGGAAGCATCAGGCCAAGGTGCTATCGGGGGGCGAGCGGCGGCTGTTAGAGATCAGCCGCGCCCTCGTGATGAACCCCGAAATTCTGCTGGTCGACGAGCCTTCTATCGGGCTTGAGCCGCGCTTCATCGACATGGTGTTCGATATCCTCCGTGACCTGCAAGAGGTGGAGGGTAAAACCATCCTGATGGTCGAGCAGAACGCCAAGAAGGGCCTCGAATTTGCTGATCTCGGCTATGTGTTGGTCTCGGGCGAGGTAGCGATCGCGGGCAAGGGCGATGACCTTCTAGAAAACCCTGATGTTGGGCGGCTGTTCCTTGGGGGATAGCCGAACGCTCCTGCTGCCTTCACTCGACTAGCGACGCCTCAAGCGCCGCTAACGCGTCGCGAAGCACCTCTGCGGCCAGCTCATCATCTGAAGCGCGCGCCAGAATAAGGGCGCCGACCGCCGTCGCGAGCATCGGCAGAGGCGGCTCCACCCCATTGGCGGCGACCCGCTCCGCCAGATCACGTAACTGCCCGCCAAACGCCGCCCGCGCCACGGGGCCCGCGCGCATGGCGTCGATAGCGGATGAGGCCATGCAGCACGCCTCACCAATCGTGTCACGTCGATCATGGCGAAGATATTCCGATCCCGCCTTGGCGAGGGCGACTGGCCCCGTCAGCCCGGCGGCATTCAGCCTGTCGATCTGATTGGTGAAGTCGAACCGTTCCGCCATCACCGCCTCGAAGAGCGTCTTCTTTGACTGAAAATGCGCATAGAAGCCGCCGCGGGTCAGGCCGGCCTCGGCCATGATCGCGTCGATCTTCGCGGCCTCATACCCGTTCCGGCGAAAGACGCGCCCGGCCGCTTCGACGATCCGCGCGCGCGTCGCAGCGATGTGTTCCTTGGAATAACCCACGGCCCTCTCCTTGTATATGTTGACGATCATATTCGAATCTACATATGTTGGATATCATATTTCAAATCGGAGCTCGCCATGACCCCTGTGCTGCACGTCTTCCCGTTTTCGAATTTTTGCGAAAAGGCGCAGTGGGCGCTGGACTGTTCGGGCGTTGAGTATGAGACGCGCGTCCATTGGCCCGGTCTGCATGCAAAAAAGATCATGACGCTGTCCGGCCAGACATCTGTGCCGGTGCTGGAGGTGGACAGCAGGATAATCGCGGGTTCCGCCGCCATTCTCGACTGGATTGAGGCGGACCATGCGCCGGGCTGGACGGTGTCTGACGAGGCGCGGGCCTGGGAGGATCGGCTGGACGAGGTTGGCGGCGTGTTGCGGGCCGCGCTTTTCACTGACCTCCTGCGCGATCCGCCGTCTATGGCGCGGCTTCTCTTGGCGGGCGCGCGTGGGCCAAAGGCGTGGCTGTATGCCAATGCCGTGATGCGCATGGCGGCGCCGAAGTTCCGCAAGATGCTGGCCGCCGCCTATCCCGATCCATCGGCGCCCGAGCGGATCAGCAAAGAGATGCTGGCGGAGATTGAGGCGTCGATGGCTGAGACCGGGCATATCGTCGGCGACAGTTTCACGCGCGCGGATCTGACTGCGGCGGCGCTGTTCTTTCCAGTGGTGTTTCCGGATGGATCGCCAGCCGCCGCGTTGGGGCGGTTCGATCCCGCATATGCTTCTTGGCGGAAGAGGTGGGTTGGGCTGGGCAATTGGTTAGGAGAGGCGTATCGACGGCGTTGAATGAATCGGCTTTAGAAGCGTCATGAACGGCGACAAAGACCCAATTGCCGCATCCTACATCAGCGCCGCCTCAACGGCCGTAGATAGCTTTTCACAAAGAACACCGATCTCCTCATCACTGATGATAAACGGCGGCGCCAGCAACACGTGATCGCCAAGCGCACCGTCCCGCGTGCCCTGCATCGGATAGCATATCAGCCCCGCTTCAAACGCCGCCGATTTAACCTTTGGCGCGATCCTGCGCTTCGGATCGAACGGCGTTTTCGTGGCGCGGTCCTCGACAATCTCCAGCCCTCGAAAGAGACCGCGTCCCCGGATATCGCCGATATGCGGGTGCTGGCCGAAAGTTTCGCGCAGGGCCGCATCCAGCTTGTCGCCTTGCTCTCGAACGCGCGGCATCAGGTTTCGCTGCTCAAACGCCGTCACAACGGCCAGACCGGCAGCCGTGGCGGCGGGGTGACCAAGATAGGTGTGGCCATGCTGGAAAAAGCCAGAACCCGCTTCTATCGCCTCATAGATCACGCCAGTGCAGAGCATCGCGCCAATCGGCTGGTACCCAGCGCCAAGTCCTTTTGCGATGCAAACAATGTCCGGCGCGATCCCCTCCTGATCGGACGCGAAGAGCGTGCCTGTCCGGCCCATGCCGCACATCACCTCGTCGAGTATCAGGAGGACGCCGTACTTGTCACAAATCTCGCGGATACGTTTGAAATACCCCGGCACGGGCGGCACCGCCGCGAGCGTTGCGCCGACAACAGGCTCCGCCATGAAGGCCATGACGGTGTCGGGGCCGAGGCGGAGGATCTCACCCTCTAACGCCTGGGCGGCGCGGAGGCCGTATTCCTCCGCCGTTTCATCATCCCGGCGATGCACGTATTCGTAGCAGGGTTCCACATGACTCATATCAGAAAGCAAAGGCGCAAATTGTGAGCGGCGCCATTCGTTGCCGCCCGCCGCCAGCGCGCCCAGCGTATTGCCATGATAGCTTTGCTTGCGGGCGATCAATTTCGACCGGCTGGGCTGCCCAATCTCAAGGAAGTACTGCCGCGCCAGCTTGATCGCCGCCTCGGTCGCCTCGGACCCGCCAGAGACGAAATAGACGCGGTCGATGCCCTCAGGCGCTTTAGCGATCAGGGCGTCTGCTAACGCCTCCGCCGGTTCGGAGCTGAGGAACCCGGTATGAGCAAAGGCCACCTTGTCCATCTGGGATTGCACCGCCTCAATGATCTCGCGGTCGCCGTGGCCGAGGCACGACACCGCCGCCCCGCCCGATCCATCCAGGTATCGCTTGCCGTTGGCGTCGATCAGCCAGCAGCCTTCGCCGCCAACGGCGACAGGGGGCGTGTTCTTGGTGTGGCGGGGGAAGACATGAGACATTTCGGGGCGTCCTTGGAGGATTTTCACTTAGCCTACAGCAAGCCGCACAAAGACGCGCCAAGAATCGCGTTGACGCAGGTGCAACCTCGCTATGCGCTGCCGGCAGGGCGATGCCCGGAAGTGGAAAGGCCATGCGCTGCAGAGGGTTGAGCGATGTTTTTCCGACTGAAAGACATATTTGCCCGTGACTCCGCCACAATCCTTCGTAGGGTGGAGAGTAGAGAGGGCGCAATTCGCCTTCCGATGAAGACCAATAATCAGGGAGCTTCTCATGATCTTCTCAAAACTCGGCATCGGCCTTGCTACCGCTGGCGCAATGCTGGCCGGCGGCCTCGCCCACGCGGCTGGCCATTCGCAGTTCATCTCGATCGGCACAGGCGGCGTCACGGGCGTTTACTATCCGACCGGCGGGGCGATCTGCCGTCTCGTGAACCGAGAACGTAAAGAGCACGGCATCCGCTGCGCGGTCGAATCCACCGGCGGCTCGGTCTATAACATCAACACCATCAAGGCGGGTGAGCTGGAGTTCGGCGTCGCCCAGTCCGACTGGCAGCACCACGCCTATAACGGTACGTCGAAATTCGCCGACAATCCGTTCCCGGACGTGCGCGCGATGTTCTCGGTCCATCCTGAGCCGTTCACCTTGCTTGTGCGCGGCGACAGCGGCATCACGTCGTTCGAGGGCTTGAAGGGCAAGCGCGTCAATGTCGGCAACCCCGGCTCCGGTCAGCGCGCGACGATGGAAATCGTCATGGACGCTTTTGGCATCTCGATGGACGATTTGGCGCTGGCGACTGAGTACAAAGGCTCGGAAATGGCCAAGCAGATCTGCGACGACAATATCGACGCGATGATCTACACGATCGGCCACCCGGCTGCTGCGATCAAAGAGGCCACCACAACCTGCGACGTGAAACTCGTCTCAGTTACGGGTGACGCGATTGACAAGCTTGTTGCAGACAACCCGTACTACCGCGTCGCAACGATCC
>JAHQVS010000276.1 GCA_019634215.1 Paracoccaceae bacterium | reverse complement strand
ATCGGGCAGCCCGGCGTCGATCAGCGTCTCGCGGGTGGCGGCGACGCTGTCCTCCCGCGCGGTCAGCACCAGCCGCAGGTCGAGCTCGTCCGGCAAAGCGGCGATCCTCGTCAGCAGCCGCTCGAACTCCGCCTTGGCGTCGCCCTCCAGCGCCGCGATCTCCTCGGCCTGATCCAGGCCGAGGAGCAGGGTGCGGCGCTTACCGCCCTGACCCTGGTCGGCGTCGGCGATCTCGGCCAGCAGCCCGGCGAAGTCCGCCTCGATGCGGTCTTCCAGCGCGGCGTGGGAATGGGCGGCGCTGGGCAGAGCGGCGAGGCCGGCGGTCAGGCCCCATTGCGGATGGCTGATGGCGCCGAACGGGGTGCGGATTATACAGAGCGGGGTGAAGGCGCCGTGGCGGCGCAACCGCCCCCACAGCCCGGCGCGCAGGAACGAGGATTTGCCCGCGCCCGACGGGGCCTGGATGATCAGCGCCTGCTCGGTGGCGCGGCTGGCCATCTCCTCCAAACGTTTGACGCCGTCGCGGATCTCCAGCGCGCGGCCGCAGAACAGCGCCTCCTGCCCCTCGGTCAGCGGCTCCAGCCCGCGAAACGGGCCGAGCGCGTCCGGCGTCCAGGCGAAGCTGTTGGGGGCGACGCCGAGATCGCGCAGCGTCCCGCCGATGCTCTCCACCTGTTGTTTGCTGAGCATCTTGTAGCCGGGGGCGCCGTCGATCGGCGAGGTGAAGCGGAACGGCTCCAGGTCGGGCCCGGCGTCGAGCGCCGCGATCTGGCGCGCCTTGGTCCCATAGGGCAGCGCCCGCTCCAGCCGGGCGTCGTTGGGGGCGAGCCCGTGCAGGGTGACGGCGATGACCGTGCCCTTGGCGTGGCGCAGCTCGCGGTAGCAGAAGCTTTCCGGATCAAGCGAGGCCTCGGAGGCGAGGAACAGCATCGCCTCGGCGCTCTCCGCCTCACGGAAGATCATGTCGGCCCAGATCTTGCCCGCCTTGAGATGCGCGCGGTCGACGAAGATGTCGCGGTCGTCCCAGCCCTGGGCGTCGATCAGCCATTGCCGGAGCGCGAAGGCGTAGTCCTGCTCCTCACGCTTGTAGCTGATGAACAACCGAGCCATTTCCCGCCCCCTCGTGTGGATTCTCCGCAGGGGAGATTAGCGCGGGACGAACAGATGATCATTATTCGAATGCGCCGCCATTGGGCAAGCTGGCTGGCGATCTTGGCTCAGTCGCCAAGATCTGTCCGTTTGGCGCCATCGCGCCGAAAATCATCGTCTGAATGCTGTTCAGGCGGTGAAGCGGGGTCGACGCTGACTCAAGGCCGTAGAGGCTGCTAGTTTACGAGAAGCGGCGCCTTGACGTTGGGACGGTGACCGCCGAGTCGGGCCAGGAGCCGCCGAATTGTTTCATCCAAAACCTGCCATAAGCCCAATTCGCAACAGCATGAGTTGCACGGGATTGAGCAATGGGTTAAGCATGAGACAAAAAAGCAATATTACTCACTGTCGGGGATGACGACAGTCAATTGATGAAACGAAAACCTCAGGCTCCGGCTGCGGTGCTCGCACAATTCAATGATTGGTGCGAACCCAGAAGAGGCAATTCCAACCCTGAAATTCAAACAAACGATGTGTGGTCTTGGCTTGTCGAAACGCGCGCGTGGCCTCACGCCGCACATTGGGCTGCAGGGAAAGGCAAAAAACGCGCTCCCGGTTGGTGCTTTAGCCGATACGGTCAGTCGGAGACTCATCTCCGCGACGGCACAATCATCTACATAGGCGGAGAGCATGAGGACCACTACGACCCCGATTTTTACATCTACAACGACGTTGTCGTCGTGCGCCCCGACGCATCCATCGAAATCTACGGGTACCCGACTGATTTGTTTCCACCGACCGATTTCCACAGCGCGACGCTGATTGGCGATAGAATATATATCGTTGGCGGGCTACGTTACCCCGAAGATCGAAACCACAACGACACTCAGGTTTACTTCTTGAACCTATGTGACTTTTCAATCCATAGCTTGGCGACGCAGGGCCAGCCTCCATTTTGGTTATGGAAACATAGCGCCGAACTGGATGATGCGGCATCCAAAATCGTCTGCGTCGGCGGCAAAGCTACACATCATCCCACGAAAGAGATCGTCGAAAACCTCAGCACATGGGAGCTTGACCTTGAAACAAGCTCGTGGACAGAAGCCACGACAAAGCCATTCACACGATGGCTGTTGATGCGCGAGGACGAAAGTTACAACGACTTGTGGGGTATTGAACAGGTGGCCGAAGCCAGTCGTTCATCTCGGCGAGATGACTACGCTGAGAAATATCGTGCCGAGTTTGGGAAACGGGGACATTCAGTAGATGCGAATTTATACGACGTCCGTTTCAGTCCAAAAATTCCACATAGCGTTGTCGAGCCGAACCCGGATCACGATGACTACAACACACATCGCATTCTCGTTGATGGGGTGATTGTCCGATACGTCGAAAATCACTACGAGATTGCGGTGACTGTTGAAGGTATCTTGAGTACCGAAAAGCTCGAAACCCTAAAGAGTCATGGACTTGAAACTTACAGTAAGCTGGAGGGCGTTCCTTACAAATGCGTGCCGCTGTGATAGCAGTCTCAAACGGCTGTCTTGTCCGCTTCGGAGCAGTTAAATGAGACCGTGGTTCGTCTTGTTTGGGTCATCAGCGCTGGAGTGCTTTTGAGACGCCAATGTCGGCTCCCGATCTTTAACCAGAATCAACCGCAGGATAGCCGACATGCAACGTATGCGCTCGGTCTGGGCGACCCATCTATATGCGAGAAGTCGCCTTCGCCGGACGCATACCATGAGGCGAGATGGCGGCCGCGCGACTTTCCGCGCCGCCGCCGTGAGCAGTGAAGACGCTAGGCCGCCTTCGCGTTTTTCGGCTTTTCGCCGAGCGCAGCTCTGATCCGCTTCCAGCCCGCCTCAGCTTCGGCCCAGATTGAGAAGACGGTGAACCGCGCGCCGCCGCCCGAGATCGCTAGAGCGAGCGCGCCAGCGACCAGGGCGATTTCACGCTTCACGCTGTTGGCGTAGCCCAGCAGATCGCTCGCGCCAGCGATCTTGCCCAGCATGTACCATGCGATCACCGCGAACGCGGCCAAGGCGAACGCACGGGTGTAGACGCCTGCGATCAGCCCGAGCCCGATCAACGCCAACACCTCGCCAGAGGCGCCGAAAGTCGGCACCTTATGGTAGCCGTTGAACAACCCGCCGATCAGCAGCATCAACCCGAGGGACCAGCGGATCAGCAGCCCTAGCGGCTCCCAATCGACGCCTTGGGCCATCGGCCGCCGCAGCCAGGCGGCGTCGAGGCTGCGCTCGCCGGAGCCAAGCAGGTAAAGCACAACGAACAGACCGGACAATGCGATGTCGCGGATCTGCACGAACATGGCCGGTGAACTGTAGGTCGTCGCTTCCAGCGTCACCCCCGGCGTCGTCACAACGGGCAGAGAGACCACGAAGGTCCAGAGCAGGCCCGCCCAAAACACCGCCATCGCGCGGACGAACAGCCCGGCGATCAGCATCAGTCCGGCAAGCAGCTCAAACGCCGAGAGCGCAGTCAGAAACATCCATGGCGTCAGCACCTGCCCAAGCAGGCCGGAGAACAGCCATTCCTGGAAGGTGGCGTTAATATAGCCGAGCGGCCCCATGTACTCGGCCACAATCCCGTCCGCCGCCGTGGGCGACAGCAGGCGCGAGAGCTTAGCTAGGCCGCCGACCACGAACACCGCGCCAAGCCCAACGCGCAACATCAGCGCCAGAAAAGCCTGAGTCTCCAGGGCGTTCGACCCCGGCCCAGGGGGCGGGGCGGCCTGATGGTCGGCGGCGGCGCGCCCTTGGAGCACGGCCAGAGAGTCTTTCAGTCTTTGCAAGTCAAACATGTCGATCATCCTGAATGGATACACAAATCGCCTGCCCGCGCAGGCCGCAAAGGCGGTGCGGTTCAGACGGCGTGAAAAAGGCGATCGATCAGAATTTTGGCGGTGGCGGTTCAGGGCCGGTCGGTCCAGGCGGCGCCAGATTTGTCGGCTCGAAAGTGTTGGCCAACCGAGCCGCCACACGCTGCGGATTTACTTGTGGAGAGATGTCGAGGATGGCGGCGGCGCAGTTGCTTTGACAGATCGCCGCCTCTGAACCCGATAGGCCTTCCTCGACGCACATCACGCAGGCGCGGGGCTCTATCGCGCCGTCCACCTCCGGGATGGCGAGCGCCGCGTTGACCAATAGCAAATTCATCGCGAACAGCAGGATGATCATCGGCGTCCTCGCTTTCGGCGCGAAGATGGCCATGCTGCGGTGAGTCGTCAACGCAGGTCGCCGCAAGCAACAAAAAGTTGAAGTTGTTGAATTTCAAGGGTGAGCGCTCGGCGGAGGCGGCCAATGGGGTCTCCCAGACCGAACGCACACCATGCAACCTCGCATGTCGGCTATCCTATCGTAAGCTGTCAGGCGTTTCAGTGCGTCGGTCGGCTGGAACGGGCCATCTCCGGCGGCGCCAGTTTGCGGATCAGACGTCAGCTAACCACCCTATTCCAGGCGCGCGCTTCCCCAAAATCACCGTTGGACGTGAGCGTCGGCACGCAACAAACCCCGCCGGGTACTCTCATTTACTCCGGGTCACTTCGATGGGGCAGTCCATTTGCACGTCGAGGCCAAATATTAGACTTGGAGAATGTTGGGGTCACGCAAATTATAACACTAAAAACATGTAATGCTTTTGGGTGGACTAGCACAACAATCTGGATAAATCTTTGCCTAAATTTATTGCGTCGTCGCGCCATGGTTTGGAGTTACTTACGTGAATACAAACGAGATCACTTTTTTTTCTCGTGATAGCCGTGAATATGGGACAGAGTTGTGGGTCTCAGGCGGATTGCTCGCAGAGCCAATGTTGGTAAAAGACCTACATCCGGGTCTCAACTCTTCAAGCCCGTTTATACAAACATTATTTGGTGAGACCCCCGAAGTGAAATCCGTTGGGGGAAAATTTCTATTTTTTGCGACGCATAAAAACGGATCTGTTGGCTTGTGGGCTACAGACGGAACCGAGGAAGGCACCGAGCTGATCCAGTTAGCCCGCAACACCAGAGACATACTGGACTTCACTCCACCGGAACCATTTGGGGAAAAACTCGTGTTCCAGTCTCGCAATGAGGAGCTCTGGATCACAGATGGCACTTCGCTGGGGACCTTCAGACTGCCTGTCGACCGCTTCTTCACAGGGCAATTCAAAATTATTGGAGAAGCAATATTATTGGACTATGGGTTTGATGGAATATTTATCT
>JAHQVS010000275.1 GCA_019634215.1 Paracoccaceae bacterium | reverse complement strand
GCGATTGCGTTGTTAGAGGAAGAGCGTTTCGAGAGCACCGAGGCTGATACGGCGGGGGACGACGACTCCACCGCCTCTATGCTCGGCATGGTGCTGGAGCCGCTGACGCCGGATTCACGCCGTCGGTTTGACATCTCATCCGATGTGAGCGGCGCCTTGGTCTCCGAGGTTGACGGCGCCAGCTCAGCGGCGGAACGCGGCGTACGCCCTGGCGACGTCATTATTGAAGTTGCGCAGCAAAAAGTGTCTTCCCCCTCGCAGGCGAGTGAAGAAATCGAAAGCGCCCGTGATAATGGACGCGCCTCAGTTTTGTTGATGCTGAGCCGTGCTGGCGAGCTGCGGTTCGTCGCGGTCGAGTTCGACAACTAAAGCCGTCGTGCACAAAGTGCCCGTATTCAAGGTGGACTACAAAATCCGCAGTTTTGTTCGAAAGCGGGCGCAGAGAGGCAAAAGCGGCAACTCCGCAGGCAGCTTTGCCACATGATTGACTAGCTGTTAACGCCCGTTAACCGGTTGGTAATGATATCGGCCACAATTGGAGCCCAGGCCTCGCACGGTCTGGGTTCTTTTTTTGTTAAAGCGCACTGAGGAAATATTTCTAGCGCTCGGAACTCCAAACGGATGGCGGGGACGCGTCAGCGCTAAAAGGCGCGACGCGGCGCGGAGGAGGCGGCCGAGCCTTAAAGCTCGGCTCGGTGGAGAGGAGCCGCCGTTATGACAATGATGCAACGGGCGCCAGTAGGGCGCTCTAGGATAGGCCCGGCCTTTAACGAGATGCAGGAGCAATTGGGATTGGCTCTGGGCTTGCGGAGTTTGCAGAGCGGGCCGCCGCAATTGCGCGCCCGGCGACAGAGAGTGACGGCGAGCCGCGCTTACGCTCCGCCCGCCTCGATGTTCCGTCAGGAGTCATTGCGGCTGGTGGATCTGCGCCGGGTAGATCTCCGATCACGGCCCAGGCGAGCCTTGATGGCTCTGGGGGTCGTCTCGATGGTGGCCTCATGCGCCGTGGTTGATGGCGGGGTGCGTCATACTGGGCCCTACCTCGCGCCTCAGTCGGCGGAGCACGAGCTGTTCGCCATGGCTTTGGAAGAGCAATTCCTAGCCAAGGCGCACACGGCTTTCACCAACGAAGTCTTCGAGGATGCGACGTATTTCGCGAGCCGAGCGCGATTGGTCGACGCGGTTTCGCTACCGCAGCCACCAGAGCCGGTTATGATCGGCCTGCCGACCTCGCACCCGCGGTGGCGGGAGGCGATGTCGATGCGCCAGCGTTTGATGATCGCGATCAAAGCCGGCGCCCGTCAGAGCGAGCCTCAACTCGCGGCCAGCGCCCAGGCGGATTATGAATGTTGGTTGCGTGGGGTGAAGTCCCAGCTGGCCGATCCCGCTCACGTCGCCATCGCCAGCGCCTGCCACCAAGGCGTTTTACGCGCCTTGAGCACACTAAACGGCGCTAAAACTAGAGTCGTGGCCGTTGCGGAAACAAAAACACCGGCGACGCCAGCTGCTGAGCAGGTCAGTGCGGATCGCCCTGAGTTGACCATCGCCGCCGATACCGCCACGCCGGTCCAGGCTCTTGTCCAAGATGCCGTTGCGAACGAAAGAGCCCTTGTGGGTGGCGCGTATTCAACCAGCTACCGGCCATCCCAAAAGCCGGCTCAGATCAGCCAGGCCGCAGTGGTGCGCACGCCTCTTGATCGCACCAGCTTGGCCCAATTGGCCGTTGCGGCGCGTCCGGTGGATGGCGATTACGCGGTGTTCTTTGAGCGTGGCAGCACATCTTTGACCCGAGAGGCCGAATCAAACCTCCGGATCTTTATCTCCGACGTGGCGCATCGCGACATGCGGTCGATCGTTCTCTACAGCCATTCCGACACCAGCGGCTCCAGCGCGCTCAACCGCAGGTTGTCCGTCATGCGGGCCAAAACGGTGCGGCAATTCCTGCGGCGACGGCTTGGAACCGGCGTTGAGATTGATATCAGGGCTTTTGGCGAGACCCGGCCGCCAGTTGCGACCCCGGACGGCGTCGATGAAGCTCTCAACCGCCGCGTAGAGCTTCGCCTGGAAGGATAGTCGCCCCCGGTCTTCGCAGACTGTCGTGATCTTGCTGAATACGGGTTAGTATCGTCTCTTCCCTTCTAAAACCTCGCGATCCCCGCCATGTCTGGGGTCGACGGTGGAGACGATATGACCGACACAATCAGGGGCCCTAGCGAGGAGCGGGCCAAGCGCGCCGCAAGCACGCTCTCAAGCCCAAGGCCGGGTGAAACCTCCGACGCGCCACCAATTGATGCGCGCGTGGTGGTGATCGGGGGCGGCGCAGTGGGGTGCTCCGTCCTGTATCATTTGGCGCTGCGTGGTTGGCGCGATTGCGTGCTTCTGGAGCGTGATGAGCTGACTTCTGGAGCGACGTGGCTGTCAGCCGGCCACTGCCAGCAGTATAGCGCGGCTCCGACCATGATGCGGATGCAAGCGCGCTCAAACGCGCTCTACGCCAAGCTTGGGGCGGAGGTGAACGCGCCGCTTGACTATATCGTCACTGGCGGCGTCCGTCTGGCCCAGACTCAGGAGCGGTTGCAAGAGTTCGCGCAAATCTCTTCGGTGGCGCGTGGATTGGGCCTTGAGCTCGGCATGGTGGGCCAGGCTGAATTGAAGGATCTCTTGCCGCGCATGGTGGTGTATGGGCTGGAAGGCGGGCTCTGGGAGCCCGAGGACGGCCATATCGACCCGATCCAACTCACCCACGCATTGGCCAAGGGCGCGAGAGACCTCGGGCAACGCATTCTGCGTTTTACGCCTGTGTCGGCGATTCGGCGGGAGCTTGGGCGCTGGGTGGTGGTTACGGCAAAAGGCGAGGTGCGCTGCGAGTTCATCGTGAACGCCGCTGGCGGTCACGCTAGCAACATCGGCGCGATGATCAGCCCACACGGCGCTTACCGCGAACGGGTGCCGCCGATCGCTCAGGTGTCTCATCAATACATCCTGACCGACGCCGCCTCGGAGTTAGGGGAGTCATCTGAGCGGCTTCCGATCCTGCGCGATCCGGATGCCGGGTATTATCTGCGCCAATCAGGAGATGGCTTGTTGCTCGGCTGTTATGAGCCAGAGCCCGTGCCGCTCTGGAGCCCTCAAGGGGCCAACGGCGCGTCTGAGCCCGCGTTTCACCAGCTTGAGGGCGATTTGGTCCGGTTGGAGCCCTCCATCGACGCCGCTTGCCGACGTATCCCGCTGTTGAGCCGAACCCATGTCGAGCGTGTGGTGAACGGCGCGTTCACTGTGACGCCGGACGGCCAGCCGCTGATTGGACCCTCACCGGGCGCTCCCGGTGTTTTCGAGCTTTGCGGCTTCACCCATGGCGTCGCGTTGGCGGGTGGCGCGGGCAAATTATGCGCGGACTGGATCGTCGATGGCGAACCTGAGCATGACGCCTCTATCGTCGATCCGCGCCGGTTCCTTGAGCACGCCACCCGCAGCTATACCCGTACGCGGGCTCTGGCCGTCTACCGTGATCATGACGCCTTGCGCCAGCCCGGCCGATTTTGGACGGAAGCCCGCCCCGCCAAGACCTCTCCGCTGTATCCGCGCTTACAGGCGAAGGGCGCGGTGTTTGGTGAGTTTGGCGGATGGGAGCGGCCGCTATGGTTCCCACTGGCTGGCGACGACACCAAGTCTGTCGCGGATTTTGAGCGTCAGCCCTGGCATGCGCAGGTCGGGAGTGAGTGCGCGCATCTGATGGAAAAGGTGGGTGTGATCGATCTTTGCGGCATGGCCCGGCTCGAAGTCGCCGGGCGAGGCGCTGCTGCGTGGCTCCGCCGCCTGACCACCGGGGCCCTGCCCACGGTGGGCTTCAGCGACATGATTTATTTTGCCAGCCCCAAAGGTAAATTAATGTCGGCCATGGCGGCGGCGCGGTTCGACGATGATCATTTTTGGTTGTTGGGCGAGGCGTCGAATCTCCACCGCGATTTGGATTGGTTGCGCGCGCATTTGCCGGAGGATGGCGGCATTCGCCTGGAGGATCGGACCGGAGCTTGGTCGATGATGCTACTCGCGGGGCCAAAGTCGCGGGAATTGCTGTCAAAAATCACTGATGCGGATATATCAGCCGCCGCCTTCCCCTGGCGTTCCCACCAAACCATCGAAATTGGCGCCGCGCGTCTGGTCGCAATCCGCTCTTGCTCCGCCGGAGAGCTGGGCTGGGAGCTGCATGCTCCGGTCGAGCATGTCACCGCTGTCTACGATCAGTTATGGCAGGCGGGCGCTGAGCTTGGATTGCGCGATTTTGGCATGTTGGCGCTCGACGTCATGGGCGTTGAGAAAGGCCAACGGGGGCGCGGTGTGGAGACCATCTCTGACTACACCCCGTTTGAAATGGGGCTGGAGAAGTATGTGCGTCTGTCCAAAGGCGACTTCATTGGCCGCGCCGCACTGAGTAAATTGCATGAGGAAGGCGCCCTCCGGCGGGCTGTGACGCTGTACCTCGATCCTCCCGGAGAGGAAGATCTCGACGCCGAGGCCCCAGCTTTCGCCACTGTTTATGACGAGGATGCGCCCGTGGGGATGGTGACTTCTGGCGTTTACGGTCACAGAGTCGGTTGCTCCCTCGCGCTGGCGGTGGTGGCCGACGATAGCGCGGTGGATGGGCGAGAGCTTCAAGTAGAGATTGTCGGCTCGCGCCGCCGCGCCGTGGTTGGCCCGGCGGCTGCCTATGATCCTGAGGATGAGCTGCTCAAGAGCTGACATGGTTTCTTCGGTTTGCTCGAACACCGGGTTCCAGGCCTGTGTGACAGCGTGGGCTTGGCGCTGGTGTCGGCGCCGCCCATCTCTAGCGTCATGACCAACCACATTCGTTAAAAGGAACGCGACCATGTCTGATCCGGCGTCGCAACGACCGATCGAGCTTTATTATTGGCCGACCCCAAATGGTTGGAAAATATCAATTCTATTGGAAGAAGCCGGCCTGCCCTATGAGACGCGCTACGTAAACATCGGAGCTGGAGAGCAATTCGCGGAAGACTTTCTTAAGATCGCCCCGAACAACCGGATGCCAGCGATCATCGACCCGGACGGACCGGGCGGGCAGCCGATATCCGTGTTCGAATCCGGCGCAATCCTGCAGTATCTCGCCCGTAAGGTCGGGCGCTTCTACCCGGCAGATGAGCGCGCGCGGGTCGAGGTGGATGAGTGGTTGTTTTGGCAAATGGGCGGTGTTGGTCCGATGGCTGGGCAGGCGCATCACTTCCTACAATACGCGCCCGAAGAGGTGCCTTACGCAAAGCGCCGTTACGCCGACGAGGTCAACCGGCTGTACGGTGTGCTGAACAAACGGTTGGAGGGGCGCGACTATGTCGCCGGGGAGTACTCCATCGCCGACATGGCGATCTGGCCCTGGGCGCAAGGGTGGGCGCGTCAGGGGCAGAGCGAGGAGGATCTCGCCGCGATTCCACACTTCTCCGCTTGGTTGGAGCGGGTTGGCGCGCGCGAGGCTGTTCGGCGCGGCAAAGCGCTTGGCGAAGAAAAGCGCCAAAATCTCTCGCTGAAAGATGATAAAGCCCAACAAGCAATTCTGTTTGGGCAAAGAGCGCGCAAATAATGGCAGGGGGCTAATTTGCGATCCGGAACGAGATCTTTCGGGTCTTATTGGCCTCGCTGCTCAATGTTTACGCTGCGTCTTCTGGTTCACGGGCGCCCTCGGGTTGACAGTCGTTCGTTGCCCGTGAACGTGCCGACATGATCGATTTTCGCCCTGTTGGCTATGTGATCGGGTTGATGGTTCTCGCTCTAGGCGCCGCGATGCTGGCGCCGGCGATGTTGGACGCATTGTATCACAGCCCCGATTGGCGGGCGTTTCTTGCTGCATCGACACTCACTTGTATTGTCGGCGGAGCATTAACCCTGGGTTGTATGCGCGGTCGCAGGGCCGGGCTGTCGATTGAGCAAGCCTTTTTGCTGACGGTGTTGGCCTGGGTTGGCCTGCCGCTCTTTGGGGCCTTGCCGTTTATGCTCGGCGAGCCGGACGCGTCGCTTGTGGACGCGGTGTTTGAGGCAGTGTCGGGCTTAACCACCACCGGCTCCACAATCTTCAGCAGCCTGCATGACATGCCGCCGGGCATCTTGTTGTGGCGAGCGCTGTTGCAGTGGATCGGCGGCATTGGGATCGTCGTGTTCGCCATGGTGTTTCTGCCGAACCTTCAGGTCGGCGGTATGCAGCTGTTCAAATCCGAGTCCTTTGACACGTTTGGAAAGATCCTGCCGCGAGCGACAGAGATCGCCAGCTCGATATTCTCGATTTACTTCATTCTCACCGGCTTATGTGCCGTCGCCTACAGCGCCTTCGGCATGCGGGCGTTTGACGCCATTTGCCATGCTATGACCACCATCGCCACCGGCGGCTTCGCCAATTACGACACCAGCATGGCTGGATTCACGCCCGGGGCCCAATATGTCGCGGTGTTCTTCATGTTGGCGGCAAGTCTGCCATTCGTACGGTACGTGCAATTGGTGAATGGCACGGCCCGGCCGTTGTTTTTCGATCCTCAGATCCGGGCCTTCTTTGTCATCACAGCCGTGGCGGTTGCCCTGCTCACAAGCGTGCGCGTCGCTCTGTCCGAACAAGATCCGCTGGAGTTGGAGTTTCGGGAGGCGCTGTTCAACGGGGTTTCGATCCTCACTGGCACCGGGTACGCCACCGCCGACTATTCGAAATGGGGGCATTTCGCGATCTCCGCGTTTTTTATCCTGGGCCTGATCGGCGGTTGTGCTGGCTCCACCTGCTGTAGCGTGAAGGTCTTCCGGTATCAGGTGCTGGCGGCGGTGTTGATTGCTGAGCTGCGGCGGGTGCGCCGGCCGCATGGGGTGTTCACGCCTCGATATGACGGCCGCCCGTTGCGCCCGGACGTCGTCACTTCGGTCTTAACGTTTTTGTTCGTGTTTCTGATGGCGCTAGGGCTGCTAACCGCTGGGCTCACTTGGGTCGGCTTGGACCCTCTGACCGCCTTTTCCGGCGCCGCGACGGCATTGGCCAATGTCGGTCCAGGCCTGGGGGCGGAGATCGGGCCAACGGGGAATTTTATGAATCTGCCAGACTCAGCGAAAATCATGTTGATGCTGGGTATGCTCCTCGGTCGCTTGGAGCTGTTGAGCGTGCTGGTGCTATTCACCCCCAGCTTCTGGCGGCGCTGACGGTGAGCCCCGATCGTATATGCTTGATAACAGGTGTGCGTTTTGGGCGCTGTTCACGCTGTTTTAAGGTTACTCACCCATAGTGGGTTTCAGAGACGCCAACCCAACGCGTCAAGGTCGATCCCGGTTCGCCGGGAGCGGCGGCGGACGGGTGAGGTGACTCTCCGACCGCCGGCGTTTACCCGACCCATACCCAGCACGCCGGTTACAACCGAGGGCGGGCGCAGTTTTTCTCTCCAACTGCGCCCGTCCGACGTTTTTCAAACCATCTGCATCATTGAAACAGAGACTGAGCGTTTTAGTGCATAATCCAATAAAATGGGTTCCCGCACATCATCGCCTTTCGCCAAAAGCCTGTGGGGCTTTCAGCGAGAGGACAGGCATTTGCGATCCGCTGAAATAAAGCGGATCTCCGCCGTTCTTAGGAGAGAGGGCGCCGGGTGTAGCCGTCCCACTGATAGTCATCAGCGCCTTCCAAGCTTGCGGCGGCCCGCTGGAAAACCCGCTCGGCTCGCACCCGGGTGCCAATCAGAGACAAGCGCTTCAAGAGAGCAGAGGAGCGGCGGTCTAAATTCGGTGCAGGCTTGGTCTCTTCAAACCGGCAACGCCAAATGCTGGGATCATTTTGCGTGCGCTGTGCATCAACAAAATGAAAATTTTCAACCCCGTTAGATGCTTCCAAGGCGCTGACAAAGGTAGAAGCATCTCCATTATACTTCAACCAAACAAGAATAGCGCTTGAGCACGGCTTTTTCTGATCGTTAGACGCACCGGCAGAAAGTGCTGCGCTATGATCTTTCTGGGACAGATCTGGTTGGGAGGAGGGGCTGGCTTGATCAAGCATAAAATTAATCCTCGATGTCTTTTGTTGATAGGGGCATGCCCGCGTAAATATTGGGCAAGAAACCTCTACACATCGCAATTTGGGCGACGTTTACTTGCTTTTGTCGTGTTCAATGCCGCTCAACGTTGAGGACTTGTTTACGGACAGGCCTCGTAACCTGCTGGCGGTATTGATACATTCCCTGAATGTAAATGCTGAACAGGAAAGAATGTGTTTTCCATAACGCCATGATACTATGAAGAGTTTATGAGGGTGATGAGTCCTGAAGTTGATGCGGTTGTTGCATGTTTGCAAGCGGGTAGTATTTGTAAATATAAGTTTGGTATCAGAGAGTAACTTCAAAAATTGAGTGCGATTATATTTTTGTTAAGCCCCTATATTTTTTGCTCGCCCCTGGAGTAATGAGGGATTCTAGTTGTGGTCGGAAACTTTGAAATGCGCCTGGGCTGATTGAGAAATTTATATCTATTTTTATTATAATATTATATCAATGTCTCTATTGATGTGACCTGAAATGCTCAGCGTCTGATTTTTTTATTTGCCAAATCTGTTCTGTGCGCTCTTGATTGGACGAAGTGTTTGTTGAGTTTTGTGTGCCGTCTCAATGAAGTTTAGGTTTTTTCTCAAGATCTGAGGAATGACTGATAAATTCTATTTTGATAAATGAATATATGTAAATAGACAAATATTTGAGTTAACCATATCGATAGGCCCGTATTATTGGCGTTCAGGCCCTGCAATGATAAGTGCCTTACCACAGATCAGAGTCCAAAACTGAAGCGAGAACGGCGGCCCTGCTGGGCCGACGCTCCAAAACTGAGGCGCAGCTTGGCTAGCCAAAAACGCGCCGGAGAAGGTCGGTGCTGCGCTTAACTGGGTTGCGCCGGATTTCACGCTCCTGGACTCCGAAGTAGTGGAAGACGCCATCGAGGCCCTTCACCACGACATAGTCTGTCAGGTTCGTCTTCGCAGCTCCTGCGAGACCGCCGGGCACGGAGGCCGTCGCTTCGTCATAGGCTCTCACGGCGCCGGCTTCGGCGAGCGCGTCCGTCACGATGGGGCTGAAGTCGCGCGTGAGGGGCGGCGTCATCTGGCGCTGGAAATAGCGTGTCGCAGCGTCGTCCGGGCCGGTTAGAATTTGCCGCGCGTCATCGATTGTCATCGCTTCGATGGCGTCGACAAAGAGCGTCTTGGCCCGTGGCGTCGCGGTTTCGGCGGCGCGGTTCATGCGCAACTCGAGATCGTCAAGGAGGCCAGATTGGCCAAGCAGCTTAAGGCCGCTTCGAGCGGTTTTCAAAAAGCCTGGCAGAGGGATGTGAGCGACCGGATCGCCGAAAAATCCGTCGGTGCGGCCGAGTTGCGAGACGACGGCCCCGGAGGCGATGGTCAGGGCCTCCTTCAGGCCGAGGCCGATTTCGCCCGCCGAAAGCCCGGCGCCGAGTCCATTGTTTCGGCTTGAGGTCGATTCGCCAGAATCGGTCCCGCCGAACAGAGCGCCACCTAACGACTTTAGACCTTCTTCCAGAGTTCCTTGGCCAAGCGCGACCGTTGGCGCGGCGCTCGCCGCCGCCATGATCGCAAAGCTCCGTCGCGTCATCATCGTAGAGATGCCTCCCTGATTTTCGTCGCCCCACTCTCTGGAGAGGCGCTTGTGTGGCGACCTCTAACCCAACGCGGCGGGAATGCGGCGCCGCCGCACAAGCGCTAGATCGCCTCTCATCCCCCAGTGGCCGTCCTACGTTGTTGTGCAGAGCGGCTGGTGAATGAACAGACGAGCTTTCGGGCGGAAACATCAAAATTAGCCTTGGGCCGCCTTCAGACACAGGCCAACCTTATCCATCATAGACAACATCACGCTTGTTGAGGGGAAATAAGTTTCGCCCGCGATATGGGACACCGCCCGGCCACAGATGAACCGTGTTACATAAAAAATGTTCATATTATGTTTCATGAGATCACCCTAAGGGTGAAACCTTGCGGGTTAAAGCCCCATATTCAGTATGTATTATCCGCATATGTTCGCTGATAAGGCGGTGTTCGCATGAGATATCCCAAAGTAGATTTAACCGGTGTTCAATATGTATAGGCGCTTCAAACCAGCAGTACCGGGACACAGTCGACTATTGTAAGGCAATGAAGTCCGGCTTGCTGAGCTAGCCGACGACATCCGCGTACCCGCGTTGAGGACGTCGAGCGAGCCCATGGTAGATCCGGTGATTGAGCGCCTTAAGCAGCGCCTTCTCAACATAATGAAAGAGCAAGACCTTCGTGCCGCGCCTCTCGCCCGAGCGGCTCTGCTGAACGAGAGCGCTGTCCGAGACATTTTACGAGGGCGGTCCGAGAATCCTGGCATCGCCACGATTGCGAAACTCGCACGCGTCTTAAACAGGCGCACATCGGAACTGGTTGATCCAGATATCACTGAGAAGATCACTGGAACTGTTACAGATGATGGTGCAATTTCGGACAATGAGAGCCCGAAGGCCGTAGTAATGCAGGCTGGCTCACCTATAAATGAGCTATGCCAGTCTCAAGGCTTCGATCTCTACCAATTCCAAACCGACAGACTAGAACCTTATGCTTACAGAGGTGATCTCGTTATCGTTGCCAAAGATAAAACGGCAGAGCCTCATGATTTTGGCCGACCCCATCTTATCTCACGGAATGGACGGAAATGCTTAGGATTGCCGATCATATGGGGTCGTGGGGAAAACTTGGAAGTTTTGGCGATCAATGGGCGCGGTCGTGAAACAATACTTGAAGTAGATGTTTTTTTCTCAAGAACTCTGGGTGTTTTCCCAATGAGCGGTTTGCAGTCACCGATCCGCCCTCAATCACGGTTGGACTCGCAAGGCTGAGAGCGCCCTGCTTCAGGCGACCATTCGTCCTCCAGCAAACCTTCCGCTTCAGCCACCTTGCGCACACGTTGACGCAGCGTCGCCATATCTATGTTCGGAGCCATCTCTTCAAGTTGTTCATCAACGATCGCGGCCAATCGTCGGACTTTTTCCGCATTCATCAAACATCTCCATAACCAGGCGCTTCAAATCTGAAGCACCGTAGGCTTCAGTTACGAGTTTTCAGCCCAGCAGTATTCATTCAGTGAATGTGAAAGCGATGAGATTGGATCTTCATAGAGGGTTGAAAAATGGCTCGCGAAAATCAACAAAAAGTCATTTATTCTGATAATGAAATAAATATACAAACTGCGGCATGCCAAAATGATTTGACCGACATCTTCGCGATTAGGGCCATTGTGTTTATGGAAGACCAGGGGCTGTCGACAAAGATCGCGTGTGACGGCAACGACTTTCAAGCGACGCATGTACTGATGCGTTGCGGTGACGAGCCAGTTGGTTGCATGCGCATTCGTTGGTTTCATGATTTCGCTCAATTCGAGCGGACCGCTATCCGCAAGGCCTATAGAGGCGACCGAATTCTTAAGCGGATGCTCGACTTCGCCTATGATCACGTCGGGATGAAGGGCTATAACCGCATTATCACTTACGCGTCACAACCCTACGCTAAACTCTGGATACGCCACCACGGCTGGCGACCTACGGAGAACCGACCCGCCGTGACGCTCTCGGGGTACGGCAAACAGGTGATCGAACTCGAACGCAGTGCGCCTGACCGCCGCGATGCGATCACTCTGGACTCGCCGGCGCACATGATCCAGCGCATCGAGGGACGCTGGGACGAGCCGACGCACCTCGAAGCTGGTGATGAGAGGGCGGTAGCGTAATGAAAACGGCTGTTGAACAACCTGGAACCCCGAGAACAGACGCACATCGGCGCGATACTCTCCTTGTCTGCTTTATGCACGACCATTTGCAAGAGGTGACCCGCCTCCAGTGCCGGGTGATAGAGGCAACATTGTTGGGGGAGGAGTTCGTCTCAGAGGACACAGCAGAGCAGCTGCGTCTCAGTGCTGCTCTATACTTGAGCTACGCAGAACAGATTGAGATGAAAGCCAAAGAGCCTCAACCAATGGCGCCTGCTACAAGTTGAAGGCGAAGCGGAAGCTTTCATCATAGATCGATGGCGCATGCCCAAAGGTGAGTTCCTTGCGCAGCCAAGGGTTCTCTTCTGAGAAAAACTCGCACAGGTATTTGAACACAAGCTTCTTGGCGGGATGGTCCAGGCTCTCGGTGTGAGCGACGCCATACACCGGCAGCCTGAAATCGATGCCAAGATCGACATGGGTAAGCGAGGGAACCAACGTCACCATATTCGACAGCAGCGAGATGCCGAGACCACGTTTCGCGAGGCTGAGATAGATGATCGAGTTTTCGATCGAGTGCGCGATCCGGCCGCGTTGAGTCAGATCTGTCCAGGGCCGCCAGAAGGAATTGCTTGGATCGTAAAGAGTGGAGTTGAGGAACACATGATCCTCAATGTTTTCTAGGCTGGGTTGGCCGTACTCCTGAATGTAATCGGTGGCGGCGACCGGCACGAGATGTAAAGTGCCGAGTTGTGTGCATACGACATCCGGGCCGTCGTCCTCGGTGAGCGACAACAGGATGTCTGTCGTGTTTTTTCGAATATCCTGAATATTGTTTGGCGTATGGAGGGTGATCTTGATTCCGGGATGCTCTTCCGAAATGCGTGTGATCGCTCCCCCAAACACGCAGATCGCCAACCCATCCGTAATCGACACCCGCACTTCGCCCGTGGCGGCGTCCGCCGTTTCCATGAGGTTTTGCGTGATGTCCACCAGCATGATGTCAAGTCGCGCCAACTGGACCGCCAGATCGAGGCCACTCCGAGTGAGTTGAACTCCCGAAACTCCAGATGAAAAAAGCACAGTCTGCATGACATCTTGCAGCCGATGGACACGGCGGGAAACTGTCATCGAAGACATCCCAAGCATCTCACCAGCGCGGTTAAACGATTTTGCCTTGGCCACTGCGAGAAAAACGCGCAGCTCCGCCCAATAATTGCCGCTTCTGAGTTTGCTTTCGTCCAAAAGCACTCGATTAAAGAGCTTATTGCCGAAGTCAATTGGGCGTTCGACAGGGCGCATTGGGACTCCTGCAAAGTTTGGACTGATTGAGGATTTTACTCTGTGATTGTAAATGCATGCAGATTGGATCTTTCACGAAAAGATCGGCGTGACAAACCAAAGTTCACGTGTTCGGTTTTTCACGCATACCTGCCAGAATGTGCCAAGAGGGCGGGATGTCGACGGAGGGGCTGAGCAGCCGACGAGGAGATCTCCTTGTCGGAATGGCCGCCTCTATCGCCGTTTGTATGATTGGCGCCGGATGGCAGATTGCCAACCGGTACGCCGTGTCGACGACGCTCACGCCGATCGATCTTGCGCTTTTTCGCTACGCGATTCCGGGTCTTGTGCTGGCGCCCATATGGCTTCGGCATGGGTTGCTTCCGCAAGGCGTATCGCCTCTACTCGCCGCTCTCATGGTTTTGGGCGCCGGACTTCCATTCGGCCTCCTCGTCATGACGGCGTCGCACTTCGCACCCACCTCCCACGCAGCCGTATTCCTCCCCGGAGCCATTCCGCTCTTCGTCGCCGCGACTGCGATGGTGGTGCTCGGAGAGCGATTCACATTTGCTCGCGTTTTCGGCCTTATGCTGATCGCTGTCGGAGTCGTGCTGTTGGGCTCTATCGGGTTGTTCGGCGCTGAATCAGGCGTCTGGCGAGGTGATGCGTTGTTCTTGTTCGCGGCCTTCCTCTGGGGCCTCTATACGGTCGCCTTTAAGTTGAGCGGCGTCAGCCCTTGGCGCGCCACGGCGATGATCAGTGGCTGGTCGATGCTCATCGTCATTCCCGTATGGCTCTTCTCCAACGACGGCGCGCTACTTGAGGCGAGCGTGTTTGATCTCGCCCTCCAGAGCGTTTGGCAGGGAATCTTCGCCGGCGTGATCGGGATCTGGCTTTTCGGCCTCACCGTAAGGAAGCTCGGCGCCACGACAGCCGCCGCTATCGCCGCATCGATCCCAGCCATGACCGCTTTAGGCGGTTGGTTGATTTTGATGGAGCCGCTTGGTCCTATCTCCATGGCGGGTGTAGCGATTGTGACTCTGGGGGTGCTCTTCAGTACAGGCGCGGTCAGCTTTACGCTCATGACGTCAAGCCGCCAAAGCTAGGGTCCGCGCTGTGCTAGCCGAATGGCAGGGACGGCTAACTGCACATCAGGCGCTAACACAACCCCATCAGCCGCATTGGTATGTTATCGGAAGAGGGTGGGCCGCCCTATCGTCGGCGTTGGCGTTGGCGTCGGGGCGACAGAAAACCAAGTCGTTGTCTGACTCGGGCATGACGATACGTTCCTAGCTGCGATCTACTCCAAGAAGCCCGCCAAATGATTCCTGCCAATTCCACCTTCGCCAAGCTGGATACATCGAAACGGACAGGCGAGATTCATTTTTAAACGTGATTGCAGCCACGGAATAGGACTTTGAACTCCGAGAGACTTTTGTTTTGTGAAAGATGTCGGGAAGCGCAATTACTCAATAATTTACCCAACCTTGAAACAAAATTGGAAAGATTTATCAATCTAATGGATTGATAAATATGGG
>JAHQVS010000274.1 GCA_019634215.1 Paracoccaceae bacterium | reverse complement strand
ATCTTCGGCAAGGGGGCGTCGGCAAGGCGCGCCCCTTGTCATCGCCCATCATCAGCGCCTGTCTCCCGAGCGCTCTCGGGTCGGGTGCGGCGGAATTTTGGTTATTATAATTTAGGGTCGTTGTTGATAGGCTGATCCACGCCCTATCTCAAGCATCTGATCTAAGGGATTTAAACGTGATGTCGGTTGGTCTGCGTCAGCTCCTTCTTAGCCGCCCCTGAGCGCGTCGCCCTCCGACGACGCGCGTTCAGGGGATGCGCGACGTCGTCGGGACAAGAAACAGACGTAAAGACCAAAATCACGGACTGAAGAGTTAAATATGAACGCCGACATCATATCCCCGCCCCCTCAAGACACCGACGCTCCATCGACGCATTCCGCCCCGGCGGTAGGCGACCGTGTCTTGATCTTCGACACCACTATGCGCGACGGCGAACAATCGCCCGGTGCGTCCATGACACTGGAGGAGAAGATCCAGATTGGGCGCTTGCTCGACGAAATGGGCGTCGACATCATCGAAGCTGGCTTCCCAATCGCCTCTGAGGGCGATTTCGAGGCGGTGTCTGAAGTCGCCCGCGTGGTTGAGAACGCCTCGGTTTGCGGGTTGGCCCGCGCC
This sequence comes from Paracoccaceae bacterium, assembly GCA_019634215.1. Classification (GTDB taxonomy): domain Bacteria; phylum Pseudomonadota; class Alphaproteobacteria; order Rhodobacterales; family Rhodobacteraceae; genus JAHQVS01. The sequence goes on along the minus strand of JAHQVS010000274.1, from coordinate 6,019 downwards.
AACTTTAAAGACATCGATCGCTGCTGGGAGGCGGTGCGCCATGCCAAACAGCCGCGCATCCACACCTTTATCGGCACCTCGCCGCTGCATCGTGAGTATCAACTCTCGATGAACAAAGAGCAGGTGCTGGCCAAGATTGACGAGACAGTCCGTCACGCCCGAGCATGGGCGGAGGACGTGCAAGGGTCGCCGATGGACGCCACACGGACCGAACCGGACTATTTGGTTGAGACGGTTCAAACCGCCGTCAACGCCGGCGCCGCCACCATCAACATCCCCGACACTGTCGGTTACGCCGTCCCTGGCGAAAGCGCGCGGATCATCGCCATGTTGCGCGAGCGGATCGACGGCGCGGACCGAATCACCTTTTCCACCCATTGCCACGATGATCTGGGTATGGCCGTCGCTAATTCGCTGGCGGCGGTAGAGGCCGGGGCGCGTCAAATCGAGTGCACCATCAACGGCCTTGGTGAGCGCGCCGGCAACGCCGCGCTGGAGGAGGTTGCAATGGCCTTGAAGGTGCGCGGCGACCATTATGAACTTGGCTCCAACATCGAGACGCCTCTGCTAATGCGAGCCTCGCGCCTGGTGTCTTCGGTGACCGGTTTTCCGGTGCAGTTTAACAAGGCGATCGTCGGCAAAAACGCCTTCGCCCATGAGTCCGGCATCCATCAGGACGGCATGCTGAAGCACGCCGGAACGTTTGAGATCATGCGGCCCGAGGATGTCGGCTTACAGGACTCCAACCTGGTGATGGGCAAGCATTCCGGCCGCCATGCCTTCCGGGAAAAGCTCAAGGAGTTGGGCTTTGATCTGGGGGACAATGCGTTGAACGACGCTTTCGTGCGGTTCAAAGCCTTGGCGGACCGCAAAAAAGAGGTGTTCGACGACGACATCATCGCTCTCGTCGACGATGCAGCCACCTCCGCCGCCAATGATCGGGTAAAATTAAAGTTCCTGCGGGTGATCTGCGGCACAGAGGCGCCGCAATCGGCCGATCTACTGCTGGAGATCGACGGAGCAGAGCATCAACGCACCGCGACCGGCGACGGACCGGTGGATGCTGTGTTCAACGCCATCAAGGAATTGTTTCCGCACCGAGGGCGGCTGAAGCTGTATCAGGTCAGCGCCGTCACCGCCGGAACCGACGCGCAGGCGGAGGTTTCGGTCCGGTTGGAGGAGGATGGCAAGATCGTCACAGGTCAGGCCGCCGACACCGACACCATCGTCGCTTCGGGGCGCGCTTATGTGAACGCGTTGAATAAATTGCTGGTGCGCCGCCAAAAATCCGCGCCAGATCGGCCGAGCGACTCACAAGCGCCTTAAGCAGGCGAGACATAAGCGCTAAACGCGCACTGCGCCGCGCCCATCGGCGGCGGAATCGCGGCGCGGCGCGCTGGCTTGAAACCGGGCCAGCGTGCATTCACTGCTCTTAGGCTGGCGTTGTTGACGCCCGGCCGGGGCTCCATGAGGGGGACCGCATGTTCGGCATCTACGGCATGTTCAGCTCGGACATGGCGATCGATCTCGGAACCGCCAACACGTTGGTTTACGTGAAGGGTAAGGGCGTGGTCGTGAACGAGCCGTCAATCGTGGCCTATCGCATGGAGCCGCGACGCCAGGTGGTCGCGGTCGGCCATGAGGCTAAGGTTTTATTGGGCCGTACGCCTGGCAAGATCCAAACCATCCGCCCTTTGAAGGACGGCGTGATCGCCGACTTCGAGGTCGCCGAAGAGATGATTAAGGCCTTCATCAAGAAGGCGCACCGCCGCGCCGCCTTCGCGCCGCCGCTGGTGATCATCTGCGTGCCGACCGGCGCCACCCCGGTGGAGCGCCGCGCCATTAAGGACAGCGCGCTGCGCGCCGGCGCGCGCCGTGTGTTGCTGATTGAGGAGCCGATCGCCGCCGCCATCGGCGCCGGGTTGCCGATCGACGAGCCCACCGGCTCGATGGTGGTCGACATCGGCGGCGGCACCACAGAGGTGGCGGTGATTTCCATGGCCGAGGTGGTCTACGCCGATTCCACACGGGTCGGCGGCGACAAGATGGACGAGGCGCTGATCAATTATATGCGCCGCCGCCACAACATGTTGATTGGCGAGGCCACCGCCGAGCGGATCAAGAAGGAATTCGGCACCGCCATGATTCCCGAGGACGGCATCGGCGAGATCATAGAAATCCGGGGGCGCGACCTCGTCGATCACGTGCCGAAGGAAATCGAGATCAACCAAGCCCATATCGCCGAGGCCTTGGCCGAGCCGGTGGCCGCCATCATCCAAGCGGTGCGCAACGCGCTGGAGACCACGCCGCCTGAGCTCGGCGCCGATATCGTTGAGAACGGCATCATGATGACCGGCGGCGGCGCGCTGCTGTCTCATCTGGACGCCGCGATTCGGCTGCAAACCGGCCTGCCCGTTACTGTCGCCGAGGACCCGCTCACCTGCGTTGCGCTCGGCACTGGGATGGCGCTTGAGCAGTTGAACACCCTGCGCGAAGTGCTATCGGAATAGCGCGCCGCCTCCACGCGGCGCGACGTCCGGCCCCTCACAGAGCAACCAGGGTGCGCGCGCATGCGTTTCGGCTTTCCCTTCTTCTTTTTATCGCCCCGGCTCGCCAAGAACGCCACGTTGATTTTCTTCGGTGTGATGTTGGTGACGGCGTTTCTGCTGTTCGTGCTCTGGCGCACCGAAAACCCCCGCTTGCAAGCCGCCCGCGCCAGCCTGATGGATGCGGCGGCGCCGACAATCGAAGCGCTCGCTGGCGGCGGCAACGCCATCGGCGCGCTATTCGACGACCTCGAATCTTACGCCGACCTGCAAAGCGAGAACGCCCGCCTGCGCCGGGAGCTGCGGCGGATGTCCGGCTGGCGCGACGCCGCCCATCGTTTTGAGGAGGAAAACGCCCGTTTGCGCGCCCTGAACAACGCCAAGCTGCCGCCGCAGCTCTCCTTCGTCACCGCCGATGTGATCGGGGCCTCCGGCGGCCCGTATCAGCGCAGCGTGGTGGTGAATATCGGCCGCGACGACGGCGTCGCCGACGGCGCTCCGGCGATGGACGAGGCCGGACTCGTCGGCCGGGTCGTCGGCGCGGGTGAGGAAGCCTCCCGGGTGCTGCTGCTTACCGACGCCACCAGCCGGGCGCCGGTGTTGATCGGCGAAGCTCGGGTCCGCGCTCTGCTTCAAGGCGACAACAGCGACCGTCCGAACCTGCAAGCGCTGCTTGATCCCGAGGCGATCTCCGTGGGCGATCGTGTAATCACCTCTGGCGATGGCGGCGTGTTCCCCTCTGGCTTATTGGTGGGACGTGTGGCCTCCCTGGACGGCAGGGCCCCCCGCGTCGCTCTGGCGTCGGATTATCGCCGGTTGTTGTTCGTGAAGGTGCGTTACGCCGCCCGCGATACGCAAACGCCGCAACCTGGCTTGATCCTGCGGCCATCAGCGCCCCAAACGGGGGCGAACTGATCCCATGGCATGCGCCTTATGACCCCTCGCATCGGGCCTCTAGCCTATTTGACGCCGATTCTGGTTGGCGGCGTAGCCGCGTTGATCGGGCTTGTTCCGGTCGGGCTGCGCTTCGCCGATTGGCCAGCCCCGAACCTGCTGTTCGTCGTGCTTGCATTGTGGTGCGCACGCCGGGAGGAGGCGCTCCCTCGGGTGACGGTGTTCCTGTTGGTATTGACCTATGAGGCTCTGCGTGCCGGTCCGATCGGGCTCGAGACCTTGATTCTGCTCGCCGCCACCGAGGCGTTGCGGGTCGCCGCTGAGAACCGCGCGCGGCGGGCGTTTTGGCTGGAATGGCTGCTGTTCGCCGCCGCCGCCCTCGCGGTGGAGCTGTGCATTTGGGCGGCGTTGACGGTCACCTTCGCGCCCTCGCCGACCCTGAGCGACATGGCCTTGCGCGCCCTCGCCGCCATATTGGCCTAGCCGTTGGCGGCGGGTCTGAGGCTGTGGCTGTTCGGCCTCGGGCGCCGCCATGATCGCGACGCGCTTTTGATCGCCTAACGACTCGCCGCCGCCTCTCGCGCGATACCCGCTGGCCTAGAGTTCGCCGTGTTGGCGCGCTATCCTCCGGTCAGATTGTTGCGGCGATGGGCGAACGGCATGAGTGAAGAAATCGAACGGCTACGGCGTCGCCAATTCACCCGGCGCGCGCTGGCCTTGTTCGGCGCCCAGACCACCATCGCAGGCGCACTCGGATGGCGGATGTATCAGCTCCAGGTGCTTGAGAGCGACGCCTACGCCATTCAGGCCGAGGAAAACCGCATCAATCAACGCCCGGTGGCGCCGATCCGCGGGGAGATTTTCGACCGCAACGGCGCCGCCCTAGCCGTTAACCGCCACAATTATCGAGTGCGGCTGATCCGCGAGCAAATGGCGGATCTGGAGGAGACCATCACCCGCCTGCGCCAGCTGATCGAGATCAGCCCACGCGAACTGGACCGCGCGCTGCGCAAAATCGGTCGTCAACGCGACTTTGTACCGGTGATGCTGAAGGAAAACCTCACTTGGGCGGAATACGCTCGCCTCAACGCCAACGCCCCGGCGCTGCCCGGCGTGGTCCCGGAAGTCAGTTGGGTGCGGGAATACCCGGCGGCGCATGCTGAGCCGGTCGCCCATGTGATTGGCTATGTCTCGGCAGTGAACCAGCGCGACCTGGACCGCGACCCCCGCGACGACCCGAGCCTTAAGCTGCCCGGCGCCCGTATCGGCAAAAACGGCGTCGAGAAAGCCGCAGAAGCGGCGTTGCGCGGCATCCCCGGCCATCGCCGCTATGAGGTCAACGCCGCCGGGCGGGAAATCCGGGAGATCGAGCGTGACGAGGGCCTGCGCGGCGCCGATCTCGAGCTGACGATCGACACTGCGCTTCAAGATTACGCCATGCGCCGCCTGGAGGGCGAGAGCGCGGCGGTCGTGGTGATGGATGTGTGGACCGGTGATTTGCTCGCCATGGCCTCGGCGCCAGCCTATGACCCGAATAAATTCGTGTTCGGCATCAGCCAAACCGATTGGAGCGCCCTGCGCGACGATGATCACGACCCGTTGCGCAACAAGGCGGTGGCCGGGGCCTATCCGCCCGGCTCCACCTTTAAAATGCTCACCGCCCTGGCGGCGATGGAGCACGGGGTCATGTCCACCAAGGAGAAGGTGCGCTGCACCGGCAAAACCCGTCTCGGACGCCGCGATTTTCACTGCTGGAAGCGCACCGGGCACGGCGCCATGAGCATGAAGAATGCGATCAAAAAATCCTGCGACGTTTATTTCTATGAAGCCGCCAAGCGCGTCGGCATCGACAGGCTCGCCGCAGTGGCGACACGCTACGGCATCGGGCAAAAATTCGACCTGGAAATTCCCAACCTCGCCAGCGGGGTGATGCCCAGCAGCAAGTGGAAGCTAGGCCGCATCGGCGAGCGGTGGCATGGCGGCGAAACCCTGATCGCCGGCATCGGCCAGGGCTATGTGTTGGCCTCGCCGTTGCAATTGGCCGTTATGGCCGCGCGTATCGCCAATGGCCGTGAACAGGTGGCGCCCCGGCTGATCCGGGCGGTGAACGGCGAGCCGGTTCCCACCCTGGTCCCGCCGCCCCTGGGCAGCTCAGCGGCGCATTTGCGGGTGGTCCGCGAGGGCATGGACGCGGTCAGCAACGAATCCGGCGGCACTGCGTATCGTTCCCGGATCGCGGCGCCTAACTTTCAGTTGGCCGGTAAAACCGGCACCGCTCAGGTTCGCCGCATCAGCCGCGCCGAACGGGAGAAAGGCGTGCGCAAGAACGAGGAGCTGCCCTGGCGGCTGCGCGATCATGCGCTGTTCGTGGCCTTCGCCCCGGTCGATAAGCCGCGCTACGCCATTTCGGTGGTCGTGGAGCATGGCGGCGGCGGCTCCAAGGCGGCGGCCCCGATCGCACGTGACGTGATGATGCGGGCGCTCTATGGCCGCGAGCCGCCATTGGAGGCCTATCCTGAGTGGCTGAGAAAAGAGATCGAGGCGGAACGCGAAGCGGCGCAGCGTGAGGCGGAGGGCCT
>JAHQVS010000273.1 GCA_019634215.1 Paracoccaceae bacterium | reverse complement strand
GGCGATGGCGCTGGCGCCGGAGCACAAAGGCGTCCGCGCCTTACTGAAGGCGGCGCAAAAGGCGGCGCAATAACTCAAAACTCGGCGGCGTTTTATTTGCGAGCGCCGCGCCTAAATACTCATCATGATTAACACATCCCGCGCCTCCATAACCCCGCCACTTCGCCCTATCCGTTCGCACCGAACGGGCCTCAGCGTCGCTCTGGCCATCGTCCTTGGGCTCGCCTTCGCCGCCAACGCCAGCGCCAACGCGGACCCCGATCCAGTTGATGTTTCAGCCGATCAAGCACGACGTTTGTGCGGCGCGGCCTGGGAGGCGCGCGGCTATCGTGACGGTTTGACGGGCCAACCGGTCCGAGACCATCCCTTCGGCGACGCCGAGGCGGCCGCTGCGGCGTGCCGAGCCGCAGGCGCTAATGCGCCGGACTTCAAGGCCTACCGCGCCGAGCATGGCGCCGGACGTTTCCTCTCTGGGCGGCGCGATAATCTGCGGCGCGCGTTAGAGGGCGCCCCCAGCGGCGCGCCAGCTCTGGATAGAAGGGATAAAACCGATATTATCGCATCTCCCCCAGCGCCCAGCGGCCTCTTGAACCGCCGAGGCGCGCGGCAGGACGCTTTACGTAGACGCTATGATGCTGCGGATCGCCGTCTCAATAGACGCGAATTATCCCCATCACTTTCTCGCGGCGAACAAACACTAATCAACCGAAATAGGCGTGAAATTGATCGCCAACGTCGTTTAAACGAAATTGTTCGTCCTTCTCCTGCTTTGCGTTAGAAAGACAACACCTCCAGAAAATGGATTAAGCCCGCAGCCGCATCGTTAACGGTGCGCTTGAAACTCATCTCAGGACTCATCACACCTACGCATGTGTACCCAGTGCGTACGGGCGCTCAGGCCGTCACGCACGCGTTAGTGTGTTGATGGTGTAAATGCAGAAGCTGATTTCCTCCTACCTCACAAGTGAGCGGGGCGCGGTGTATGTGGTAGTGCTTGGCACATCCATCATCTGCTTCGGGTTCATTGGGTTGATGTTCGATGCAGGGCGCATCTACATCGAACACACTCGCTTGCAGCATTTCGTGGACCGCACGGCCCTGGCCGCCGCCGTCGAGCTGGACGGCAAAGAGGACGCGATCGCCAGAGCTCAACAGGTGATCGACAGTGAAGTGTTGACCCAGAGGGCGCTTTACACCTCAGGCGATGGCCAAAACTTTGAAGTTGATGCCGTTCGATTTTATACACGCCACCCAGGGATAAAATTAGAAACTCTCCCTGGTGAAGAAAATGCCGAGGACACTGGGGAAACCGATGAAGGCCAGGAAGCAAGTTTCGTAGCCGTTTCTGTTAAACCACGCCATTTGTCTTGGAGTTTACTCGGCGCATACTCTACATCTCTGGCCAACATGGAATTCGGCGCCGAAGCGGTTGCGAGCAATAGCGGGACTTACAGCACGAATAATTTGGAGTTCATGTTCGCAGTCGACGTCTCGCAATCCATGCTGATTGGCGCGACCGCCGCTGACGTCGATAAGTTGACCGATTTACACGGATGCGCGTTCGCTTGCCACATCCGGTATGAAAGAGACGGCGTCAATTACGTCGATGACCCCGTAGGCGCTGGACACAAACCTGTAGAAGACCCGAACGGGACAATACAAACACGCTATGAACATGCATTGGAAAATGGCGTGCGGTTCCGCTTAAATGCCGCCGAAGATGCGTTGAATGACGCCCTAATCCGCATTGATGCGCTCCGAAGCGTCACATCAGCCAGGATCGATGTCGACGTGCGCACCTTCGCCCTCGACCTTTCAGACGAGCCTGTCTCTACAGGCGGTTCCGGTCCCCTCAAACTTGAGGTGTTTATGCCGGAACCCGCCGAGGACATCTATTCATCCGCAACCGATCACACCACGGACCCTGAGGTTGTGTTCGAGCAGCTGGCCCGCGAACTCGACAATAAGCTTCTCAACAAAGAGCCAAGCGACCAACTGCTCTTGACCATTGTTACTGATGGTGTCGCCAGCTATCTGCGTTCAGGCGGCAGCATCCGGCGTGTGTTCAACCCAGAAGAGTGTGATGTGCTCAAAAACAAGGGCGTTGATATCGCAGTGATCTATCTGGAGTATTTGCCGGCGGGGCGCCTTGGTACTTTTTCTGGAGACATTTCAGAAATTGAGCCCAACCTGCAAGCTTGCGCTTCCGGTGATCTGTTTTTCAAAACGACATTCGAAGAAGACATCTTCGAAGCATTTGAACAGTTGGTGCAACCCATTGGTGGATTGGACGTTCGCACCAGACTGGTGCAGTAAGGTGCTAACCGGCCGGATGAACTAACACATCTTGCCTGAACAGCTGACCTGATCGCCACGAAAATCGCGCCAAAGGGATAAACACACAAGCGCTTTCTCCCAAGCAGGAGAAGTGGCAAAAAAAACACACAGCCTTCACCCTTGGCCTTTTGAGGCCAGCGGTTCAGGAAACTGTACGCTGAGACTACGCCAACACATATTACAGTATGCAATGTTGATTCAGGGCGGGTGAAAATCGCCCCGAAAGGCTTGGCATACTCGGCGGAAACCTATGAAGCAGCTTTTTTCACGCTATGCGGTCGAAGAACATGGCGCTGTCTACGTCATCGTGCTCGGCATGTCGGTAATATGCTTTGGCTTTATCGGCCTGATGTTTGACGCAGGCCGACTCTACATTGAGCATACCCGCCTCCAACATTTCGCCGATCGCATCAGCATCGCCGCCGCCGTCGAGTTGGACGGTGAAGATGACGCCATCACGCGCGCTCGAAATGTCATCAACAGCGAGGCCCTCGCAGAGAAAGCCATGTACGCGACGGGCGGGGGCGAGAGTTTTGAGCTCAGCAAAATTCAGTTTCTGACCGGCATGCCCGCCCCAAACGCCAGCTCGGAAGAGATAGAGCAGCTCGTGGCGCAAAATGGCGCCGACGCAAGATTTGTGCAGATTGAGGTGGCGCCCCGTTCGTTGACTTGGAGCTTATTAGCGCTCAACAGCGCCGGCCTCGCCAACGTCCAAATCACCACATCTTCTCTGGCGAGCCAAACCCTTCCAGAGTACGGAAACGTCGACTTCATATTCGCTATCGACAATTCACAATCGATGCTGATGGGCGCCACCCAAGACGACCAGGACAACTTGGAGGACCTCCAGGGCTGCGCCTTCGCTTGCCATGTCTCCTACGAAAACAGTTCGGGCAACAGGGTCATTGAACACCCGATGTACATTAATGGCCAGCCGGTGACGCGTTACGAACATGGCGTGGCGAATGGTGTCCGTTTCCGCATCGACGCGGCGACCGATGCGCTTGAGAACGCCATCATCGCTGGCAATGAACGCTCAACTGAGACTGGCGCTACTGTAAATTTCGAGGTGTATAACTTCGCGCTGAACCTCTCCCCGGAACCGGTCATAGAGGGCGACGTAATAGATATCGCGAGGGATAATGGCATTGGCACACAAACCGCACCTGGGCTGAATAACCCGGATCAAGGAACGGCGACCGCTCCTGGCCAACAGAAAAAGCTGCAACTGGAGCCCTTTAACCCCGGGGAATCCACCGAGTTTAACAATTCCAACCGATACACAACCGATCCCGAATTTGCCTTCGAAGAGCTGAAGCGAACAGTGGATCAAAAGATTCTGGAAGGCTCCAACGCCAACCTTGTCGTCGTTCTTGTGACGGATGGCGTCGCCAGTTTTTTCCGGGGCACCAGACGCTATCGCCGTATTTTCAATGCAGAAGATTGTAATGAATTAAAGAGTGAGAATGTTCAAGTTGGCGTGATCTATACAAAATATATACCGGTCTCCAACATTAACATTGTCAGCGGCGACCTTGATGACGTTCCGGAAAATCTACAAGAATGCGCCTCACCGGGCATGTATTTCGAAGCCACCTTCGAGTCTGAAATCAAGGCGGCGTTCGAAGCCCTGGTGAAGCCGACGACGTTGGGGCAGCGGGCGCGGTTGGTGCGATAACCGCGCCCGCTCTCACGACGTCTCGACCTCGTCCCATCCTCCGCCCTGCCGCGCCTGCACCGCCGTAAAGAAACAACTCCGGCGGTTGGTGTGGCAGGCGGGGCCGGTTTGATCCACCAACAGCAGCAGACAATCCCGGTCGCAATCAAAGCGCATCTCCACCAATTGTTGGATATGGCCAGAACTGTCGCCCTTGCGCCAAAATTCGGCGCGGGAGCGCGACCAATACACCACCCGGCCGCCGGACAGCGTCTCCCGTATCGACGCGGCGTTCATCCAGGCGAGCATCAGCACCTCGCCGCTGTCATGCTGCTGGGCGATGGCGGGAAGCAGCCCGTCGGCGTTGAAGCGTAAGCTCTCTGGATCAAAATCCGGCCCCGACGCGTCGCTAGACATCGGACGTCTCCTATATTCTTCTGCAGTGAATGGACAATTCGACGCTACGCGGCTTCCCCGAGAGCCGCTGCGCCGCTACCTCTGCTCTGGATATGACGCGCAGTCTCGAGGACGCAATGGCCGACACCGACCTCATCAAACTCTACTCGCAGCAGATTCTGGCGCTAGCGGCGGATATTCCGCACAGCGAGCGGCTACAGAGCCCGCAAGCCAGCGTCATGAAGCGTTCACCGCTGTGCGGGTCGACGGTGACGATTGACGTCGACGTGGCTCAGGGCCGGGTGTCCCGGCTTGGCATGGACGTTAAGGCCTGTGCGCTCGGCCAAGCCTCGGCGGCGATTCTGGGCGGCGAGGCCCTGGGCAAAACACCGGCGGAATTGGCCGCCGCCCGCGATCAGCTCAAGGCGCTGCTCAAGGAGGAAGGGGAGCCACCGCGTGAGGCTTTCGCTCAAATGAAAGTGCTGACCCCGGCGCGCGATTATAAAAACCGTCACGCCTCGATCCTGCTGGCATGGGAAGCGATCACGGAAGCGGCAGCGGAGGCCGAGGCTTACGAGCGGGCAGGCGCCGCTGAAGCTGTCCAATAACCGATGGCAGTGGCGGAACCGTCATGGCCGTGGGAACAGTTGCTTCCTGCAGACCTGGACAACCAGGTGGGAACCAGATGCAGCCGACCACGATCGACCCAGCGCCAGCCCCCGCAAGAAAACTTAAGGCCCCCGGAAGTCAAGCTCCCACGAACCGGACAGAACCGCCGCCTCTAATATACGGCGCCGTCGCCCCGCACGCAAAGAGCTACGCCTCAAATCGCTTCATACCGCCTCTGAAAACAACCCCAAGCCGGTTTTGGCGCCGGATGGCATGCAGCCATCCGAGTCGCGAGTCGGAGTGAAACGGCGGCGGTTAGTGAATCAGCGTCCTGGCGCCGCCCATATCGGCGATTGCGCCTGTGGTGAATGCGCATCGGTCTTAGGCGGCTTCAATGCGATCGGCGATGACGATGAGCCGCTCCGCCGCCTGACTCAACAGCTCGGCGAACGCCTCCTCGACCTCAGGGTCAGGCCAGTGTGGCGGCGCTGCGGGAGTCTCGATCTCAGCCGTCTCCCTTTCCAGATCAGAAGCCGCCGCGGCCAAACCATCTGCCTCCCGGCCATTGGCCATCACATTTGAGGTCGCCGTAGAGGCAAAGGGCGGCGCCGCCGCCTCCAGCGTCGCGATGCGGTCCTGGGCGTCGGCCAGCTCGTCAGCGATGGTCAGCGCAGTCATTAAGAACAGCTTCGCGTCTGAGAACACGCCCATCTGCAGAGCCAGCCCCCGGGCGTGTGTATCAACAATCTTCGCGAGGGCGCGCAGCCGGATCTCCTCGCCCTCTCCGCACCCGACGCGGTGCGGGCGGCCATTGATCTCAAGATCGATCTCCGCCATCGGCGTCTCCCTCAAGTGCGCTCCCCTGGAAGCGCTAAAAAACAAGACGTTAAGACTGTCAACGCGCTAGCCCACCCCCTGGAGAGAGATCTGGCGGCGCCGAAACGCGCCTCACTTTGCAGCGTTGCTCCGGCGCGATCCTCCGATCTCGATTTCGGACTGGACCGCATCAGCGTCAGCGGCGGCGCGCTCAAAGGCTTCCGTGTCGGCGGAGACGCCCACGGCGCGCAACGCGTCATTCTCCAGCCTGAGCCGGGTCAACTCCGCCTCCGCCACCCGCAACGCCTCAGCCACCGGTCCGCCATCCAGTTGCTCCGGGGTCGGGCTGGCCAAGGTCGCCGACTCTGTCGCAGCGCGCTGACGTTCGGAGAATTGATCCGCCGCCGTCTCCAGCCGCGCCATCGCCGCCTCGAACTGCTCAATCGCCGCGTTCAGTCTGCTCATCTCAACTCCGCGTTCAGCCTTGGCGGCGCTGCGCCAGGATCGGACCCGGCAGCTTGCGCGCCGACGCTTGCTTAACACGCGAAAAATCCATCGCGCCAGTCGCTTGAAACGAGACCGCCGTTTCGACGCTTGACAGCGCTAAAGCCGTTCGAAATCGTCCGTCCGCGCGGTTTTAGGCGGCTTTCGCCCCGAACAGCGCCCAAAACACACGATAGGCACAAATCCGCCAGCCCCTTCCCGGCGCGGGCGTATTCCCCAACGAGACCCGATCGCGCACTCACGCGAAAGTAGACATGGAAAGGCGATTCTAATGGCGCAAGACGCAAGCGCACCCACCGATATGCGCGATACGCATAAGGACCAGTGGCGGATGGCAGGCGCCCTGCGCGCCTTGGCGATGGACGCGGTGGAGGCTGCCAAGTCGGGGCACCCCGGCATGCCGATGGGCATGGCCGACGTCGCGACGGTCTTGTTCCAGAGCCATCTGCGATTCGACCCAACCGACCCGCATTGGCCGGATCGCGACCGCTTCGTGCTCTCGGCAGGCCATGGCTCAATGCTGCTCTACGCCCTGTTGCACCTGACCGGCTATGAGAGCATGCCAATGAAGGCGCTCAAGTCCTTCCGGCAACTCGGCTCGCCTGCGGCGGGGCATCCGGAGTTCGGCCACGCCGACGGCATTGAGACCACAACCGGCCCGCTCGGCCAGGGCTTGGCCAACGCCGTCGGCATGGCGATCGCCGAGCGGGCGCTCAACGTGCGCTACGGCAAGAAAATCGTCGACCACCACACATATGTGATCGTCGGCGACGGGTGCCTGATGGAAGGGCTCTCGCAAGAAGCAATCACGCTGGCCGGCCACCTTCAACTTTCGAACCTGATTGTGCTGTTCGACGACAACGGCATCTCCATTGATGGACCGGTGTCGCTCTCCGACGGCACCGATCAGGCAGATCGATTCCGCGCGTCCGGCTGGGCCACGGTGGAAGTCGACGGACATGACTACGACGCCATCGACGCCGCCCTAACCGCCGCGCGCCAGTCGGATTTCCCGACGATGATCTCCTGCAAGACCGTGATCGGCTATGGCTCCCCCAAAAAAGGCGGCACAGCAGCCGCCCATGGCGCGCCGCTCGGCGACAAGGAAATCGCAGCAGCCCGCGCCAAACTCGGCTGGACCGCAAAGCCGTTCCAAGTGCCGAAAGCAATCGGCGACCTATGGAAAGCCGCTGGCGCGCGCGGAGCGGCGGAACGCGCCGCCTGGGAAGAGCGCTTCACGCAACTCTCCGAGCGCAAACAGAAAGAATTCCAGCGCGTCCTCGACCAGGAGCCGCCCGCCCGGCTGTCTGCGGCGATCAAGAACTTCAAAAAGGATCTGTCTGAGAAGAAACCGGCGGTCGCCACCCGCAAGGCCAGTCAGATGGCGCTCGAAATCATCAACCCGATCATGACCGAGACCATCGGCGGGTCGGCTGATTTGACCGGCTCCAACAACACCAAGACCGACGGGTTGCAGGTGATTGAAGCCGGCGACTTTTCCGGCCGCTACCTCCACTACGGCATTCGCGAACACGCCATGGCGGCGGCGATGAACGGCATGGCGCTGCATGGCGGCGTCGCGCCCTATGGCGGCACCTTCCTGGTGTTCTCCGACTACAGCCGCCCAGCGATCCGCCTCTCGGCGCTGATGGGTCAGCGGGTGATCTATGTG
>JAHQVS010000029.1 GCA_019634215.1 Paracoccaceae bacterium | reverse complement strand
CCACGCAGATAGAACAACGCAAAGCCAAAGGGCGGCGTTAAAAAAGAGGTCTGAATGTTCAGCCCGATCATCACGCCCAGCCACACAGCGGTGATGTTGGCGCTCGGATCCATTAGCAGAATTGGCGCCACGATCGGCACCACCACCACGGCGATCTCGATAAAGTCGAGGAAGAAGCCGAGGACGAAGATCACCGCCATCACGATCACGAACTGCGCCCAGAAACCGCCGGGCAGCGAGCCGAGGAACTCCTTCACCAATTCCTCGCCGCCGAAGGCGCGGAACGCCGAGGTCAACATCGCGGCGCCGAGCAGGATGATGAACACCAGCGAGGAGGTCTTCGCGGTTTCGATCATCACCCCCTTCAGCGTGTCGTCGATTTGAAGCGTGCGCCAGAAGCTCCAACCGACGCCCACCATCAGCCCGGCGACGCCGCCGAGAGCAAGGCCGACGCCCATCGCGTCATTGTCGGTTGTGATGTTCTTGATGTTGGTGTTGAAGTTGGTGGCGACCACGAACACCGCCACCACCGAGACCAAGGCGATCAACGCTGGCGTGAATGCGCCTTTCTCGCCTTCGCGCAGGCGGTAGCCGGCCATGATGGTTGCGCCAACAGCGCCAATCGCACCGGCTTGGTTGACAGTGGCGACGCCCGCGATGATGGAGCCGAGCACCAGGAAAATCAGCGCCAGCGGCGGGATCAGGGTCAATGCTACTTTGCGCCAGAACGCGACGTTGAACTCGCCCTCATGGCGGACCGCCGGGGCGGCCTTGGGGTTAATCAGCGCGAATATCAGGATATAGGCCATGTAGAGGCCGACCAGCACCAAACCAGGGACAAAGGCGCCGAGGAACATGTCGCCTGCGCTGGTGGAGGCGACGCTGAACTCGGACGGCATGCTCAGCTCGCCGGTGCTTTCCTTATGCAATATTTTGCGTGCGGTCTCGGCTTGGTCGACGGCGCTGGCGAGCTGGTCGGCGAGGATGATCAGCACAATTGAGGGCGGAATGATCTGCCCCAAAGTGCCGGAGGCGGCGATCACACCGGTTGCCAGAGGCTGGGAGTAATTCTGCCGGAGCATCGCCGGCAACGAGATCAGGCCCATCGCCACCACAGTCGCGCCGACAATGCCGGTGGTCGCCGCCAGTAGCGCGCCGACGAACACCACTGAGATGCCGAGGCCGCCCGGCACTGGGCCGAACAGCTGCGCCATGGTCACGAGCAAATCCTCGGCGATCTTCGAGCGCTGGAGCATGATGCCCATGAAGATGAACAGAGGGATGGCTATCAGGGTGTCGCGCTCAACCTCCCAATACACCCCGCGCAGGTTGGTGACTCCGGCGCTGAGCCATTGCCCGGGGCCGCCTTGGGCGAAATAGGCGTCGGTGTCGCCCGCGAATAAATATCCGGTCGCCGCCGCCAGGACGATGGTGATGATTGCCGACCCTGGCAGCGCGAACGCCACCGGATAGCCGGAGCCCAGTGCAAACGCCATGAGGAACAACAACAGGGCGAGGAAGAGTAGTTCCATCGATCAACACCAATCTTGCTACACGTCCGCCCCAAGGGCGGAAGGGGTATTGGGCGGCTCCAGCCGTCCGAAACAGGTTAGTGCGCGGCGTCGCCAGACGCTTCGCGCCGACCGGCCTCGTTACGGTAGTCCGCCGTCGCCTCCATCAAATAACTGACGAATTGGAGCATCATCGACACCGCGAATAGGCCCAGGAATCCAGCCATCAAGTATTTGATGTACATGCCGAAACCGGACTGAGAGACCTCGAAGTTCATCACCGGGCTATTGATGATCGCCGCCTTGCCGCCCAGGCCGATGGCGATGATAGTCCAGCTGAGCGTCAGGCCGAGGAGGATCGATCCGACGGCGTTGACCATGCCTTTGCCGCGCGGGCTGAAGCCTGCGTAAAACACGTCGACGCGCACATGACCGTCTTCGAACAGAGTGTAGGCGCTGGCGAACAGGAACAGGGCGGCGTACCAGAACCGCACGAGATCGCCCATGAACGCCTGTTCGTAGGAGAACACGAAGCGGGTGATGACGATCAACAGTTCGGCGAAGACGATCATCGTCGCCAGCCAGATAAAGCCCAACGTGCGGGTGACGACGGCGATGGCCACGCCGATGAAAATCAGCGGCACATGCACCATCGGGCCCCGATATTGCGGCCGGCCGAGGTTGGTCGTCATCTCTGGGCCGACCACGGCCTCCAGCAGTCCTTCGACTCGAAGGAAGGAGATTGCGGCGTCGACCACACCGATCAGCAGCACCGCCCAGAAGGCCGCTCGGATCAGGAAAGCATTGGCGTTATGGATTATTTTCGCGTCGGAGCGCAGCGTTCGAGAGGCGTCGCCAATCACATACCCGATCGTTAACAGCGCCGCCACAACGTAGGCGCCGAGCTGGAGCGTCGCCAACACCCCGCCCTCGCCGGCCAAGGCGGCGTCTGAGCCCGGCCAATCAAAGCTATAGGTCAATACATTGTTGATCAGGAATACCGTCAGCAGCGACAGGTTCAGCCACCCGAACAGACGCACGCCCGCCGACAGCGCGCCGCCGGGGGTTGCGTGGGACTCTGAGGCGGGGGCGTCCGCCGGCGTCTCGGCTGAACTGAGGGTGGTGTCGGCGACAGCGTTCATGGGCACATCTCAAAATTTATAAGGGTCGCGACGCGACGCGCCGTGGACGCCTGCAAGAAACGGGGCGGAACCAGGGTCCCGTCCCGTCGCAGAACGTTAACGTGTCTCGAAAGCCGCAGGCGGCCCCGCTCAGGAGAGAGCGAGGCGCGCCACCGGATTAAATGTCGAGATAAGCGTTGCGCTTCACGGAGTAGGAGATATCCGCCAGCTTCATCCAGCCGCCAATCTCCGCCCGCGCAGCCCTGAAGCTGTCGTCGATCTTGGCCGCCAGATCCGAGTGTGAGCGCGCTTCTTCGAACACCTCGTCCGCCGCCTCGCCGAAGCTGTCGTAGATCTCGTCGGAGAACTCTTTCAGCACCACGCCGTTCTCGTCGATCATCCGCTTCAGGTAGGAGCCGTTGTTGGCGTTGGCCTCTTCCATCTGCAGCGCATGCTCTTCGCGGGTCGCGGCGACGATCAGCTGCTTGTGCGCATCCGACAGGCCATCCCAGAAGGCTTGGTTCATGCCGAAGCTGAGCGCGCCGCCCGGCTCGTGCATGCCCGGATAGTAGTAGAATTTGGCGGCTTCGTAGAACTTCATGAAGTAGTCGTTGTACGGGCCGACCCACTCGGTGGCGTCGATCGCGCCGGAGACCAGGTTTTCATAGATCTGGCTGCCCGGCAGCGACACCGGTGAAGCGCCAAGCTTGGCCATGACGTCGCCGCCCAGGCCCGGAATCCGCATCTTCAGACCCTTAAGGTCGTCCGCGCTGTTGATTTCCTTGTTGAACCAACCGCCCATCTGACAGCCGGTGGAGCCGCAAGGCAGACATTTCAGGCCGAACTCGCCGGCGATCTCGTCCCAAAGCTCTTGACCACCTTTGAAGTTCAACCAAGCGTTCATCTCCACATAGGTGAAGCCGAACGGCACGGCGGTGAAGTAGGCCCAGCCTGGATGCTTGCCTTTCCAGTAATAGTCGGCGGCGATGTAGGCTTGGCTGTTGCCGGATGCGACTTCGTCAAAGCTGTCGAAGGCCCCGACCTTCTCGCCTGCGGCGAAATAGGTGACGGCGATTTCGCCTTTGCTCAGCTCTTGGATGCGCGCGGCGAGGCGCTGGGCGCTGGTGCCGAGGCCCGGAAAGTCCCGCGGCCAAGTGGAAACAATGGTCAACTCGACCTTATCTTGGGCGATTGCTGGTGCGGCAAGCGTGGCGCCCGCGCCTGCGAGCGCGGCGCCACGGAGAAAATTACGGCGTTCCATGATGTGTCCTCCCTCTTGGAAACAGGGTCAGATTACACATCAAAGCGCTGTCGCAAATGCAATTTTGGCTAATATCTGAGCGTAAAAAGAATTTTTTCTGACTGTCCCGCCGCTCTTCACCCGGCTTTGATCTTAAGTGATTAAAAACTGTTCAGGTTTGGGAGAGATGTTCTACAAGTAAGGTTTTGGTGCTTTTGCAAATGTGTTCAGGCGGGGAGAATGACTAGCGCCAATCCCCCCGAGTAATATTTTTACGCAGGCTGTGCAGCAGTTCTGTCGCTGTAGAGTCGGCTCAGGGAAATAAAGTGCGCCGCCGTGAACATTGCGACGAAGAAGCCTGGGAACAGCGCCAGTGGATAATGGTTGATGATGTTGGGCGCGTCTTGCGACAGTAGATGCAGGAACCCTTCCGAGGTGATGAGCCCTGTCGTGACGGCGATCACGAAATCGGCGAGGCCGATGATGTTAGCCCTTAACACCTGCCGGTCCGCGTCGGCGTCGCCTCTGCGTACGGCCTGCATCGCCTGGTAGGCCGCGACACCCGCCCAGATGTCGCCCAGCCCGGCTGGGATCGCGAATTGCCAGGGGATCGCGCCCAGCGCCCATCCAATCAGAAACACGCCTCCCATAACCCGGGGCATTTGGAAGCCGATCAGGTGAGATTGGTCTAGGGAGCCGGTGATGGCGCGCCCGTCGGCGGTGAAGCGTGCTAGGCCCCAGAGAGTTAGCGCGCCGCCGATCATAAGCATCAACACATAGGGCGGGTCGGTTAGCGTGGGTGGCGGCATCAACAGTTCTGTTTTGGCCATTGCAGAGGCCAAGGCGAACCAAAGGCCGAAGAATGCTGCGAGGCCCGCGGAAACGCCGATCGTGCGGGCATGGGTGAACCCAGCGCCCAAAGCCCCTATGGCGGCGAGGAGCACAAACATCGCCGGCAGCAGCACGGCGAAGGCGAGCACATAGGCTTCGAGGAAAGCGAGGAGCATAGCGGAGTCCGATTGCTATAAAATTGATAGTGACTTCTATAAATGAAGTTGCTTCAATTTTTCAACCTGCTGCCCTAGATATTCCGTATGAAAACCGTGAGCCGCGACAATTGCCCGATCCATAGGGCGACCAATGAGATGGGCGACCAATGGTCGCTGTTGATTCTGCGGGAGTTTTTCCTGGAGGGGACGCGGCGATTCAGCGATTTGGAGGAGCAGCTTGGGCTGTCGCCCAACACGCTCTCTACCCGGCTGAAGAAGCTTGAGCAGGCCGGGGTCGTCGTCCGCGAGATATACTCAACCAATCCACCGCGTTCGGAATACAAGCTGACGGACAAAGGCCGGGCTTTGGCCCCGGTGATGAACGCGATCTACGATTGGGGCATGACGCATACGCCGGATCTGACGTGATCCGGCGTTAGTTATGCTCCTTGCTATAGGGGTCCATCGCGTCCCGGAGACCGTCGCCGAGGAAATTGAAGGCGAGCACCACCAGGATCACCGGCACCAGCGGGGTTAAGATCCAGGGGTAGAACTCGACATTGGCGAGGTCGCGCGCCTCTTCCAACATCACGCCCCAGCTTGTCGCTGGCGGTCGCAGGCCGAGGCCTAGGAAGGAGAGCGCGGTTTCTCCGAGGATCATGGTCGGGATCGAGAGCGTGGCGCTGACCACGATATGGCTCATGAAGTTTGGCAGCAGATGGGTGCGGATCACCCGTGAGGGCGGCGCGCCGATCAGTTCAGCCGCCCTTACGTAATCCTCTTCCCGAAGCGCCAACAGCTTGGACCGCACCGCCCGCGCCAGCCCCGGCCAATCAAGCAGGCCGAGGATGATCGAGATCATGAAGAACACCGTCACCGGCGACCAATTCGGCGGCACGGCGGCGGCAAGGGCGAGCCACATTGGCAGTTCCGGCAGCGAGCGGATCACCTCGATCGAGCGCTGAACAAACCAATCCACCCAGCCGCCGAAATACCCGGCGAGGCCGCCGAGGGTCATGCCGATCAGGAATGAGATCGCGATGCCAATCAGGCCGACGGTTAACGAAATCCGCGCGCCGTAGAGCAGACGGGAAAACACGTCCTTGCCGAGCTTGTCAGTGCCGAGCAGAAACAGGTGGCCGTCCTTCGCCGGGCAGATTAGGTGCGCGCTCATCTCATAGGCGCCCCACAGCTTGTAGGCGTCGCCGCTGCAGAAGAATCGGATCGGGTGGATTTGGCTATGGTCCACAGCATGGACGCGCTTGAAAGTGGCGAGGTCGACTTCGGATTTTGTGCCGTACACAAAAGGGCCGATGAACTCGCCCTCATGGAACAGATGCACGGATTGAGGCGGAGCGTAGAGATATTCGGAATGGCGTTGATTCGGGCCGTAAGGGGCGATCATCTCCACGAAAGGCAACATCAGATACAGCAGGCCGAGGAACGCTAGCGAGCCGACCGCGAGGCGGTGCTTTAGGAACCGGCGGCGGATCAGGCGACCGGTGGGGGCGTCAAGATCGGGGCGGTCGCCGCCGTCGACGATCTTGTCCGGCTCGAAGGGCGCCGGATTGACGTAATGGTGGTTCGGATCAAGCGGCGCGCCACCGGTCGGCGGGGTAGGGGGCGTCATCGGCGGACCTCCTGAAATGCGTTCTGCAAGAGGTTAAGCATCAGCTTCGCGCCCCAAACCGGATGCGTGGATCGAGCAGCGCCAGCAGAATGTCAGACACCAGCATGCCGACCAGGGTCAGCCCGGCCACGAACAACAGGATAAAGCCAGAGAGGAAATGGTCCTGGCTTCGCAGCGAATCCAGCAACACGGGGCCGAGGGTCGGCAGGCTCATCACAGCCGAGACCAGGATCGACCCCGACACCAGCGAGGGCAGCAGGTTGCCGATGTCGGCGACGAACGGGTTCAGCGCCGCGCGCAGCGGATACCTGATCAAGCGCCGGGTCGGGCCGACGCCCTTGGCCTGGGCGGTGGTGACGTAAGGCTTGCTCATTTCGTCGAGCAAATTGGCCCGCAACCGCCGGATCATTGAGGCTGTTCCAGCGGTGCCGATCACGATGGTGGGCACGATCAGATGCGCCAGGACAGACTGAGTCTTCTCCCAGCTCCAGGGCTGTCCTTCATATTTGGGGTCCATCAGGCCGCCGATCGGCAGGTCGAGATATTGTTTGCCGTAATACAGCAGGATCAACGCCAACAGAAAGTTCGGGGTTGCAAGACCGATATAGCCGAAGAAGGCGATCACATAATCAAGCCACTTGCCGGCGTAGACCGCCGCGATCACGCCGAGGGGCAGAGAGACGCTGTAGATGAACAGCAGCGAGGCGAAATTGACGATCACCGTCAACCAGATCGACTCGCCAAGCACCTCGGACACCGGGCGGTCGAATTCGAACGACCAGCCGAAGTCGCCTTGCAGGATG
>JAHQVS010000272.1 GCA_019634215.1 Paracoccaceae bacterium | reverse complement strand
TGAGCCATCTCCGTCCAGGCCGCCCATCCCGGCCGCCCGCGCACCGCCGCCTCCCAGCGTTTCACATGCGCGAGCCCCTCGGGCGGGGAGAGTTTGGACATATCAGCGATGATCAGCGCCGCCATGCCGGTGATGTCGGCGATCGAGAATGTGTCACCGCTCACATAGGTCCGGCCGTCGGACAGTTCGGCGTCGAACCACGCCAGGTTTTTCGCCCACGTGCGCGGCAGCGTTTCTGCGTATTCGGCGGATTGCTCCATCTTGTCGGCGAAAAAGCTGAAGCTGTGGCGGCCGAAATCCGACAATGGCCCCATGACATGGAACTCCACGCGCCGGTTCCACATCTCGATTTGCGCGCTCTCCAGCGGCGTCGCCCCCATCAACGGCGTTTCCGGATGCACAGCGTCCAGATAACGGCAGATGGCGACGCTCTCCGTGAGGCGCTCGCCGCTATCCAGCTCCAGCACCGGCACTTCGCCCCGGGAATTAACGCTGAGAAACGCCGGTTGGCGGCCCTCATTCGCCATCAAATCCACCTTCTGGCTCGGGATATTGATCCCCTTTTCGATCATAAACGCCGCCACGCGGAAACCGTTGGGGGAGCGGAAATTGTAGAGTTTCATGGTTGCCTCCTGTAAATGAACTGATTGGTTGACTATTTTGATTTTTTCGAATAGTCAACTAATAAGTTCAGTTTTCAGGAGCAGGCATGACACAACTTGATCAGACCTTCGCAGCCTTGGGAGACGGCACCCGCCGCGCGATCCTGGCGCGGTTGGCGCAGGGGGAGACGGCGTTGTCTGAAATCGCCGAACCGTTCGCCATGTCGCAGACAGCAGTGTCGAAACATGTGCGGGTGCTGTCGGACGCCGGTTTGGTGGCGGTCGCTAAGCGGGGGCGCACCCGCTATTGCCGCTTGAACGCCGCGCCGATGCGCGAGGCGGCGTCCTGGCTGGAAGCCTATGAGCGCTTTTGGCGTACGCAATTCGAGGCGTTGGCCGAGCATCTCGCGCAAAACCCGGAAACTCCAGGAGATGACGAATGACGCTCCCGTTTTTAATCTCCCCGCCGGGCGATACGCCGGTGATCCTCGAGGGGCTGTTGCCAGCCTCGCCCGAACGGGTGTTCCGCGCTTGGACAACGCCGAGCGAAGTCACGAAATGGTTCGGCCGGGCGACGCACCGGCTCACCAGTGCTGAAATCGATTTGCAGGTCGGGGGGCTGTGGCGCTTCGCGTTCAGCGCCGACGAGGCTTTGCATGGCGCCTATCTGGCGATCGAGCCGGCTACACTGTTGAGGTTCAGTTGGATGCATGAGCGGCGCTCCCCGGAAGGTGTTGTGGAGACAACTCCCACGTCGCAAGTCTCGGTCAGCTTCGAGCCGCGACAAGGCGGCGCCTACATACGGCTGGTGCATGAGGCCTTGTCCGGAGACACCACGCGTTTTGGAGAGGGCTGGAGCATTTCTTTGGCGAGCATGCGCGAGCTTGTGCGGCAGGAGCGGGGGGAAACATGCCAGCAAGTAAACCCATGACCGAAGCTCTGGTCAGCCGAGAGGCATGGTTGGCGGCGCGTAAAGCGCTGTTGGTCGAGGAGAAAGAACTCAACGCGGCGCGAGACCGCTTGAGCGCCGCCCGCCGCGCTTTGCCGTTGGTGCGGGTTGAGAAGCCATATTGGTTCGAAACCGAGAAGGGCCGGAAAAACCTGGATCAGCTCTTCGGCGATAAACGGCAGTTGATGGTCTATCATTTTATGTTCGGCCCAGGTTGGGACGAGGGCTGCAAGAGCTGCTCGCTGATGATGGACGGGCTGGACGGGCTTGACGTCCATCTTGCAGCGCGGGACGTGGCGTTCCTCTGTGTATCAAATGGGCCGCTGGAGACCCTCCATGCATATCGTCGGCGTATGGGTTGGCGGTTTGACTGGGTCCGCGCCGAAGAAGCGGCGTTTAGCCGAGACTTTGGCGTCACCTTTGAGAACGGTGAACCCGGCCCCGCTGGCGGATACAATTACACTGATCGCGTGTTCGCTGAGGAGCTGCCCGGCATCAGTGTGTTTTTGCAATTGGAGGATGGCGGCGTGGCGCACAGTTATTCAACCTATGGCCGTGGGCTCGATCCACTCATGGGGGTCTATCAATTGTTGGACCTGGCGCCGATCGGGCGGGATGAAGCTGCGCTGCCGATGCCGATGGCCTGGGTGCGGCGGCGTGACCAATATGAGATTTCGCCGCCCGCTTCTGAGTGATAGACCACGGCCATGACAGCTCGATTTGATCATCTCGTCATCGGCGCCGCAGATCTCGACCAGGGGGCGGACTGGGCGCGGGCGACACTGGGTTCGGCCCTCCCCGTAGGCGGCGCACATCCGCTGATGCGGACGCACAACCTGTTGGCGCGGCTGCCGGCCGGCTATCTGGAGATCATCTCCATCGACCCTGCGGCGCCGCCGCGAGGACGCGCGCGCTGGTATGGGCTCGATGCGCCAACGACCCGTGCTGCGATCGCCGAGCGTCCACGCCCCATCGCTTGGGTGTTGGCAGTTGATGACATTGATGCTTCGGCGTCGCGCGCCGCTTGGGATGTCGGCGAGATCCTGACCGCGTCACGGGGCGATCTGACCTGGCGCATCAGCGTGCCTGCAGATGGCTCGGTGGTGGAGGGGGTGTTGCCAGCGCTGATCGAATGGCCGGAAAGCTTAGGCCGGCGAGCGCCGACCGACCGCATGGCTGATCTTGGTCTCGCCCTGCGTAGCTTGAGGCTCGACACGCCCGACCCCGCCCGCATCCACGATGCGCTCGCCAGCCTAGACGCCGAGGCGGCGATGGCGACGGCGGGGGTGTCGCTATCAGTGGCGCAGGCGGCAGAGGCGAAGCTGGAGGCTATGTTCACCTCGCCGAGTGTGCGCATGTCGCTTTAAGCAGCGCTTGCCAGTGTGCGGGCCTTTTCTGTGAACTCTCGCCCACTCAGCAGGCTCTAGCTCCTGGTTTGGCTGCACTTACCAACGGCGAACTCAGGCATGCCTCCGTTTCAAATGTCCTGGATATATAAAATTTATCTAAAATCCTGATTATTTGCATTTTACACAATGATTAGGCGCGCTGCCGAAGCCGATTACTCAGGGTTTACGCGTTGGTAATGTATTGCAGTGCATTGTAGAGAAGTAAATTGCTCGTAGCAGATGCTAAAGATGCTGCCAAAAATCAAAGCTTGAGGCGGTCGCCGCCAACAAAGTGCGACATAACAATTATGCGTTGTGAGCGAGTATCGGTTCGTGAACAACGCAATGGCAAAGGGGGAAATATCCTTGCTCGGCAATGCCTTGGGAGCTTTCTACACGTTAGGCGCTAGTTCGCAGGCGGCTTTAGCGGCGCGGACTGCCACTCAATCTCCACAAGCCGTCGACCCTTCGCAAGCAACTCAGAAACCTGCCGCTGCGTCGCAAACAAGTGCTCCTGAAGTCTCGACTGAGAAATCAGTGGAGTCTTCACGGGCCACGGCGGAGAGCAGATTTCGCAGTTTCCTCGATGGTTTGATCGAAGCTGATGCATCGCGTGTTGTCTCAGGATCGCTTCCTGCCGATGCGCAAGCGACAGGATCACGAGATGAAAGCGCCGCCAGTGGGCGAAACTCATCCTCTGGCGCTGAGGAAAGTGGCCGCGGTCCATTAGCCGCCTACGCCGACGTGGCGGAGGATCGGAGCCCAGTACGAAGCGACAGTTCCAACGCTTCCGAGTCGCGGGAGCACGCCGAGGCGGCGACGCAAGAGCAAACTCAGAAGCAGGCGCAGGCGCGAACGGCCTACGCCCAGGCGATGTCGCCGACGCGCTTGTTCGGATAAGCGCGGCGGCGGGAGATCAGCCGCTCGCCGCGGCTTTCTCATCCTTGCGATGTGAGACGATTTTATCAGCCTCCTTGCCGTAGAACTCTTCGTAGTGATCGAAGCGATGATCAAACCAGCCTACGCCCTGAGTGGCGGAACGTAGCGCCGGGCCGACCTCCTCCAGAGCGCTCTCCGGCAGCAGGGCGTGAAAAGCGTCCCAGCCATTGGCGGCGGGGTCGCGTTCGAAGCCGAGCACTTGCCCGCGCAGCGAAGACACCATAGGCGATAGCGCGCCGCTATAGTCTGAGGGGGCGTGGAACGTTATGCGGTGGATCGGGCGCAGCAACACCGGTGTGGCGTCTGCCAAGGCCTTTCCCACCCCCATCCTCCCGGCGATACGAAAGGCGAGGTCGGAGCTGTCGACGGCGTGGTGTTGGCCATCCGTTAAGGTGACATGGACATCGACGACAGGAAAGCCGAGTGGTCCGTGCTCCATGGCGTCGCGGGCGCCGCTTTCGACCGCTGGGATGTAGTTGCGAGGCACCGCGCCGCCCTTCACCACCTCGTCAAATTGGAACCCTTCGCCGCGTGATAGCGGCCCAACGGTCAGTTTGACGTCGGCGAACTGTCCTGAGCCGCCGCTTTGTTTTCTATGGCGATAATGCGCATCCACGGGGCGGGTGAGGGTCTCGCGGTAGCTGTCGCGCAAGGGGCGGGTCTCGACCTCGACGCTGAAAATCTCCTGGAGTTTGACACAGAGCGCGCGCAGGTGGCCAGGGCCTTGCGCGCCGACCACGGGTCGGCCTGAGCCAGGTTCGGCGGAGATTGTCAGGCCGGGCTCATCCTCGGCCAACTTCCCCAGCACCATCGATAATTTGGCCTCATCCGCCTCCCGCATAGGCGCGAGCGCACGGGAGATCATCGGCGGCGCCGGGGCCAGCCAGGAGGGCGGTGTAAGCGCCTCGGTCTTACTATAGGCGTGACCCGGTTTGAGGTGATCGGATTTAGCGGCGGCGACAATCTCGCCGGGGGTGATCGGGCCGGTATGCTCCACCAAGCCACCGAGCGCGCCGCCAGCTAAGGGAGCGCCGGGGGCTAACTCGGCGTCGAAGCTGCGGAGAAACATCAGCTTGCCCAGATGCTTGCGGTGGTCGGCGTAGAAGCCGACGGCGCGAAGCTGCTCCGGTGCGACATCATCAGCTACAGCCAGCCGATTTTGCAGATCCGAGAGCGGCGGTGTTTCGTGCCGCAGCGCCTTCATCAGCCGCATCACTCCGTTGTTATGGCCGGCGGAACCCAGGAACGCTGGAGTGACGATATTGTCGCGCAGGGCCCGTGTGCAGATTTCATAGAGCGGGCCGACCGCTGGCTCGCGCTCCTCAATCAGCTCCTCCAACAACCAATCATCCAGCTCCGACAGCTCTTCCAGCAGCCCGTCCCGAGCTTCATGTTCGCGCTCGGCGGCGCTGTCGGGGATTTCAATCAGCGTCGAGGGTTGGCCCTCGCGGTATTTCCAGGCGCGCTCGGAGATCAGGTCGATCGCGCCGGTGATGACGCCGTCGGTGCGAATCGGCACTTGCCGCAGCGCAATGGCGTGAGAGGCGTAGCCTTGCAATGCGGCGACGATGTCCCGCAGCCGCGCGTTGGTTTCATCCATGCGGTTAACGAACAGAAGGCTCGGGGTGCCTGAAGCCTCGGCGGCGCGGAGGTAGGGCGCGGCCAGCACGGCGCTCTCAGGGTCCGGCTTGACGCAGATCACCGCGATATCAGCGGCTAGCAGTGCGCGTTTGGCGTGGTGCAGGCTTTCAATGGCGCCGGGGCAGTCGATTGCGCCCCATTGCTCGCCGAAAAAGCTGAAACGGGTGAGGGCGAGACCATCGCCGATCTCAGTGCGTTCCGGCGCCGACTCCAGCGCCGCTAACCGGTTGATGAGCGTGGATTTGCCGGCTTGCGCCGGTCCGAGAACGCAAAAACATCGCATGTCAGACCTCCCTTCGCAGTGCGAACGGCGACGCCGTTATCGGCGTCCGGCAAAGGGGGGCGTCTGGCGGTGGGTCCGTCAGGCGGCCCGATGTCGGACGGTCGGCGCGTCCGTTATGAAGAGAGACAGGTTCCGCGACATGCCAGAGCTTTGTCAAACCGAGAAACTGTCGCGGATGAATCACTGATGGTGAATGTGATTGGGGGTATTTGGCGTGTATTCTTGGATGTAACCCCACCCCTGGCGTTGCGTGTGGGCTGCATCTGTTCTCGCGACATGCTTCTGCCTCTCGCTTAAGCAAAATCAGCGTTCAGTTTCGCACCGAAATTGGTTAGTCGATCACATGGGGGTGTTCGGCAAGGGGTTTGCATTGCGTCCGGCGCTGCTGGGAAATGAGTCCGGCGATGGCGTGTCTCAGCCGTGAGAACGAGCGGCGCGGACGTTTGATGGCATTGGTTTCGGCGACGGCCCTGGCGGAGAGAGGGTGTCGATCGCTTGACTGCGGAGTTTTAGGGCGATGGAAGAAAACTTTTTTGGTTTCGACGCCAATCCCATTTTTGAAATGGAGAATGGCCTTGTCGTGATTCCCGCCGAGGCGGGCACTTTTGCGCTGCCGGGGGCTTCAGGGAACCAGGATTGGCAGTTGGTTACTGGCACTCCAGATACCAACGGTCTCGGTCACATCACCTTTACCGGCAATGACCTGTTCGACATCAGCCAGGCAGGAACGACGCAATCCGGTCCACTGAAATACACCTTCACGGTGACGGATGAGGATGCCGCCGGCACCTATTTCCTGACTTTGCGCGCGTATCGAGAGCCGAACGCCGAAGAGCCAGAGCGCACCGACCTGAATAATGACTTCTGGGTGAAGTTTGGTGAGGACGGTGATTGGAACAAATCCTTCTTCAGCGGCGCCTTCGATCAGTATGTTTTTGGAAACACGTTCCAACTGCAGCCTGAACCGGGCCAGGAAGAGGGTGACAACGTCACCGCGACACTCGAAATCCCCGGCCCTGGCACCTATACGATTTACATCGGCGGGCGGTCGACGCTGGCTGGGCTAGACCAGATCCATATCCAAAAAGATTCTGGCAATACGGACCACTCGGCGGCGGCGTCATCCTACACCATCGACCCGGACGCGCCGGTGGAGGAGTTTGTCGGCGCCATCACCGGTGACTACAAGCTCGACGTCGATGATAATGATGAAGCCAGCGACGGCGACACTGCACTCGTTGGGAAGACCGTCACGCTGCTTGATGCCGACGGCGAGGTCGTCGGCGCCACCACCACGGGTCAAGGCGGGACCTACACGTTCAGCGATGTGCCTGCTGGCCGGTATCGCGTCCAGTTCGAAGCCGACGACCAGGGCCCCTTCACCACGCCGGATGTTGGTTCTCCACAGAATGACAGTGATGTGGTTGAGACCAACGACATCACCGGCGATGGCG
>JAHQVS010000004.1 GCA_019634215.1 Paracoccaceae bacterium | reverse complement strand
TCGTGGCCGGGGTCGGCGGCTATGAATATTATCAGGCTCAACAAACCGCCAAGGCTCGGGAGGCGGGCGCGGAGCTGCTCGCCGCAGATTCCGCCGAGGACGCGGCCGCCGCTTTCGCCGCCTTGGCCGAGAGCGGGGAGGGGGGCGCCGCCACTCTCGCCGGGTTGCGCGCCGCCGCCGCTCAGCAAGAGGCGGGCGACATTGAGGCTGCGGCGGCGAATTATGAAGCCATCGCCGCGAAGGCCGATCTGCCCCTCAAGTTCCGCGATTTGGCGTTGCTTAAGGCCGCGATGCTGAGTCTCGATGACGGCGACGCCCAGGCGGCGGCGGATCAACTGGCGATTTTGTCTGAGTTTGGCCGCCCTTATCGCGCGGTGGCGTTGGAGTTGCGGGCGGCGGCGCTGCTCCGGCTCGATGACGTCGACGGCGCCCGCGCAGCCTTGATGGAGGCGATCGCGGCGCAAGAGGCGCCCCAGGGGGTGCAAGTGCGCGCGCAAACACTGTTAGCGACCCTGGGCGGCCCCTTAGGCGAGGAGGAGGGCGCTAGTGCGTCGCCGGACGCCGCAAGTCCCGGCGCGCCTGAAGAAGCTGCTCAAGACGCTCAAACGCAATAGCGCCCGCCGACGGGCGGCGCGCCGCCCGACGTGAAACCAATGCGCCCTCCAGCCCTTCATCAGGGCGAGGCGTCGGCCCGATTCCCCCGGCGTTGGAGCGCAACCTATTCGGCAAACCACTCTTTTCGAACACCGCCTTTCTCGGAAAGCCACTGGGAGACGCCCGCTTATGACCATCTCGGCGACCGTAACGACCGCCTTGTTCCCCCTTTGCCCGCCCCGTGTTCCACGCGCGGCGCGGCTTCTGCTGATCACCGCCGCCTTGGGCGTCGCCTCCGGCTGCGGCAACACCTGGTTCGGCGAACCGGAGGAGATTTTGCCCGGCGAGCGCGTATCGCTCCGCCAGGCCATTAATGTCGACGAGGTGAAGGGGGCGGTGACGCTGCCGGGGACTCGGTCGGTGAAGGAATGGCCACAGGTCGGCGGGTCCTCCAATCGCGCTCTCGGGCGTTTGGAGGGGTCCCTGCAATTAGAGCGGATTTGGTCAAGCTCGATCGGTTACGGCTCGAACGACGAGTCTCGCGTCACCGCCGAGCCGGTCATGGCCGGTGGCCGGGTCTTCGCGCTCGACGCCGCTGCGCAAGTCACGGCCCTTGAGGCCGACACCGGCGATGAGATCTGGGACGTCGATCTCACCCCCGAGGACGAAGACAGCCGTGACGGCTTCGGCGGCGGCATCGCCGTGTTCGGAGACAAGCTGGTGGTTGCGACCGGCTTTGGCCAAGTGTTTGGCCTCAACACCAGCGACGGGGCCACGCTGTGGACTTTCCAAGGCACCGCCCCCTTCCGCTCCGCACCGGCGATCGCCAAAGGCGTCGCGGTCGTAGCCGCGCGCGACGGCGAGCTGATCGCGCTTGATGTCGGCACCGGCGAGGTCAAGTGGCGGGTCACCAACATCGAAGGCGGGGCCTCCATGCTCGGCGGCGCGGGTCCGGCGATGGGCGGTGAAGTGGTGGTGGCGCCTTTCTCCTCCGGCGACATCGGCATCTTCCGCCTCAGCGACGGCAAGCGTGGGTGGGCCGAAACCCTCGGCGCGCCGCTGCGCGGCTCGGCATTGGCGCAAATCACCGACGTGTCGTCGGCGCCGATCATGGCCGGCTCGCAAATCGTCGCGGGCGGCGTCTCCGGCCGTCTGGTCTCTCTCGACATCCCCACCGGGCGGCGACTCTGGGCCCGCGACATTGGCGCCTACAACCGCGCCTGGGCGGCGGGCGACACGGTTTACATCATTTCCGAAAGCGCCCGGCTGTTCGCGTTGTCGCTGGCGGACGGGTTGAGCGCCTGGGAGAAGCAACTGCCGCGCTATGACGATCCGGAGAACCGCGCCGACCCATTCGCCTATGGCGGCCCGGTTCTGGTCGGCGAGAACCTCTATATCACCAGCTCCGAGGGCGTGTTGTTTGAGATTTCAGCGGTCGACGGCTCGATCCGCCGCGAGGAGGATTTCCCAGGCGAATCCTCGATTCCGCCGATTTACGCCAATGGCGTGCTTTACATCCTCGACTCTGATGGCGATCTACACGCGTATAAGTAAAGCTACTGGCGCGCGTCCTCGGCGCTTCGGCCCGAGGCGCGCGCGAGCTTGATTGTTCATCCCTTCCGATCCAGCCCGGCTTGATCGGGAGGGCTAGTGCAAAGCTCTGACGCCCTCAGATTTTTGCCCTAGCTATTTCTCCGCCAACCCCAGCGAACGGCCTTTTGAAAGCCGGATCGCCGTTGGCGCTAAGCACGGCGCCGCGTCGCGCCTGACAGGAGGCCATGAGCTTCACCCTCGCCATCGTCGGCCGGCCTAATGTCGGCAAATCGACCCTGTTCAACCGCTTGGTCGGCAAGCGGCTGGCGCTGGTCGATGATCGCCCCGGCGTGACGCGCGATCTGCGCGAAGGCGCCGGGCGGCTGGCGGATTTGCGCTTCACCGTCATCGACACAGCCGGGTTGGAGCTGGCCGACGACGAGAGCCTGCCCGCCCGCATGCGCCGCTTGACCGAGCGCGCGGTGGAGGAGGCCGACGTCTGCTTGTTCGTGATCGACTCCCGCGCCGGCGTCACGCCGGTGGACGAGATATTTGCCGACATCCTGCGCCGCCGCGCCGCTCACGTGCTGCTCGCCGCCAATAAAGCCGAGGGCCGCGCTGGGGAGAGCGGCGTGCTCGACGCTTATGCGCTTGGCCTCGGCGATCCGATCCGGCTGTCAGCGGAGCATGGCGAAGGCATGGAGGATCTGCTCACCGCGTTGCAGCCGATCGCCGACGCCTTCGACGCCGCCCATAAGGAGGCCGCCCGTCTCGCGGCGCTGGAAGCCGCGGCCGTTTCGGAGCTTGCTGCGGATAACGACAGCGCGGAAGCCATTGGGGAGGAGCAAGACGAGGCCGAGGATGCGATCGATCCCACCCGCCCGATCCAGATTGCGGTGGTCGGGCGCCCGAATGCCGGAAAATCCACCCTGGTGAATCGGCTTTTGGGTGAGGATCGGCTGCTCACCGGCCCCGAAGCAGGCATTACCCGTGACGCCATCGGTTTCGAGATCGATTGGAATGGCCGCCCGTTTAAGGTGTTCGACACCGCCGGCCTGCGGAAAAAGGCGCGGGTGCATGACAAGATCGAGAAGCTGTCGGTCGGCGATGCACTACGGGCGGTTCGTTTCGCCGAAGTGGTGGTGCTGCTGCTTGACGTGCATAGTTCGTTCGAGACCCAGGACCTGCGCATCGCTGATCTGGCGGCGCAGGAAGGGCGATCGGTGGTGATCGCCGTCAATAAATGGGACCTGGAGGAGACTCCGGGTGGCCGCCTCAAAGAGCTGCGCGAGGAGTTTGAGCGCCTGTTGCCGCAGCTGCGCGGCGCGCCGCTGGTTGCGATCTCAGGGTTGACGGGGCGTGGGCTTGATCGTTTGCAAGCCGCCATCCTCGCCGCCCACGCCGCTTGGAACCGGCGCGCGCCCACCTCGGCGCTCAACCGCTGGCTCGCCACCCAGGTGGCGCGCCACCCGCCACCGGCGCCGTCGGGCCGTCGCCTGCGCCTGCGTTACATGACGCAAGCCAAGACCCGGCCGCCGACCTTCGTGCTGTTCGCCTCACGCCCCGACGCCTTGCCGGAAAGCTACACCCGCTTTCTGATCAACGGCCTGCGCGATGATTTCGACATTCCCGGTGCGCCGATCCGGGTGATCGTCAAGGCGACAGAGAACCCCTATGCGCGCAAGGCCGCCAAGCGCAAGATTCAGTGAGCGCTGGAGGCGGCCTCAAACAAGTACAGCGCCTTGTCGAGCTCCGTGAATAGCCGGTTGGTCTGGTTCAACACCAGCGGATGATACTCTTCAGGGACCGGCTGGCCTGACAGAACGAAGTTCAGAACCGGCTTGATCTGATCGAACTCCAGGCGAATCACCTCCAATTTCGCGGCCAATTCGCTGTTCGCAGGCGGCAATTGCTGGGCGTCGGACCCCTCCACCAAATCTGACAGTGACGCCTCAAACGTCCACATCTCTTGCAGGGTGGCGGTGTATTGCCCGGATTCATTGTGAAACGCGTACAGGCAGTAATTTTTGCCGATGCTCTGCGACAGGATCAGCAACTCATTCATGGCGCCGAGCTGGCGCTCCAATTGAGGCGTGATCAACCCTTGCTCAAGATACCGCTGGCGCAGGATGTTTGAGAGGGCGGCGGTTTCATGCAGTAGCGACAGGTTGGTTTGGTAAATTGTCTCTATATGGCCTCCGGTATCTCCGGTGGATGACATCCAACCGTCGACAGCGGCGCTGAACGACCGCCAGATGTGCTCAGCTTGCGCCAGATGCGCCAACGCCGCCGGAGATTGCTCCGGCGGCAATCCTTTGCCAGCGTCGCCTTGACGTAATCGGCTTAGCATCAAGTCAAAGAGAAGCTTTGCTTGCTGGACTTTCTCCTTCGCGCCGACCGGGACGAGGCCATTCTCCGCAAAACACACGGACTTGGCCATAATCTGACTGAACACCGCCTCGCGGCTGGCGAGGTTCAATTTCATCAGAGCGGTTTGTTCCCCGTGACTCTCCAGCGCATCTTTGCGCGCATAGGAGTCGCTGGGGGCAATCGCCAGCGCTGCGGCAGTCAACACAGCCGTCAGCACGGCGCGTATGATTTTCTTCATACCTTCCCCTTTCGAAGCATCGCCTCTTCCTGGAGATGCTTCGGTGTAGATGTCTTTGGATCGCCAGTTGCGGCGGGTCGGCTGTTTCGATCCTTCGGTCACGGCCCGGCCGTCATGGACGGCAGGTCTGAAGGATGCTGTCCGTCGCCAGTCTGCGGCGCCGCTCAACCTCTGCTTTTTTACAAAATTTATTGATTTAAATTTGTTAACCTAAAGACAATTCTCAGCCGCCCCTGCCTCAAACGGTTGGCGCCGGCCCCGTTGGCCTGGATGGCGCCACCGTCGCGCAGGGGATGGCGCGAAGAAGGCGCGCGGATGGTGGCCGTCTTGCCGGATGCGGTGATAAAGTTGTTTGAAAACAAAAAGTAAGACGCCTCCATCTAGCGGCGGATGGAGGCGTCTGAATTTCGTTAATAAGGCGGCGATGGCCGCCTGGGTGTTCAGTTCGCCGCGCTTTTCTCGAAACTGAATGAGGCTTTGTTGAGTTCGGCGAGCATAAGACTGGTCTGGTTCATCACCAGCAAATTATAGTCGCTCGGCAGCGCTTCACCTGCGACGGCGAACTCCAGAATAGGCGCGATGCGGTTGTATTCGCTGCGGGCGCGGTTTAACTGCGCCGCCGCCTCTGGGCCCGCCGGGGTGAGGCGCAGCTCAGGCGATCCGTCAATCAGAGCCGCCGTCAGCAGATCATACTGACGCATGGATGCTTTCAGCGCGGGCGCATAGTCGGCCTTTTCATGGTTATAGGCCACGAAGCAATATTCCTTGCTGATTTTTTGCGTCAGCATGCGCAGCTGATGTTTTGTCACCAGCTTCTGCGCGGCGTCTTCAGGCAACGCCCCTGCTGCGAGGAAGCGGTCGCGCAGCACGCCCGCGAGCACTTCCGCCTGTTCGGCGAGCGTCTGATTGGTCTGGTAGATGCTGGTCACATGCTTTGCAACGTCGCCAGACCACCCCATCCAACCGGAGAGCGCATCGTTAAAGGGCGACCACAGCGAGGCCATTTGGGAAATCGCCTCTAGCGCGGCCTGGTCCGTCTCTGCCGCCACGCCTTGCGCGGCGTCGCCGTCGCGCATTTGCCCCAGCTCCATCTCAAACAACCATTGGGCCTGTTGCACCTGTTGTTTGGTGTTGAGCGGATCGAGGCCATGCGAGGCGAAACAAACCGCCTGTGCGATCCTCTGGCTCAACATTGCTTTGCGCCCGGCGAGGTTCAGCTTTTGGATCGCGGCCTTTTGCACGGTCTCCACATCTTGCGCTTGCGCCGAAACCGGCGCCAGTACGGCCAGCGCCGCCAAAGCGCCGCATATGTACAAAGCGATTTTACTCATGACTCCAGCCCCTTCTGAGCCCCCAATAAACCAGCCAGGAGAGAAAATGGATGGCCTAAAGGGAAAGATCTCTCAAGATAAAGCGGGATAAATACTTGAAATCCCGCTCATTACTGAGATATAAACTACATATGAATTGGATATTCTGTCGAATTGTATGCCTGTAAATTTGGTGTGAAATCTTCCGTGTAACATAGAAAACTCAACAGAATTAAGCCTGCCTAAAATCATCCAAAATTTTGGCCGATTATTTTAATAATCTGAAAATATAGAAATTTATTTGGAAATCTATCTACGCTAGCTTTGGGCTGAGAGTGCGTTAGGCTAAATCCAGGACTCTCTATTTTTAACCAAGCTCACTCAATACTCGCGCTGAAACTCAACAGGAGTTGCAATGCAGAATACCGCTTTTGAGGGCGGCCAGCGGGAGAAAACTGTCGCCCAGTAGGGACAACAGTTTAAAAGCCTGCTTTTGCATCTGCCGCCGAGAGAGGGCGTTAGCGCTTCCGATCCGCGACGGCTATTGGATGGCGGCGAGCAGGTAGAAGCTGTTGTCGAGTTCAGCCAAAATCTTGGAGCTCTGGTTCAGCATCAACGCGCTGTACTGAGGCGAGGCGGCGGCTTCCGCCAATGTGGCGTTGATGATTGGCGACAGCTTCGCGTACTCACCCGAGACAATCGAGAGTTGCTGCGCCATCACTGCGTGCGGCTTTGGCAGCCCACTATCTTCAGATCCCTCAAAAAACTTGGCCAGTAAAGCATCGAGCCGCTCTGACGCTTGCTGAAATGTGGCCAGGGAGGCCTCTGGGTGTTGGCCGAATGCAGAGTAACAGAATGATTTGCTGATGACTTGAGACAGCGCCCGCATCTCATTCAGTGCGGAGATGGTTTGCTCCAACTCCTGGGAGATCACGCCGGTTTCGAGATGGGCGGTGCGCAGCTGGGCGTTGACCCCCCGCGCTTGCGTAGACAGCGTCCAGCTTAAATCCTTTAAATCCTCCATATGCTGTAAAGCCTCGCCCCGTTGGTTCATCAGCCCGTTGAAGGCGCGATAGGAGGAAAGCATGTGCGCTTCCATAGCATCGAGAACGGCGATGATCTCCGGTTGCGTCAATGGGGAGAGGCGGAGGACGGCGTCTCCGTGGCGTAAGCGGGCGTGAGCCGCCTGTAGCCCCCAATGAGCCTGCAACGCCTGATGTTTCGCTCGAAGCGGCTCAATCCCATTCGCCACAAAGCAGGCCACGCCGGCGAGATGATGGATCAACATTTCCTGACGGCCGATAGCGTCCAACTGCTCCACGGCAGTTTGAGGTGACAGGCTTTGTTCGCCTGTCGTGCTGTCAGCCATCGCTGCCGGGACGCACAGCGTTAAGGCTGTGATGGCGAAAGATGCAAGCGTTGTGAAAGTATGTTTGCAATAGAAGACTGCTTTCAGGCAAAACGCCTGAAATGATGAATGTATCCCCATGGTGCGCCCCGGTTTATGTGTTGGAAGTTTCATGATTAACTTTAGTAATCAAAATATCCACGCCTTTGATTAAGTGTCAAACACGAATATCGCGCGTATAATTTCAAAATCACGATATTATTAAGCGGAAAATTTCAAGATTTAGCTGCTTTGGTTGTTGGCGCAATATTGAATCATCTTCTGGATGATAAGTATTTAGATCAAAATAATAAGGATATATCTCGATTTATAATATTATGAGAGTTTGTTGATATTCAAATATAGGGAAAATTCCACTTATATTGAATTATCCAAGACATCAGCTGACTTAAATACGCACCCGTAGAATCCGTAGTACGGAGAATGGGTTGATTCTTCAGGCATACATGGCGCCACATGATGGTGAGTTAACCATGTGAACAGATGTCCACTAAGGTTATTGTGGAAATTGGCCAGGAAACGTATGGCAAGCGACGCTCTGGCTGCGGCTGGTCCACGTGAGAGGACTAAAGTCCGGCGGCAATCCTGGCTGGCGGAGGTGCGCCGCCCACCAGCTAGATAAATATGCTTTAGAGCCGCTATATGGCGCCGCAATTGGTGGCGATTTCTGGTCAAAATTGCGAAAAGGCTTAGAGAAGGCTACGCAGCGTAAATTATAATAAACTTTGGGGGAGCTTCCCCAAGGAGAGGCCTAGCCTGAAATACTGCGGGCGATAGATGCGGCGATTGTTTCCGCGACTTCGTCGCAGGGCGTCAGGGGGGCGCGATCCTCACCTGGGTAGGCTCTGGCCCGCAGCGCCGTCGGCATCGGCGGTGGCGTCTGGACCAACAACGTCACCGACGGCGTCTCGGCGGCGTAGGCGCGCATCAAGGTGAGGCCTGCTGTCTTGGAGGCGGCGTAGGGGCCCCAGAATTTTTCATCGGGTTTCGGATCATGGATATGCGCGATGCGCGGCGAAGGGGCTTGGCGCAAAGGCAGATCGAGCGAGCGCAACAGCGAGCGAACCGCCGTCGTGTTGACTTCAAAAGCGCGTGTGAAGTCTTTCTCACCGCCATGCGCCATCGGCGACAATGGCGGGCAATGGGCGGCGGCGTGGACCAATATGTCGATCTTGCCAAAACGCTCAAACAACGCCGCGCCGAGGCGGTTGACGGCAGGCGCGTCGGTGATGTCCAGCGGCGTCAGCACCGGCTTCGGCGCGCCCTCGCTGGGCAGACCGGCGGCGGACCGCGCCTTGGCGACGGCGTCGTCCAGCTCCTCCAACCCGCCAACGGTGCGCGCCACCGCCACCAGCTGCGCGCCTTCGGCGCCAAGCCGCTCCGCCACGGCGTAGCCGAGGCCGCGCGACGCGCCTGTGACCACGGCGAGCTGGCCCTCAAACCGGCCCGGGCTCACGCGGCTCTCCGAGGGTCCGGGGTCTCCTCCTCCAGCTCCTTGTCGGTGAGCGGGGTCGGGTAGACGCCGCTGAAGCAGGCGTCGCAGAATTGCGGGGCGATGGCGTCACGCCCGGCTTCGACGCCGCAGGCGCGGTAGAGGCCGTCGAGGGAGATAAACTCCAGGCTGTCCACCCCCAGTTCGGCCCGCATCTCCTCAGGCCCCATGCGGGCGGCGAGAAGCTTGGTGCGGTCCGGGGTGTCCACGCCGTAATAGCAGGGCCAGCGGGTCGGCGGGCTCGCAACCCGGAAATGCACCTCGCGGGCTCCGGCGTCCTTGATCATCTCTTTGATCTTCTGCGAGGTGGTGCCGCGCACCACTGAATCGTCGACCAGCACCACCCGTTTGCCTGCCACCAGCGGGCGATTGACGTTCAGTTTCAGCCGCACGCCCATATTGCGGATCTGGTCCGATGGCTCGATGAAGGTGCGGCCAACATATTGATTTTTAATAATACCTAACGCCAAGGGGATGCCGGACTCCTTGGCGTAGCCAATCGCCGCCGGGGTGCCGCTGTCCGGCACCGGGCAGACGATGTCGGCCTCCACCGGGGCCTCGCGCGCCAGCTCCTCACCGATGCGCTCGCGCACATGGTAGACGCTGCGCTCGCCGATCTCGCTGTCTGGGCGGGAGAAATAGACATACTCGAACACGCAGAAGCGCGGCTTTGGGCGCTCCTCGAACGGCAACAGGCTGCGCGGGCCGTCCTGGTCGATCACCACCATTTCGCCAGGCTCCAACTCCCGCACCGGGGCCGCGCCGACGATGTCGAGCGCGCAGGTCTCGGAGGTCAAAATCCAAGCATCGCCGAGTCGGCCCAACACCAGCGGCCGCACGCCGCGCGGGTCGCGCACGCCGATCATGCCGTCCCGGGTCAGCGCCACGATCGAAAACGCCCCCTCCAACTGCCGCAGCGCCGCCTTGAAGCGGTCATGCAGCCGCCCGACCGGGGTGCGCGCCGCTAAGTGGATCACGCATTCGGTGTCGGAGCTGGATTGAAAGATCGACCCGCCCGCCACCAGCGAGGCGCGCAGCGCCCCGGCGTTGGTCAGGTTGCCGTTATGCGCCACAGCGAGGCCCCCGGCGGCCAGCTCGGCGTAAAGCGGCTGCACGTCGCGGATTTCGGTGGCGCCCTTCTCTCCGGCGGTGGAGTAGCGGTTATGCCCTAGCGCCGCCCGGCCCGGCAGCCGCTTCAGCACGTCCTCCTTGGTAAAATTGTCCCGCACTAAACCGACGCGCCGCACCGCCGAGAAATTATCCTTTTTATGCTCATAGGCGACAATTCCCGCGGCCTCGGTGCCGCGATGTTGCAGGGCGTGCAGGCCGAGAGCGACCAGCTTGGCGGCGTCCTTCGCGCCCCAGACGCCGAAAACCCCGCATTCCTCGCGGAAGGCGTCGCCGGCGTCCTTCACGTCGAAGGGGGAGTCGCGCCACTCCGGCGGAACATCAGGGGTGCTCGGCGTCTGCGGGTCGCTGGAGGTCATCGCTGCTCCCAAACTCACGTCTTCGGCGCGCGACAGCCTTATGGCGGCGCGCGCCCGGTTTCGATCCGGAATATCCCCCCAGATAGACCCCGCCGGGTTAACCTCCAGCTGAGGCGTCTTGAATCAGGCGCCCGACGGCCCGCAGGCGCCGATCAGCTGATCAATCCGGTTTTCTAGCCAGCCCGGAACTTCGTCCGGGGCGAAGGCGCGCACCATGTCGGCGGATTGCCGCAGAAAATCAATGGTCGCCGCGTTCTCGATAAAGGCGTATTGATCGGTGGCGGGCACCACCAGCTCATACACGATGTAGATCACCGAGACGAGCACCAAGCCGCGCAGCGCGCCGAAGATGAAGCCGCCGATCTGATCCGCCAGATCAATCACGGAGTGGCCGTCGCGCCGCCCGGTGAACAGCCAGAGCAAGATGCTGGAGATCAACAGCGCGATCCCGAACACGAACAGGAACGACGCGATCATCGACAGCTGGCAGTCTTTCAGGAAATCACCCACCATCGGCAGATCAAGCACGATCGGCCGCGCTGAGGGGGCGAAAGCGAAGGCGGCGATAAAGGCCACCACCCAGCTCAACAGCGA
Organism: Paracoccaceae bacterium; assembly: GCA_019634215.1. Classification (GTDB taxonomy): domain Bacteria; phylum Pseudomonadota; class Alphaproteobacteria; order Rhodobacterales; family Rhodobacteraceae; genus JAHQVS01. The sequence continues at coordinate 1,060 of JAHQVS010000004.1, read as the reverse complement.
GAACAACTCGCGGAACACCCCGCGCACCATCGCCAAATAAGCTGAAACCACGATCAGCACCACGACCAACAGGTCGACGGCCCACGCGAAATCCGTGGAGGTCAGATCCATCACACTCTATCCTTCTCTCGCTCCCGCCGCGCGGCGCCGTCCCGTTCCCCTGCGGCTCCCCCCGCTGCCATTCTGTGCGGGTCTCAGCCTGCGCGCGCTTCAGCAGGTAATGTTAAGACCCTTCGAAATCATCAGGCGCCGGCGCGGCCCCGTCCGAGAATTGGGCGACCAGCGCCGCGACGCTGTCGATTGTGGAGACGGCGATCCCATAACCGCTCTGATCAGTTTCCGCCACGCCTTCGCGTCCCGCCTCGCCGCTTTGCGGCAGTTTAGGCGTCATCGCTGTCGTGAAGCCTAGTTTCGCGGCCTCCTTAAGGCGCGCCGCCGCTTGTGAGACCGGCCGCACCGCGCCCGAGAGGCTGATTTCCCCGAAACAGGCGGTTTTGCGCGGCGGGGCGGTGTCGTAATGCGCCGAGAGCAGCGCCGAGGCCGCCGCCAGATCAGCGGCCGGCTCGGTGATCCGCAGCCCGCCGGCGACATTGAGGTAAACATCGCGCCCCGCCAGCGACACCCCACAGCGCGCTTCCAAGACTGCGAGCACCATGGCGAGGCGGGCGTTGTCCCACCCAACCACGGCCCGGCGCGGGGTGCCAAGCGAGGAGGGCGCCACCAGCGCCTGAATCTCCACCAACACCGGGCGGGTGCCCTCGATCCCGGCGAACACGGCGGCGCCTGAGGCCTCCTCGTCGCGGTCGCCGAGAAACAGCGCCGACGGGTTGGCGACCTCGGCGAGGCCGCCGCCGGTCATCTCGAACACGCCGATCTCGTCGGCGGCGCCGAAACGGTTCTTCACCGCCCGTAGAATCCGGAATTGATGGCCCCGCTCGCCTTCGAAATAGAGCACGGTGTCGACCATATGCTCCATCACGCGCGGCCCGGCGATCTGCCCCTCCTTGGTCACATGGCCGACAATCACGATGGTGACGCCGCGCCGCTTGGCGAAAGAGAC